>JBEKLE010000366.1:0-6594 GCA_050010355.1 Rhodopila sp. | reverse complement strand
CGGCGATCCCATCATCCCGTCCCCTGGTCCGAATTCCGTTCGCCGTAACGAATCGAACCACGGACATGCTGTCAACTGGGTGCCTCCTATGGGCGAGTCTTTGTTTAGGCGAGTTGGTATAACCCGCCTGGACCCAACCTGTGTAAAGGCATGGCGGCTCCTGCTCATGGCCGTAGCGAATAACGCCGCCTTGGCGTGGTTCAGCCGACGCAGGCAGCGCAACGGCCAGGCTGACGACGGTTGCGGCAACCTAGCCATCAGGCGCCGCCGTTGCCTTCGAGGCTCGATAACGTCGAATGAGGCGCTGTCCAGTGGCATAAATGAAATCCTTTGAAACAGAACGATTCGGCTCTGGAACCCGCTTCGGCCAAGACGGCCCCACCCATCAACATTCTTTGGGCGTGGTCAATCGTTAGACACGCGCCTCCAGCGTTGATTTGTGGGCGGTGCTCCGGACGGCAGGAAAGTCACGCGGCGGCCTTGATCAACCGCTCAACGCGCGGGCGAACCTCATACGCGAAGCGGCGCATTTCGGCCTCGAACGGCTGGAACTGGAGCATGAAGGTCTCAATCCCCAGATCTGCAAACTGACGGATGCGGGCGGCGATCGTGTCGTACGTGCCGACGAGGCCGGCGGCGGTTCCACCGTTGCTGCCGAATGCCGGATTGCGGGCAAAGGTCTGGAACATCACGGCCCGCGGGTCGGTGCGTGTCGCCATGACCTGACGGAGCGGCGCGTCCTGCTGGGCGAGGCTGACCAGATACCGCAATTCCTCTTCTGCCTGCTCCGCCGTTTCCCGGGCAACGACGAACGCGGAGAGGGCGAAGCGAACAGGCGGGCCTTGGCGAGGACGCGCCGCGACGGCTTCGATCAGGCGGCGGACATCGTCGGGCGGTTGACCGTTGATGAACCAGACATCTGCCGTATCTGCCGCGAGGGCCTGTGCCTGCTCGGACTCCCCGCCCGCGTAAATGGTCGGCCGCGGCCGGTATCGTCCGACCGGACGGATCTGGTAGTCCTGAATGTTGAAGTGCCGTCCGGCGAAATTGACACGCTCGCCAGTGAACAGCGAGCGGAAAACGCTGATCCATTCGCGCCCGTATTCGTAGCGTTCGTCGTGATCGGCGAATGGGATGCCGGCGCGTTCGAATTCCGATTTGAACCAGGCACTTACCAGGTTGATGGAGAAACGGCCCTGGCTGATCTCCTCGATCTGGCTCGCCATTTTCGCCAGGATGGTAGGATGGAACAAATAGGGCTTGATCGCCGCGATGATCTCGATCCGGTTCGTAACCGCGGCCAGTGCGGTGCTTGCCGTCCAGGTTTCCAACTGATCACGTTCATCGTCGCGGGGATTGAACACATGCTGCGCGACGAGGGTCGACTCGAAGCCGAGCGCCTCGGTTTCCAGGATCAGGCGCTTGTTGCGTTCCCACGAGGCATAGGGCGGATCCTCGGGATGAAAGAAGGAGCCTGATGCGCCGTAGACCTGCGCCCAGATTCCGAACCGGGGATCGGGCTTGGACAAGGCGGGGTTGGCGGAGACCATCGGTTTTCCTCCAGCGACTTCGGGTCGGACTTTGGGATGGATTATACCAGGACATCCGCACAGACCCGGCCGGCGAACTTCGCCGGATCGACGCTGGATTTGATCACGCCAACCGATTTCAGGTCCTCGACGTAGAGCGCGATCTGCTGCTGAAATTCCTGCTGGATCGGATGCACATCGCTGGTCACGGATTTAAGCATTTTCGCAAGGTCCGATGCCCGCTGCTTCGGTGCATAGGGTGCGTAGATCTCGGCGGATTCGTCCGGATGATCATTGGCCCACGCCGCGGCTTCAATCAAGGCCAGCGTAATCGCGGCCACCGTCGGTTTGTCATTCCTGATCAGGCTGCCGCGGACCCCAAGCACGCAGCACGCGAGAGTCTGATAGCCGTTCTCGAGATTATTGGTGACCTCGATCAGGCCGTTGTCCCGTTTCAGGATGAACGCGAGGGGATCGCTTGTGCTGAGCGCGTCGATCTCACCTTTCTTAAGCGCCTCGCCCAGCATGTCCGGCGGAAATTGCTTCCATTCAACCTCACTGTTCGGATCGATCCCCTTCTTCTGCAACACGATCGAAAAGAAATTCTTATCGACACCGGAGACATCGCCGACACCGACACGCTTGTGCCGCAGATCGGTGATCGCGGTCAGGCCAGAGTCAGACGCGGCAAGGACATGCATGCATCCGCCGTGCGTTCCGGCGGTCAGTTTCACGTCAAATCCTTGCTCCATTGGCTTAAGCCAGCGCAGAACCATGCCGACGCCAGCATCTGCCTTGCCGGTCGAGATCGCTTCCAGCAGCAGGTCGGTCGAGCCGGCCCAGTTCACGAATTCCACGTCGAGGTTATGCTTCTGGAAGAAGCCTTGCTTTTCCGCGACGGGGACCGCGATGTGACACAGAGCGGTGGGCATCCAGGCCAGAGTCACCTTCCGGGGTGGCCCTTCCAGCGGCGCGGCTTCGGCCCAGGCCGTGGCCAGAGGCACCAGACCAGCCGAGAAGGTTGAGGCAAGCAGCTTACGACGCGACAATTCCCACATGACAGTCTCGCCTCTTGGCAGGTGTGTTGCAGATCGCATTCCACACACATCTTGCGTGTAGGTCAATGGTTTGCCGCCCGTCCATAGTTATAAAAACTCACCCGTCGACCCATTTACACACACTGAAACGTGGATTAGGGTCCGGCAGTTCTATCTCGTGAGCGCGCGATGCCGCCAGCCCCTGATACCGAAGTTGCCCCGCGTCTCACGCGCCGAGGCGTCGTTTGCCTCGTTGGGCCGTTCATCGCGGCGAGAGCGGCGCACGCCAATCTGCCGACGATCGACATGAGCCATGCCGGGATCGCCGCGGATCCCCTTCATCGATCCTGACACCGACCAGATCGCCGGCACGATCGATGCCGGCATGGTTCCGGCGCAGGTCGAACTGGCATCGTCGATCAGCAAGCTGCTCGCCATCGACGGCAAAACGGCGCGCGTCGACATCGTGGATCTGGTATCCGGCGAGATCGTCGAGGAGGCTGTTCCCTTCGTTCCCAGGCGGATCACGATTGGACCTGACGGGCTGACCGCGGCGTTGGCGGACCCCGAAACCGGGCGCCTCATCCTGATTGACCTGCTGCGGCGCCAAACCCTTGGCGCCGTGACGGGACCAGCCCCGCTGCAAGACATGGTGTTCAGTGCCGACGCCAAGACGCTGTTCCTCGCAGGAGGCAACAGCAGCGCCGTCGCCGTCATCGATGCCGCGACGGCGCAGGTGATCCGGTTCATCGATACGGGCCTGCTGCCGGCGACGTTTGCGTTGACGCGGTCGCCGAACGGACAGCGTCTGTTCGCGCAATCGGAAAGCGGCGACATCGGCGTTATCGATTTGCAACACCGGCAAGCGCTCACACCGATCCCGGCGGGCGCCGGATCGACGGGGCGTTTCCCTCGGCATCCGGCGCATATTTGCTGATCGGCAACAACCAACTTGGGACATTGACCGTGGTGCGCGAATCCACTGCTGGATCGACGACCATTCTGAAAGCGGCGAAAGGCGTAAACATCGTTTACACAGCCTGGTTCGAATCGCTCGCGCTGGTTCCGAGCGCAACGACACAGGCGCTTTTGCTGTATGATCTGGACGCGCTCCAGCCATTGGGCGCCGTCCAACTCGCCGCGGCACCGGCGCGTGGCGGCGTTACGCCCGACGGACAGAAACTCTATCTTCCCCTGCCTGATGCCAGGCAGGTTGCCGTCTTCGATGCCCGTCGCCGGCAACTGGTTGCTTCCGTGACGGTTCCGGAGACCCCATCCAGGGTATTGCTGGCTGGAAGTTACGGGATTTGCCATTAGCGGCCGTGGAACAGCTAGCTCGAAATATTCGCAATCCGGGAGATCAACATGGCTGACATCGAGGTCGTCACGCTTCCTGATATAACACCGTCGGAACTGAAACGTTTTGTCCTGGATGACGAAGAAGTCGCCATCGTCGATGTCCGCGAAGGCGACCGCTATGCGTCGGGCCATATTTCGGTCGCCGTTGAACTTCCGTTCAGCGAGATCGAACTGAAAGCGGTGAGGCTGTTGCCCCGGGGCGGCGTGCGCATTGTGGTGACCGATGACGATGGTGGGCGCCTGGCACAGGCCGCGGCGGAACGTCTGCGTGCGATCGGATATCGTAACGTACGCGTGCTGGCAGGCGGTCTGCAAAACTGGACGGCGGAAGGCCACGAACTGATCACCGGCCTTAATTCCCTCAGCAAGGCTCTGGGTGAGTTCGTTGAACGGCATTACCACACGCCCAAGATCTCCGCGACGGAACTCCGTGTCCTGATCGACTCGAATCCCGACATGGTGGTCCTCGATACACGTCCGCTGGATGAATTCAACTATGTCAGCATCCCCGGCGGTCTCGCCGCGCCGGGCGCGGAACTGCTGTATCGGGTGTTTGACGCGGTGCCGTCACCGACGACCCGCATCGTGGTGAATTGTGCCGGACGCACCAGGGCGATCATCGGTGCGCAGGCGCTTCGGAACGCCGGCCTGCCAAATCCGGTTGTATCGCTGGAAAATGACACTGCCGCCTGGATGCTTTCGGGCTTCGAACCCGCCCGAGGCGCGACCGCGCAGGCGTGGGGGCCGTCGGATGACGGCTTGGCCAAGGCACGAGAGGCCGCGGCGCGCGTTGCCGCGAAACTCGCCTGTCAGGAGATCAGCGCGGCGGACCTTGATCATTTACAGTCGGAACGCAGCATCCGCTCCTTGTATCTCTTGGACGTTCGCACGCCCGAGGAGTTTGAGGCAGGTCACCTGCCTGGTGCTGTATCGGCCCCGGGCGGGCAACTGGTCCAGGCGACGGACCGTTACGTAGGCGTTCATAAATCGCGGATTGTGCTGGTCGATGATCCTGACCTGGTCCGCGCCACCATCACAGCTTCCTGGCTTTATCAGCTCGATCTGGACGACGTTTTCGTCTACGCGGCCAGCGAGGCCGAGCGATTCGAAACAGGGCCCGGATCCCAGAAAATCCTGGGCGGTTTTTATGGCGGTGAGGAGATTCAGCCCAGCGACCTTGGGTCCTTGCTCACGTGCGGCGCCACGCTGCTGGACCTTGAATCCGCGCCGCCTTACTTCCGCGAACGGATCTATATCCCGGGCTCCATCGTCGCCCGCCGTTCCACGCTGCAACGCAACCTCGACCGGATTCCTGGAACGGACCCGATCGTTATGACGTCATCCGACGGAGCGCTCGCACGCCTCGCCGCCGCGGATCTTTTCTGGCTCACACAGAGGCGCATCCTGGCGCTGGCCGGAGGCACGCAAGGCTGGATCCAGGCTGGCCTGGGGGAGCCGCGTTGCGGGCGTGACCAGCCCGCCTTGGACCCATCCGAGGCGCTTCCTCGCCTACCGACCCTGGACGAAAGGCGCGTCACCCTGGACGCCTATGTCCGCTGGGGCGACCAGATCGTCGAGCAGCTTCGTCGCGACGGTCTGGTCCGGGTCCGCGCGCTATCAAACGCCTGAGCAGCCGATATGACTCGTTCAACCGTTATTCTCCGCCGCTCCATTCTCGGAGGACTGGCCGGCGGGAGCCTGCTGCCGCTAGCGGGAAGAACCGCAGAACGAACCCCGATCCGCGGTGGCGTCCTGAGGGTGCTGCTCGATCCCGAACCACCGACCCTGCTGACGCTGACGAACAACGCGGTTGTCTCGCTTTTCACCAGTTCGAAGACCAACGAGGGGCTGCTGACCTATGACTTCGATCTGACTCCCAAGCCGCAGCTTGCGATGTCATGGTCCGTGAGCCCAGACGGACTGGACTGTACGTTCAAGCTGCGCCCTGGCGTGCGTTGGCATGACGGCGAGGAATTCACAAGCGCGGACGTTGCGTTTTCCATCGCCACATTGAAGCAGGTTCACCCACGCGGGCAGAGCGCTTTCGCCAATGTTGCGGAGATCACCACGCCGGATCCGCTGACGGTCTCGCTGAAATTGTCGCGGCCCGCCCCCTATTTGCTGACTGCCCTGGCGGCGTCGGAGACACCGATCGTCCCGCGTCACCTGCTGGAAGGTCAGAAAATCGTTGGGCATCCCATTGAATGACGCCCCGGTCGGGACGGGACCGTACCGTTTCAAGGAATGGGTGCGCGGCAGCCAGATCGTGTATGAACGCAACCCCAATTATTGAGATCAGCCGAAACCATATATCGACCGGCTGGTGTTTGCCATCATGCCCGATGCCGCCGCACGCTCTGCGGCTGTTGAATCGGGTGCGGTCGATCTGGCGCCCGGCCCGCCGGTTCCGCTGTCCGATATTGACCGGCTCAAGCAAAAAACCAGGTTGCGCTTTGTCACCGACGGATACCAGTACAGCAACAGCGTCTATCGGATCGAATTCAATCTCGATCGGCCATACCTCGCGAAACGGCCGGTGCGTGAAGCGATAGAGGTGGCCGGCCAAATTCGGACAGGCCGATAAGTGGAAAATCTGCCTGAGAGCGGCGAGAATGCCGCCTATCAGGAGCGACAATGGCAAGACGCGCACGACGGACGCACAATCCGGC
>JBEKLE010000365.1:0-6613 GCA_050010355.1 Rhodopila sp. | reverse complement strand
GATCGTGTCCGGATCGGTGGTCACTGTCAGCGCCAGGGACAACAGGATGCGCGCCTTCTGCGGATTGAGGTTATCGGCAATCAGAAATCCCGCCTGCCGCAGCTTGGTCCCTCGAAACGTCCTTCCCGATCCGGCGCGCGTGGATTGCACGACGATGATCCCCTGCCCTGCCGCCTCGGTCAGCGCCTCGATTTCCCCCGGCGTGCAAAAGCCGGGCGCGAATCCGGCCGCGACGATGCCTCTGGCGCCCGCCGCCATGAAGGCGTGCACCGCCACGCCGTCGCCTCCCGCATAGGAGTACGAGATATCGACCCGCGGCAGCGCCTCGATGGCGGAAATATCGAATTCGGTATCAGGTGCGTGCCGGCGGATCGGCCGCCGGTAGAACGCCACGGCATCGCCGTCGGCATGACCGAGCACCCCGAAGTCGGGCGTGCGGAACGTTTGCAGACGCATCGTCGCGGTCTTCGTCACCTCCCGCGCCGCGTGGATTTCATCATTCAACACGACCAGCACGCCCATATCCCGGGCGTCGGGGCTGGCAGCGACCCGGATGGCGTTGACCAGGTTCAGCCCGGCGTCGCTGGACAGCGCGCTTGAAGGTCGCTGGGCGCCCACGACCACGACAGGCACCGAAACCTTGACCGTCAGGTTGAGGAAATAGGCCGTTTCCTCCAGCGTCGCCGTGCCGTGGCCAATGACGATCCCGGCCAGGCCGGGATGATCGCGCACCAACTGCTCGCACAACGCGGCGAGTGCCTTCCACTCGGGAAATCCGATCGCCGGGCTGACGATGTTGCGATAACGCACAGCCATCACATCGGCGACCAGCGCGGTCTCCGGCCAGTGCGCCAGAATTTCATCGGCATGCATCACGTTGCCCGCAGCACCATAGTCCTGCAGATCGAGCGGCCCCCGGCCCAGCGAGGCGATGGTGCCCCCGGTGCCAATGAAAGCAACTTTCGGCTTGCTCATGCCGCGGCGGCCAGGATCGGTGGCCGCTGCCAGTGCCAGCGCGTGTCCGCCTGGTAAGCGCCGGCGACCTTCAGAATGCGGCCCTCCCCAAACGGACGTCCGGCAATTTGCAGCCCGATCGGGCAGCCGTTCAGGTCGAAGCCGCATGGCACGCTGATCGCCGGCAGGCCGAGATAGTTGAACGGCCGCGTGTTCGCCGACAACGCCATGAACCTGTGTTCGGTGCCGGGCGGACCGTTGTCGATATCGGTCTCCTCCAGCGTCGGCAGGCAGGTCCGGATCGTCGGCGTCACTACGACATCGACCTTGGAGAAGACCTCGCCCGCAAAGGCTTTCAGTACGGGCCCGCGGCGGCTCAGCGCTTCAACGTAATAGGCGGCCGGAATCGCGTATCCCGGATACATCCGGGCGCTGATATGGGCGCCGTAAGCCTGCGGATCGGAGCGCATCCATTCGGCGTGGATCGGCGCGGCCTCGACGCGGGACACGATGCCGCCGTAGGCCGCGACCGCGTCCATCAACGGCAGTTCGAGACGGCTGACGGTGGCGCCGCGCCCGCTCAGCACCAGAAGCGCGGTCTCCATCGCCGCGACGATTGGTTCGTCCGCGCCGTCCAGAAAGACATTGGTGGGCACGCCGATCCGCACGCCGCGCAGATCCCCGTCCATCGCCGCCTCGTAGCGCGGCACGGGTTCCCGTGCGCTGGTCGGGTCCAGCGGATCGTGGCCGGCGATGACCGTCAGCACCCGCGCGCAGTCGCGTGCCGTGCGGGCCAAGGGTCCGACATTGTCGTGCGAGAACGACAGCGGCATCACCCCGTACCGAGAAACCCTCGTCTGCGTCGGCTTGACCCCGGTCACGCCGCAGGCCGAGGCAGGCAGCCGGATCGAGCCGCCTGTATCGGACCCCAGCGCCATGAAGTTGAAGCGTGCCGCGACCGAGGCGCCGGACCCCGACGACGAGCCGCCGGTGACGTAAGGCAGGTTCCACGGGTTGTGGCAATTCCCGAACGTCTTGTTGTGCCCGGTCGGGTTCTGCGCGAACTCGGCCATGTTCAGGCCGGCGAACGTATAGGCGCCGGCGGCCGACAGGCGCCCGATCACCGTAGCAGTGACGGCAGGGCGGAAATCCTTGCGCAGTACTGACCCACAGGTGCTGAGTTTGCCGGCCTGGTAATACATGTCCTTGTGCGCCATCGGCACGCCGTGCAGCGGACCCAGACGCTGCCTGGTCCGGACGGCTTCGTCGGCGGCATTGGCGGCCGCCTCGGCCTGCTCGCGCTCATGCCAGATCACCGCGTTGATTTGCGGATTGACCGCGTCCAGATTGGCCCAGCAGGCATGCAGCAGTTCCAGCGACGTTACCTTACCGGTGGCGACCATGTCGGCGGCCTCGATCAGCGTGATATCGGCCAGACCGGCCATCACGCACCCTCCTTGGTCGCCTGCAAAGCCGCCTCGAAGCTGGACGGCTCGTCTTCGAAGACCAGCGTGCCGCGAAGAGCTTCGAACGCCGAAATGGTGGCGGCGAGTTCCGCCGCCAGCCGCCTCGCGGGCGCATTCGGCGGCGCGATCGCGAACCATCGCGCGATCGTTGCTTCAACCGAGGCCTCGAAAGCATCCATCTGTCGGCTCTCCGGGGTCATAGCGCGGCGGAGTAGGCAACAAAATGGCAGGGCGGGCAATGTCGGATCGGACGAAAGTGTACGAAACAAATGTCCCGAACCGGCTGGATCGCCTGCCCTGGAGTGGCTTTCACTGGCTGGTGGTTTTCGCCCTCGGTATCGCCTGGATCCTGGACGGGCTGGAGGTCACCATCGTCGGATCGCTGTCCGGCGCGCTGTCGGAAAGCCCGATGCTGCATCTGACTGGCAGCGAGATCGGCGCCGCGGCCAGCGCCTATCTGATCGGCGCTGTCGGCGGGGCGCTGTTCTTCGGCTGGCTGACCGACCGCCTGGGTCGCAAAAAGCTGTTTACCGTGACTGTGCTGGTCTACCTCGTCGCCACCATCGCCTGCGGCCTGTCCTGGAACTTCCGGTCGTTCGCATTTTTCCGTTTGCTCACCGGCGCCGGCATCGGCGGCGAATATGCCGCAGTCAACGCCACGATCCAGGAACTGATCCCCGCCCGTCGCCGCGGCTTCACGGACCTCGTAATCAACGGCAGCTTCTGGATCGGTGCCGCCATCGGCGCGCTCGGCGCAACCGTCGTGCTGGACCCGGCGATCATGCCACCGGAGATCGGCTGGCGCGCCGCCTTCATCATCGGCGGCATCCTCGGATTCATCGTTCTTCTGCTGCGCCGCTTCCTGCCGGAAAGTCCACGCTGGCTGATGACCCACGGCCAGCCGAAGGAAGCCGAACGCATCGTCAGCCAAATCGAGGCACGGATCGAGCGCGAGACCGGCCGCCCCCTGCCGCCTGTGCCCCCGGGGTTCCTGACGCTGCGGACCGACGTGCAGTCGTGGTTCAAGGCCGGAGCAGCGGCCCTGGTCACAACCTATCGGCGGCAGACCTGGCTCGGCGTGACGCTGATGGCGGCGCAGGCGTTCTGCTACAACGCGGTGTTCTTCACGTATGCGCTGATCCTGACCCGGTTCTACGCCGTGCCCTCCGGCAAGGTCGGGCTTTTCATTCTGCCATTCGCAGTCGGTAACTTTCTCGGACCTCTGGTGTTGGGACGGCTGTTCGACACGATCGGCCGGCGCATCATGATCACTGCGACCTATGGTCTGTCCGGCGTGCTGATGGCGCTGACCGGCTGGATGTTCGCGATGGGCTGGCTGGACGCCGTGCAACAGACGCTGGCCTGGACGGTAATCTTCTTTTTCGCATCGGCCGCGGCAAGTTCGGCCTATCTCACGGTCGGGGAGAGCTTCCCGCTGGAGGTGCGGGCGATCGCTATTGCTCTGTTCTATGCATTCGGCACGGGCGTCGGCGGGGTCGCCGGCCCGGCCCTGTTCGGAGCGCTGATCGATACCGGATCAAGGATGTCGATCTTCTACGGGTATCTGCTGGGCGGTGTGCTGATGGTTGTGGCGGCGGTCGTCGCCGGGTTTCTTGCCGCGAATGCGGAACGACGATCGCTGGAGGACGTGGCGCCGCCATTGTCAGCGGTTTGAACGTGGTGACACCGACTTTCCGCCAGCGCTTTGCCGTCATCCCGACACAGAGCCTGCCCCGGCGAAGGCCGGGGTCGGGATCCACGCCTTCCCGCGACTGATCAAAGGGTAGTGGGTCAGTTTGAATGTCTTGAACTGGCCGATAGCTGCCGGTCTGGTAGTGGGTCAGTTTGAATGTCTTGAGCTGGCCGATAGCGGAATGGCAGGTCCGGAGCGTGCGAGGCCGGAAACCTGCCGTTCGTTCGACGTTCAGTGATTGGCCGGTTTCGACCCAAGTGGGACGCTTAATGTACCTGGGCGGCACTTCACTGCAGGACTCTATGCAGTCGAAAGAGCTTTTCGAAAAAGTCAGCGATCCTCGATTCGGCGCTCTCGCCGACTAGCTCATTCGCTCCGAACCGGTAGACCTCATATCCGGCAAGCCGCAACTCACGGTCTGCCGACACCATATCGGCATAGATCTTCAACGACGGACAATCGTTCTCCGAGAAGTGGTGCTTTCCATCCACCTCCAGAACGATGCGTTGGCGCCCAGGGAGGAGCAGCAGGAAGTCCATGCGCTGACGCGGAAGAGGAAGGCGATGACGCAGGGCTTTCACGACAGCGGGATCATAGTGAAGATAGACCTGCGGCAGAAGCGCGGGCAGTAGTGCCTCACCGAGGACGGCTCGATAGAGCTTGAAGTAGGTGGCGAAGAGCTTGCACTCCGCGTCTGAAGCCAAGGATTGTTGGAGGCGCTTTCCGAGATTTGCTGCATTGGCTCCTGGCGTGACCTCGCTCCACCAAGCGACGAGCTCAGACCAGAAAAGGCCGTTAGTGGAGCTGATTGGCCGGTCGTAAACTAGGCAGCTTTCCTCTCCGGACAGAATGACGATGTCGTTGTTAATGGCGTCGGCAAAACCGATCTCCGGTTTGGGTCCTCGCGAGGCGAAGATCAAGTTCTTAGGCCGACCGCCGACCCCACGCACGAGGCGACGGAAAGTAAAGATCGGATGACCGGAGGATTCGCTTTCCTGCGCCAGCTCGTATCCATCGCGCGCAAGAACCTTGTTGAGGGCGACGACCGTTCGCAACTGCTCGTCTTCCGACCGGGAGAGGGGGTGAACAGCTTCTTCAAGCAACGCTCCGAACCGAGCTATGGAACAGTCGAATGCGCCGATCTCCCCGAACAGGAACTCCACCGACCAATCGCCGGGATTCCGATCCATATGCTGTCCGATTTGGTCGCGCAGGTTTCGGCCGCCGATTCCGAACATCAGCCCAAGGGGAGTGGAGAGAGCAAAATGCCTTTCGACCATCTCCACCGTCCCACGCTCGCCGGCGAGATTATCTCCGAAGACTCTCGCGACGTCGCGCCGGGTGATGCGGGTTAGGGGTGGGTCGCTGGCCTCAAGCACCTCGCGGGCCGCCTCATTGAGGGCGATGCCTCCTCTGTGATCGACGAACTTCAGCGCTAAACGAGCCAAATCCTCCTGTGTGAAGTTTTTGAGCGCCAGTTCGATACGTTGCCGCTTTGTGAGGCCCTCATCGTTTGGGACGACCAAGCCGGCGATTTGCTGCGGCGCCTCGCTCAGCTCCGCGTGGGTCATCGACTGCAGAGTGCCGGCGATGAGGCTATAAAGGTTAGCAGCCATAAGAAGTCCACGATGGCCTGTTCGCGCCAATCGCCACGTTAGATCGCGCGGCTTGGCGCAAGGCGCTGGCGTCCTTGGTCTGCCTGACGCCGTCCCGAGGCGACCTCGTCGCTTGTCAGGGTCGCAGCGTGCTTTAGCGCTTTACCGAGGCCCATCATCGCGTGTCCTCAATACCTGGTTCGAGAGACTAGACCAACGCTCCTGCGCCACCATAACAACCGCATCGCATATCTGTCGAACATGTTAGCTATCCCTTGCCGATCATCAGACGGCTTTCTGCTAATCTCTGCCATACCTGTCATCGGCAAGACGTCCGATTCCAATCCCGGCGCCTTAAAGCCGGACTGTTCGGAACCCAAACATCCAGCCATTTGCCGCTACGACCATCAACGACTGATCTGGAGAAACTGCGCCGCTTGTCTAGACGACCACCGTGGGCGCCGAGCGGCATCGGCCTGAAGCGGTCATGTCCGGACGGATCCTTCGCCCAGCGATACCGTGTGCAAAACCGGGCGCCACCCACACTCACCCGACGACCTGGACCTGAACCGCAACAACAATCTTGACTTATTTCCTATATCAGTCTAAATTCCAGGAATGGAAGCCTCACCCCCACCGCCCCCAGCCACCAACCTCTCCACCCACCTGTATTACCAGATCGTATACACCCTAACCGACCTGCTCCCGCCGCCGCTCGATGACACGCCCGAAGCCCTGCGCACCAGAAACCACGCCGCCATCGCCAAGGTGGCGGCGCTGCTCCCGGTCAACGCGAATGAGGCCGATCTCGCCGCCCAGTGCATCGCCGCTCGGGCCCAGGCCGAGGACATACTGCGGCTGCTCCGTGAAAACGCGGATGACCTCGCGTTGGTGATGCGGCTGAA
>JBEKLE010000364.1:0-6630 GCA_050010355.1 Rhodopila sp. | reverse complement strand
GAGATGATCCCGTTGGACCCCGACCCGGCCGGCGCCGAGACGACGCACCGGATTTGCCGGGATGCGGGTGCGCCGGACAGTTTTTCCGAGACGTTCGGCGCACTGGCCGCCGCGGTCGGACAACCGTTTTTCAGCCTTCTCGCGCGCCAGGATGGATCGGCATCCATGCTGCTCTGGCTGACGAAGGCTTCGGGTCCCGCCGTGCGCATCTTCACGCCGCCGCCATCGCCGCCGCGTGTCGGTGAAGCGGGAGCCGCCGCGGCGCTGGGGGGCGTCGCGCCGCGCTGGTCCGTCGAGCTTCTGGCTCGCGACACACCGGAGGGCGTCGTCGTATCCGTGGGCGGATGGTGCCTGTGCAACACGGATGTGCAGTGGGTGCGGCTGACGCTGGGCGATGTGACCCGTCACGCACCGGTCTGGCGGCCGCGTCCCGATGTGCACGAGGTTCTCAACCGCACCGGCGTCTATCATCCGCTGAACACGCTGTGCAGCGGAATCGCCAGTGAACTCTGGTTCGACGGCGTGCATGCGCCGGGCGGCACGCACCCGTTCCGCCTGGACATCATCCTGGCGAGCGGCGTGACTGTCTCCGGCCCGGCCCCGGAACGGCTGGTGATGAACGAACCGATGGTGATTGCCCATTAGCAAAGGATCGCCCCTGGTCGCGCTGTCGCGCCTGCTGGCCGTGCTGATTGCATTGGCGCCGGCGGCGGTCCTTGCGGTCTCGACGCGGGAGGACGACACGCGGCGGGACCTGCGCGACGCCGAACGGCTGAGCAACGAGCAACTCGCTGCGCACAAGGACGCCGCTGACCGGGCCGTGCGGGCCACGGCCGAGATGCTGCGGCTGGCCCAGGAACGTGTGGAGGCAGCGGCCAAACTGCAACAGGCGGAGATCGCGACCGCCGAAGTCGCCACGCGGATCGACGGACTGGCGCAACGGCGGCGGGACGCGGAGCAGCGGGTGCAGGCCCGCGCCAAGGCGATGCAGCCGCTGCTGCCGCTGATCGAGCGGCTGTCGCTCTATCCGGCCGAGACCCTGCTGGCGATGCCGGTGCCCCCCGATGCAGCCTTGCGCGGCGTGCTGGTTCTGCAAGGCCTGGCGCGGCAAATGGAAACCGAGACCGAGGCGCTGCGCCGCGATCAGGCGGAGGTGGACGCGGCCGCCGAAGCGCTGCGGCAGGAGGCGCCGCGCCTGGCAGATGCCGAGAGAGCGCAGCAACACGAGGCGGATGCACTGGATCAGCAGATCGCCGCGGCACATGCCGAACAGGCGACCGCGGAAGCGCTGGCCGACCAGGCCGCCAGCCAGGCCGCCGCCGCGGCGACGCGCATGGATACGTTGCGTACCGCCTTGGCGGCGCTCGAGGCCCAGCGGGGTGCGGATGCGGCCAAGGCTCGGGAGGACGCGGCCCGCGCCGATCGGCAGAAGCACACCGCTGAGGCGCAGGCGGCGCACGCAAGGGAAGCCGTGGCCGCTCACCCGACGGGTGCCGGGACCATCGGACTTGGCACGGAGCCGCATGGGCAGTTGCAGCCGCCGGTTATCGGGGTGGTGGTCAAAGGCTGGGGTGAGCAGACGGAAGCCGGCCCTGCGACGGGCGTGTCGTATCATGCGCCGCCGGGGGCTCACGTGATCGCACCCTGCGGCGGGCGGGTGGTGTTCGCGGCGAGTTTCCGCAGTTACGGGCTGCTGCTGATCATCGACTGCGGCGGCGGCTACCACGTGGTGCTGTCCGGCTTCGACCGGCTGGACGTGAAGCTCGGTCAGAGCCTTGTCGCGGGGGAACCGATGGGCGTGATGCCGATGTGGGAGCCCGGGTCGGAGGCACGGCGCCCGGCGCTTTACGTCGAGTTGCGGCGCGACGGCACGCCGGTGAACCCGGTGCCGTGGTTGCGGCCCAACAGTTAGGGCGTCGGCACGGAGGTTTTAAGCGTCTCGCCGAGCAGGGTCCGCGCCGGTTCATTCCTGATCGTCACTTCGATTCCGATGGCGCGTCAGGCACTTTGCAAGACCTGCTCCACCAGCTCAGGCTACCGCTTGCTACGGCTAGGGTCCAACTGAAGTCGAGACCGGGGACTGATAGGCCGCATGGTTAGTTACTGGAAAGAAAATTTCAACTCCCCGCAGCTTGGAGCGGTTTTTATTATTCCGAGACCCAAATAGAAAGAAATCTGCTATAACGGATGAAACTGCGCAACCGCGGCAAAACCGCCCTTGCCGCGCTGCACAATGCCGGTGACCCTGCGCGCTGACATCGGGTTATTCGGGCCAGAGTGCCCCACAAACAGCGAGAAGCAAAATGTCCGACGCACCTCCACCGCAAATGGCACTGGGCGACGCCGCCGCCCGCCAACTGGCGAATGCGACCAAGTCCGTGCCGATGATGTCGATCATCACGCCACGGTGGCTTCCGCGGTGCCTGCAATGGCTGCCTGTGGAAGCCGGCGTGTTCCGGCTGAACAAGGTGCGCGACGCCTCCCGCGTGGTGGTGGACTGCTCGCCGGCAGACGAGCACGAGTTGCCGGAGGTATTTGTCGACTATGAGGAGAAGCCGCGCGAGTACAACCTGTGCGCGGTCACCACGGTGGTCGACATCCACAGCCGTGTCTCCGATCTTTACAGCGTGCCGCACAATCAGATCGCCCAGCAGCTTCGCCTGACCATCGAGGCGATCAAGGAGCAGCAGGAAAGCGAACTGATCAACAGCACCAGCTATGGCCTGCTCAGCAACGTGGGACCGGGCCAGACGATCAGCACCCGCACCGGCTCTCCTACCCCGGACGACCTCGACGAACTGATCACCAAGGTCTGGAAGGAGCCCGGGTTTTTTCTGGCCCATCCCACGGCCATCGCGGCGTTCGGGCGGGAATGCACCCGCCGCGGCGTGCCGCCGCCCACGACGACCATGTACGGCTCGCCCTTCTTGACCTGGCGCGGTATTCCGCTGGTGCCATCCGATAAAATCCCGGTTGTCGCAGGCAAGTCCAAGATCCTGCTGATCCGCACCGGTGAGGCGCGTCAGGGCGTGGTGGGTCTGTATCAGCCGAACCTGCCGGGCGAAGTGAGCATGGGCCTCGCGGTCCGCTTCATGGGAATCAACCGCAAGGCAATCGCGTCCTATTTGATCTCGCTTTACTGCTCGCTCGCGGTACTGACCGACGACGCTCTTGGCGTGCTGGAGAACGTCGAAATCGGCAAGTATCATGCCTATGGCGACACTTATGCCTGAACCTGGCACATACACCTTGCCCGACATTGGCTGGCTGACGCAGTTGGCCAACGATATGTTCCGGATGCGGCCGGATAACCCGCTGCCTGCTGTCCCCGCACCGGGCAGTCCGATGCCTACCTATCCGGTCGATAGTGCCGTATCGGCATCGACACCGGCCAGTTCAATGCCGGCCTATCCGGCTGGTGGTGCCATACCGGCACCGCCATCCATGCCTCCACCCACCACATCCGTGCCGGCGGCGTCACTGCCGTCAGACGGCGGGACGCGCGCGTTGCTCGGCGACCCTCCAGGCTGGCTGGTTCCGCCAAATGCCGTCGGCGGTTTCGGACTGACAGCGCCATCTGCGCCTCAGCCCCCCACCTCGGTGAACGAGGTGCCCCTGTCTGCCAAGCCGATGTCTGCCACGCCGATAGGCGGCGCGGCCACGCCGGACCCATCGGTTCCGGCGGCGGGTGAGGTGCGCACCCCGTTCGACGAACCGCCGGGCGCACTCGTGCCGCCAAATGCGGTCGGCGGTTTCGGACTGACAGCGCCATCGACGCCCCTCGACATCACATCATTGCCCTACATCGCCGCGCTCGATGCGTCGGTTCCCGGAGCAAGCGAGTTGCGCGCCCTGCTCGGGGCGCCTGCGGCGGTCCCGTTTCAGCGACATGCGGCCGGCGGCCTCGCGCCGACAGCACCGTTTGGCGCCACGTCGCTGCCCGACATCGAGGCGCTCGATGCATCGATTCCCTGGGAAAGCGAGTTGCGCGCCCTGCTCGGAGCGCCCCTCGCCCCGCAGATCCCCGCGGCGACGCATTCGCCCGAGTCACCGGGTGCTCCCGCTCCGTCCGTCTACTTTCTGGAGGAAGCCGGGCACGGGGTGCCAGCCGGCGCTGTGCAGCCAGATCCGACGTCGGGTTCGGTATACGATGCCAACACGCGGCGCGCCGACTTCCCGATCCTCGCCGAACGCGTCAACGGCCGGCCGCTGGTTTGGCTCGACAACGGCGCCACCACGCAGAAACCGCGCGTGGTCATCGACCGGCTCGCCCATTTCTACGAACACGAGAATTCCAACGTCCACCGCGCCGCGCATGAACTGGCGGCACGGGCCACCGACGCCTACGAGGCCGCGCGCGGAACCGTCCAGCGTTTCCTGCATGCGGCCTCCGCAGACGAAATCGTTTTCGTGCGCGGCACCACCGAGGGTATCAACCTGGTGGCGCAAAGCTGGGGCCGGCGCTTCATTGGGCCGGGCGACGAAATCCTGATTACCTGGCTGGAGCACCACGCCAACATCGTGCCCTGGCAGATGCTGTGCGAGCAGACCGGTGCCAAACTCAAAGTGGCGCCGGTCGACGACAACGGACAGGTGCTGATCGAGGACTACGGCGCGCTGCTCGGTCCGCGCACGAAACTGGTCGCCTTCAGCCAGGTCTCCAATGCCCTCGGCACCATCACGCCCTCGACGCTGATGACCGCGATGGCGCACGCGGTGGGCGCGCGCGTGCTGGTGGACGGTGCGCAGTCGGTCCCGCATATGCGCACCGATGTCCAGGCGATCGGCTGCGACTGGTTCGTGTTCTCAGGCCACAAGATTTTCGCGCCAACCGGCATCGGCGCCCTCTACGGCCGAACCGACGTGCTGGCGGAATCGCCGCCATGGCAGGGTGGCGGCAGCATGATCCGCGACGTCACCTTCGAGCAGACGATATACGAAAAGCCGCCGACCCGGTTCGAGGCCGGCACCGGGAACATCGCAGATGCCGTCGGCATGGCCACCGCACTCGATTATGTCGAGCAGGTCGGACTGGAAGCGATCGCTGCGCATGAGCACGATCTGCTGATGCACGCGACTCACCTGCTCACCCAGATCCCCGGGCTGCGTGTGATCGGGACCGCGCCGGAGAAGGCCGGGGTGATGTCGTTCTTGATCAAAGGCATGGACACCGAGGCGATCGGCAAGGAGCTCAACCGCGATGGAATCGCCGTCCGGGCCGGGCACCACTGTGCGCAGCCAATCCTCCGCCGCTTCGGTGTCGAGGCGTCCGTCCGAGCGACGTTTGCGCTTTACAACAGCCATGCGGACGTCGACGCCCTGGCGACGTCGCTGCGCCGGATCCGCTCCGGTACGGCTGGTTTCGTGTGAATACCGAGGTGGTCACGGAGGCGAACCCGATCCTCGCTATACCGGCGCCGGCGTCGCGGGATCCCGTCGCGCTGCGGGCATTCCTGGATTTGCTTTGGGCGCGGCTACGGGCGGAGGCGGAAGACGCCTACCGTCGCGCCCCGCGGCTGGGTTCGTTGTTTTTCGATTCGATCCTGAATCAGCCAAGCTTCGAAGCCGCGGTGATCCATCGCGTGGCATCACGCCTGAAGCACGACCTTATATCGCTGCCGCTGATCGTGCGGGTCTTTCACCGGGCCGTGGCGGCTGATCCGACGATCGTGAGCGCGATGCGAATGGACATCGCTGCCGTTTATGAGCGCGACCCGGCCTGTGAACGGGTCATCGAACCGTTCCTCTACTCCAAGGGTTTCCATGCCCTTCAGGCCCACCGCCTGAGTCACTGGCTGTGGGGCACGAGTGGTCAGGACTTCAGCCGGTATCTGCAAAGCCGCTGCTCTGAAGTGTTCCAGACCGACATCAATCCGGCCGCCCGCTTCGGACAGGGGGTCTTTCTTGGCCAGGCCACGGGGCTCGTCGTGGGAGAGACCGCTGTGGTGGAGGACCACGTGTCCATGCTGCATGGCGTGACACTTGGCGGCACCGGCAAGGAGGCTGGGGACCGGCACCCGAAGATCGGCCGTGGCGTCGCGATCGGGGTCGGCGCGAAGATCCTCGGCAACATCAGGATCGGCGAATACGCCCGCATCGCCGCCGGCGCCGTGGTCCTGCGCGCGGTGCCGGCGGGCACGACGGCCGTCGGGGTCCCTGCCCGCCTGGTAGGGTCCGATTGCCCCTTTCCGGCGACAGATCCCCACGGCTTGGAAGCTGCGCAAGCCCAGGTCCTGAGCCAAGCCGGGATCGGACCATCAGGCGTCATACGGTTAGGGCGTGCTGGTCCTGGTGGCGTCACGATAGAGCCGGAGTGAGATTTTGGTTGACATGACTTCGGCGGGCCGATTCCAAGGAGTCGGTGGATCGCGAAGCGCTCAACCAGTTCTCGAAGCACGAACTCATTTGCGCTGCTGCTGGCGCAAGCGGCGCGCATGGCCGAGTTGGAGCGCCGTCTTGGGCTGAACAGCGGCAACAGGGGCAAGCCGCCATCCAGCGACGGGTTGAGGAAACCGCCGCGGGTCAGCAGCCTGCGCGAATCATCTGACAAGAAGACCGGCGGTCAGAAGGGCCACCCGGGCGAGACGCTTTGCCGGGTTGAAAAGCCCGATGCCACCATCGACCATTATC
>JBEKLE010000363.1:0-6664 GCA_050010355.1 Rhodopila sp. | reverse complement strand
GGGCGACCTGGCCGGGACTGGGGGCGGGTCAGTTGTTCGAGAACCGCGACCTGGCGCCGACCACCGATTTGCGGGCCGTCGCGAAGGGGATGCTGGCGGCCCATCTGGGTCTGGATACCGGTGCGCTTGGTCGAGTCTTCCCCGGCGGCGATGGCGTCGGGGCGATGCCGGGGTTGATCCGGGTCTGAACGCAATCGCCTGAACGGCCGCACGATCCGACCGGGTTGCGTTGTCGCACGATGCGGGTTCAGGAGACATCGACTCCCCGTGATACGAAACGGATATCGCCGGACATGGGGTTTTCTGGCGCGCCGGAGTGCTGCACAGTCGTCAATTTGGGACGGTACCTGCGTCAGGTCTGACCGGCACCGATCGGCGGGCGCACAGCCTGACAGAGTTCAGCGACGAGGGTCGTATTGCGCTCAATGCGATCCACGTCGGCTGACACGTGCAAGAGGTCAGGTTCGGCTCAGAGGTTTCGCCACAGTTCGCCCACGCGAAGTCGAACCTGAACGGGCGGGCGGCGCCGCAGGGTGGCTGGATCTGCCGATTCAGGCGGACATGGTCAGGCCATCCAACCGCGCATTCCAGGGGTCTGATCGAAACCGTAGATACGCTCGGCCATATAGCTGATCAGTGCGCATACGGGGTGCCGGCTTCACGGCCCTGGCGGCCGGTGCCGTCCTGGGCGTCCCGGAAAGAAAGCTATCGCCCCCGGGGGCAACGGTTAAATGTTGCCGCAGAGCTTCCGATTGCATCCCTTCGCACAAGCCCTTTACTTTAAGGTCGCTGCACAGGTACGCTGTTTGGCTGAGCCACGCCATCGGCTTGTTCGTCTGGGTACAGCGTCCGATTAAAGCGGGGCGGCCGTGGAATGACGGGCATTGGCAAGTGGCAGTGTCGCCGTCGAAAATCTGAGCCGTTGGTGCGCAGCCTCACAGAACGAACACGTCTCGCGGCCGTTGATGTCGATGATAGAGCCCCGGATGAAGTCGGACGTCGGAGATGCGAGATCAGGCACTGGACGCCCGATTTACTGCCGCATTCGGGCTCGGATGGTGCGGTGGGATGCATGTGCTGTTGCGGGTAAGACCGTTTTCGCGCGCCACTCCTCAGCATTGATCGCGAAACGGTCGGTCGAGATCTTTCAGGACTGACCGCCCCGCTTTATCTGCCACTGCTTCGGTGAAAATTCAGCAAGGCAACGTTAAACTGAATTCGCCGGAGCCACCATGGAACGAATCCCGGCAATATTGAGAATTCCGGCCTGGATTTGAGCAAGCGCGGCTGGGTGGGGCAGATCGTCCTAACACGCCCCTAGATTTGCTGGCGAAGCGGTCCTGCCTGTCCTGTTCTGCGTGAAGAAATTGGCTCGCCTGGGTCACCCCGCATCAGGTCGCGACGACCGAAATACCCGACTGCCGCCGCAATGGCTTTCCCTGGCGCGGCCGAGTCGGAATGGCCGGCCGACAATACCCGGGCGTTATTTGCGATCTTGAGGCGGGTATCAGCAAGCGTGAGGCATTGCCGCGCCGCCTGGCACGAGACAATTGCCGCGCCGCCTGGCACGAGACAATTGCCGCGCCGCCTGGCACGACAAATTGCCGCGCCGCCCGGCACGACACAAATGTACTGCCTTCGCTGGCGAATTCGGCCGCGATGGCCGGCGCTATACCTGGGTTTACGCCGGTTACCGCTGCAACCTTTCCGGCCAGTTTCCAGTTCCCTGTATCCTCTCATGCATTTTCCGGACGATGCCCGCCGCCTTGGCGCCCTGATCGCAGATCGGATTGAGCACGCCTGTCGGCGGTCTTTTAGAAATTTATTAAAAGGACTATAGCGCTATTGACCAGGCTAGCCTATATCGATTCGACCGGTTTGCAGGAAAGAAATAGATGTCAGAAGATGTGTTGGGCCTGACGGCTCAGATCGTAAGCGCTCACGTTACAAAAAATTCGGTTTCCGTAGAGGATCTGCCGGGTCTAATCCGTGAGGTGTACAAGACGCTGTCGAATGTCGGCGAAACAGCGGCGCCGGTGGAAGCAGCCAAGCCGGCGGTCGCGGTAACCAAGTCGGTTTTTCCGGAATACATCGTTTGCCTTGAGGACGGCAAGCAGATGACTATGTTGAAGAGGCATCTGATGACCGAGCATAACCTGACGGTCGATCAGTATCGGGCGAAATGGGGTCTGCCTGCGAGCTACCCAATGGTCGCGCCGAAGTATGCCGAGACAAGGTCCACGCTGGCCAAGAAGATGGGCCTGGGTCGCAGCCGGACGGTCGCGCCTCCACCCAAAAAGGCGGCCCGCAAGGTTGGCCGCAAGACCGGCGCTCGCTCGTAAAGACTTAGGAAAATCGGAATCCCAATCGGGGGGCATCCAGTGTGCTTGCCCCGGTTTTTGTAGTCGTGAGAGAGCCGTTCAAGGTGTTCAGAATGAGCGGACAAACAGTCTGACCTGCTGTTCTATGCACCAACTACCGAATCGGATGGCTCTGGCTGCGCCACGATCCGGCCGGATGTTCTTTTTAAGCCGTGCCGACTATTGTTCTACCGCCCCTTGAAGCCACGCGGTTTGCGTTTCTCCTTAAACGCCAGGGCGGCGGCTTCTCTAAAATCCTCCGTAAGATACGGTCGCATCGGCGCCTGCTGGAACCCAGCCTCCTTCGCGTAACGATCGCACGTCGGCGCCGCCGCAGAAGGCCCTGCTCCCGGCCGCACTGGATTGCGACATGGGCGTCCTGATCTGCATAGAATCGCCGAACCGCCGGCATCAACTGACGGACCACCTTGTCACTAACTGCGTTCGGCTCCTCCGTTGTGTTCAGCGTGATCGTCGAAATGTGCTCGTGGCATCCATATTCGACATATTGCCGGTTGTCTGGTCCGGCCATTCCCTGCTTCTTTGGTTTTCGCAGGTATTACTGCTAGCGTGGCATCCCGGGTCGGCAGTCGGGCGGTTTGAACCGGCAGCCTTACGATCAGGGGGAGGCTGATAGCGAAAGAGTATTGTGAAACCGAGGTTGCGCAATGCGGTGAGCCTCAAATTCGCTGACAATGGCCAGTCGCGACAAACCGGGCCGCAGCCCGGCCAGAGGAAGGGGACGATGAAACACGGCAGGATTCTACTCGAAACGAGCGGCGACGTTGCCGTCATGACGCTGAATGACCCGAGCGTGCTGAACGCCTTCGGCCGCAAGCTGCGGGAAGACATGACGGTCGCAATGGATCGTGTGGAAGCCGGTTCGGCACGCTGCCTGGTGATAACCGGCGCCGGCCGCGCGTTCTGTTCGGGCGCCAATCTTAGCGATCCTGACCGGCCGCCGCGCGACCGGGCGGCCGAAGCGCGGGGCGAGGTGAAAAGTGACCTCGAATCCTGGTACAATCCAATGTTCATGCGGCTGCGGGCGCTGTCCATCCCGATCGTCACGGCGATCAACGGGATGGCTGCCGGCGCGGGGATGAGCCTGGCGCTGTCGGGCGACCTGCGGATTGCTGCGCGTTCCGCGTCGTTCCTGCAAGCGTTCGCACGCATCGGGCTGGTGCCGGATTGCGGCTCCTCCTGGTTGTTGCCGCGCCTGGTCGGCATGGCACGGGCGATGGAGTTGTCGTTGCTGGCTGAACGACTTCCTGCTGAGACTGCATTGACCTGGGGCCTGATCAACCGCCTGGAGGAAGACGCGGATCTGATGCCGAAAGCTATGGAAATGGCTCACCGGCTGGCATCCGGGCCTAAATCGATCGGCATGATCCGGCAGATGTACTGGGAAGGCATGGACAACCGCTACAGCGCTCAACTCGACCTGGAGGCGAAAGTACAGAGCCGGGCGGGCATGACTCGAGATTTCGCGGAAGGTGTCGCTGCGTTCCGGGAGAAACGGCCGGCCAAGTTCAGCGGACAATAAGTGTCCGTCCGAGAAGTCTCGCGGGTTGGTCCAGCCCTGGTTTTCGCCGCTGGGAGCGGTGGCTGCCTCCTTCCTGGCGGCGAAAATTCCTCGCTGGCCCTCCGGCGCCAGATTCGCGGACGGACAATAAAGGGACCCCAACGTCATGCGTATCGGTATCGTTACCATCCCGTCCGCCGCCGAAACCGGTTCGCGGGTCGTCGAGGACGTCTCCGCAATCGCCCGTCAGGTCGAGGCGCTCGGTTTGCACGGAATTTGGGTCACCGATGCCTTCGCGCGCGGCAAGCCGACGCTCGATCCGCTGATCCTCCTCGGTAGCCTGGCGACGCAAACGACGCACATCGAGTTAGGTACTTGCGTCGTGCAGGTGCCGCTGCGGCATCCGGTCGAGCACGCCCACCGGGCGCAGACGCTGAACGCTTTGTCGCAGGGGCGGTTTCGGTTCGGCGTGGGCAGTGGATCGACGAAGCACGATTTCGATGCGGTTGGGGTCGATTACGATGCGCGGTTCAGGACGCTGACCGCGTATCTTGAGGTGATGCGGCGCGTCTGGGCCGGGGAACCCGTCTATGGCCCTGCCCTGTCCATCTGGCCCGGGACCGAGGGCGGCCCGCCGGTCCTGCTGGGCGCCTGGCGCAGCGAGCGGTGGATCAACCTGTCGGCGAAGGTGCTGCAGGGATGGATCGCCTCGGGGATCCACACGTCATGGGAGGACCTGGCGACCGGCCTGAAGATGTTCCGGGAGGCCGGAGGTCAAAGGGCCGTTCTGGCCAATATATTCACCGATTTCCGCGACCGGCCGGCCAACCTGCCGATCTCTCACGTCCCGAAAATTTCGCTTTTCTGCCCACCGGCCGAGGCAAAGGACCGGCTGAAGCGGCTGGAAGACCTGGGCGTCGACGATGCGCCGCTGGTCGTTCCGCCTGATGATCCGGGGCAGTTGGAGGCGATCGCCGCGCTTCGATGGTGAAAGGTGGCTGTTATCATCTATCATTATAGGGCGAGCGATTTCTACCAAACTGCCGAAAGACGGACCCATGGGTACGCCGCGCTATTCGCCATGGCGGGCGCAGGCGGCTGCTAACCACGGCCTTGATTATTCACTCACGAGAAAGGCGTGGATACCGACCCCGGCCTTGGCTCGGGGCGGGTTCTGCCGGCATGACGAGGCAGAATCGTCGGAGAGTCGATTTCAAGGCGGACTGGTATCACCCCGCGACGATCTCCAGCCCGCCCATGTAGGGGCGCAGCATCTCGGGCACCACGATCGAGCCGTCGGCCTGCTGGTAGTTCTCCATGACCGCGATCAGCGCGCGGCCGACGGCGATGCCCGATCCGTTCAGCGTGTGAACATGGGCGACGATCTTGCCATCGGCCCCGCGGAAGCGTGCGTTCATCCGGCGTGCCTGGAAATCCCGGCAGTTCGAGCACGACGAGATCTCGCGGAACATCTGCTGACCGGGCAGCCAGACCTCCAGATCGTGTGTGCGGGTCGACGGGAAACCGGTGTCGCCCGACGACAGCAACATGCGGCGGTAGGGAAGACCGAGCTTCTCGAGGACGGTCTCGGCGGAACGGGTCATACGCTCGTGCTCGTCGGCGCTTTTGTCGGGGTGGGTTATGGAGACCAGTTCGACTTTCCGGAACTGGTGCTGGCGGAGCATGCCGCGGGTATCGCGGCCGGCCGATCCGGCCTCGCTGCGGAAGCAGTCGGTCAGCGCGGTCAGGCGGATGGGGAGTTGTTTCTCGGGGACGATGTCGCCGGCGACGGTGTTGGTCAACGGCACCTCGGCGGTCGGGATCAGGTAGCGGCCGTCGGTGGTCTTGAACAGGTCCGCTTCGAATTTCGGCAGATTGGCGGTGCCGTAGGCGGTCGCCTCGTTGACCAGCGAGGGCACGACGGTCTCGAGATAGCCGTGGTGCTGGGTGTGCAGATCCAGCATGAACTGACCCAACGCGCGCTCCATGCGGGCGAGCGGGCCGCGCAGAACGGTGAACCGGGCGCCGGCAAGCTTGGCGGCGGTGGCAAAATCCATCATGCTGATGGCTTCGCCGAGTTCGAAGTGCTGTTTGGGCTGGAAGCCGAGGTCGCGTGGTTCGCCCCAGTGCTTGAGAACGAGGTTGGCGGTCTCGTCGGGTCCGTCCGGCACGGATGGATCGAGAATGTTGGGTAACGCCTCGAGAATGCGGCGGATGTGGGTGTCGAGTTCAGGGACTTGGTGTTCGAGGCTTTCCATGTCGTCGCGCAGGGCGGTGGCCTCGGCTTCGAGCGCCGCGGTGTTGGCGCCGGTGCGTTTGCCCTGGCCGATTTCCCTTGCCAGCGCGTTGCGGCGGGCCTGCTTCTCCTGAAGCCCGGTTTGTGCCGAGCGTCGATCCGCATCGAGGGCCATCAGTTCGGCCGAAACCGGCGGCAGTCCGCGGCGCGCCATGGCGGCGTCGAAGGCGGCGGGGTCGGTTCGGATGGCACGGATGTCGTGCATGGGATTCAGACCTCCACAGGCTTCGGTTCGACCCAACGGGCGCTCAGGATGGAGATTTCGTAAAGCGCAATCAGGGGAAGGGCCAGCCCGGTCTGGGTGATGACGTCGGGTGGTGCCAGGATGGCGGCGATGACGAACATGCCGACATAGGCATAGCGACGGAATTTCTTCAGTTGCTTCGAACTGGTGATCCCGACCTTGGCCAGCAGGGTCAGGGCGACCGGGAGCTGGAAGGTGATGCCGAAGGCGAAGATCAGCTTCATCACCAGATCGAGGTATTC
>JBEKLE010000362.1:0-6668 GCA_050010355.1 Rhodopila sp. | reverse complement strand
ATTAACCAGCGACACGAACGCAGACGCGGTGCCATCGAGTCTCGTTTCCGCGCTCAACGCAGGGAGGCGGCGTCGTGACGGGGCAACAAATGTGCCAAGTAATTCGACTCTGTCAAATTAAGCAGCGACGGCGGGGCGTGGTTATCCGTCTCAGCCTCGATGCGGACATGCCTGCTGACCTGCAGGCACTCGTGGCCGATGAAGTCGATGCGGATCCCGATCAGACCTACAGGCAGCATGGCCTTGAGGGCATCGTCGACGTGAAACAGCTTATCGTTGACGACATGCCCGACCTGTTGTTCCCGGCCAATACACCACGCTCGCCCGAACGCATACGCGATTTTCATGGCGACTGCTTCGCGGCGATCCGCGCCAAGGACTTCATCGTGCACCACC
Source organism: Rhodopila sp. (assembly GCA_050010355.1). Taxonomy (GTDB): domain Bacteria; phylum Pseudomonadota; class Alphaproteobacteria; order Acetobacterales; family Acetobacteraceae; genus Rhodopila. The sequence continues at coordinate 6,272 of JBEKLE010000362.1, read as the reverse complement.
CGTTCGAAAGCTTCGACGTGGTCGTGCAGTTTCTGCGTCAGGCGGCGCAGGACCCTCAGGTCGTCGCGATCAAGCAGACGCTGTATCGAACGACCCATGACTCTCCCATCGTGAAGGCTCTCATCGAAGCCGCCGAATCCGGCAAGTCGGTGACAGCCATGGTTGAGTTGCGGGCGCGCTTCGATGAGGAGGCCAACATCCGGTTGGCGCGTAGCCTGGAAGCGGTTGGCGCCCAGGTGGTTTTCGGCGTCCCCGGTCTGAAAACGCACGCCAAGATTTCGTTGGTGATCCGGCGGGAGGCTGGTTCATTGCGGTCTTACGCCCACTTCGGGACCGGCAACTACCATCCGATAACCGCACGCATCTACACGGATCTGTCGTTCTTCACGACCAACCACGCCTTCACCCAGGACGCAGCGCGCCTGTTCAATTACATAACGGGCTACGCCGAACCGGTGCAAATGGAAGCACTCGGCTTCAGCCCCCCTGACCACGCGCCAGACTCTATTGGGAATGATCGACCACGAAATCGATCTGGCCCATGCGGGGAAGCCGGCAACGATCTGGCTCAAGATGAACAGCCTTGTGGACAAGACGCTGATCGACGCCCTGTATCGAGCGTCTTCTCAGGGTGTGAAGGTGACGGCGGTCGTGCGAGGCATTTGCTGCCTGCGCCCCGGTGTCGCCGGGCTGTCCGAAAATATCCGCGTCAAATCGATTGTCGGTCGATTTCTCGAACACAGCCGTATCTACGTCTTTGGTAAAGGCCACAAGCTGCCCAACAAAGACGCTGAGGTCTTCATCAGTTCCGCGGACTGGATGGAACGCAACATGGATTGGCGGGTAGAGACACTCGTACCGATCCACAACGCAACTGTGCATGCCCAGGTCTTGGACGAGATCATGGTGATGAATTTGAAGGACACGTTGCAGTCCTGGAAGCTCGGCGCGGACGGGACATGGCGGCGTCTGCCGGCTGGCGATGCACCCGTATCAGCCCATGATTACTTCATGATCAACCCGTCGCTGTCCGGACGCGGCGCAGACGTGCACGACGCCCATCCGGCCGCCTCGCCGAGCACTCGTCACAAGCACCAAGACAGCGTGCTACAGGATTAAGGGCGCGGCTGGCCGTGCGAAGAGGCTTCAGGCGCGAACTGCCCGTGCTGCGTCGGCCATGAGGCGGTGCCCACGCTATCGCCGGACGATGCCGGGCATCGCGGCGCGATCGTGGCTGGCGGCGACCGCTTTCTCCGTTTGCCTGTCCAGTGCTACAGCGACGGCGGGCGCCGCGGGTGTGGCACGTGGTCCGGACGAACCCTTACGCGTCGCGGTCTATGATTTGGCGCCGTACGGGTCTGTTGATGCCGAGGGACTGTTTTCCGGCGTCAGCGTGGATCTGTGGCGGCGCGTCGCGGAAGACCTGCGCCTGAGCTATCGCCTCACGGCGGTGTCGCAGATGGATGACGTTCTCACTGGTCTTGAAAATGGTCAGTTCGATGCGGCGATCGGTGCGATCACCATTACGCCCGAACGGCTGGCGCGGGTCGATTTCTCCTATCCCGCCCATCGCTCGGGGGTCGCGGTCGCGTTCCAGAACAGAACGGGACCCGTCGCAGCGGTCACCACCTATAGCGATGCCGTTCGGCAGCACGTCTCGTTGATCGCTGTCACCCTGGTGCTGCTTTTGCTGACCGGTACCTTGATGTGGAGGTTCGAGCGACAGCGTCACGCCGCGGCCCAGGCTGCGGATACATCGGTCACTTCCCTGTTCGACGGCGTCTACTGGGCGGTGGTCACCATGACCACGGTTGGCTATGGCGACAAAACGCCGAAAACAGGGGTCGGGCGTTTCATCGCGGTGCTTTGGATGCTGGCGAGCCTGGCGCTGATATCCTTGGTGTCCACAACCCTCGTGTCGAGCATGACCGCCGCGCGCCTGGAATCGGGTCCGCTAGCGCATGACAGAGATCTCTCGGGCAAGCGATTGGCGGCCGTCGCGAGTTCCTCCGGCGCCGAATATCTCGATAGCCAGCATTTGGCGTACACCAAATACGCTAATCTCCGGGAGGCGTTGACCGCGTTGGCGAGCGGCCGGTCCGACGCCGTCGTCAACAGCGTGGGCGCCCTGCAATACATGATCTCGACGCAATTTTATGGCGTGATCCCCGTGCCCAGCGGCCTTCTCGCCCCAGCCTACATGGCTTTCGCGTTGCCGCCGAACTCAACTCTCAAGAAGCCCCTCGACCGCGCAATGGTGAGGGTCACAGCCAGCCCAGGCTGGCGGCTGCTGGAGGACAGTTATTTCAACCATTAACGTGCCGATACCGTGCGGTTCGGTTGCGGCGCGGCGGTATTCGGCGAAGCGGCGTGCACCCCGCGGGGCGTAGCCGGCGTTCGTTCCCGACTGAACTGACGTCGCGAACGTAGTGTGGCTTATTTTCGATGCCCCAATGATCGTGCGATAGTTGCAGCCGGCGTTAGGGGCGGCTCCGCCTCCTCAGGGGTCAGGCTGGTGATGGCGTAAACAGTTTCGGTCGTGGCTTTGCCGCGCACGATGCGCTCACGGGTAAGACGACAGACTTGCGCCAGACCAGCCCAGGATCGCGCACGATGCTCAGCCAGCCTAGCGGTGATGCCCTTCGTCAATCGTATCGGTATGCGTCGCCAGTCTTGGCGCCGGCTTCGAAGCGCGACGGTTCGTCTGACGTCAGAAGATCTGGCGGAAAATAACATATAGCGACCCCGCGATCACCATGGCCGCGGGCAATGTCAGCACCTAGGCCATTGCCATGTTCTTGATCGTAACCGTACACGTCCGCCAGTCCGATCGTTGCCATTGCAACAATCTCGGCGGAGGCACCTTGAGCATAGGTCAGATGCGTCTTGCCGATCTTCTCGCCGACCGTAACGACGATGCGCTTCCAGCCGACCATGGTGCCCAGTCCCAATGCCAGCGCGACCGAAACCTTGACCCAGGTCGGGATGAACTTGGTGCCACTGTCCAACGACGATCGAAGCGACTTTAGCTTGCTCATGTCCTCAGCGTCGAAACCCGTTGGGCTGGCACCCAGGACACGCACCGCATCAGACGCCAGATACATATCTTTGCGGACGTTTGGTGTGGCCGCGGCCGGCACGGTTCTGATCGCGCCGTAGCTTTGCACCTGTCGTCCGATGTCCGAGGTCAGCGCGGCAAGGGCGGCGTACACTTCGGGCTTGTTGACATCCTTGGTCTTGAGTGCGTTGCCAACCGTTGTACGTGCTGCCGCGGCGTCGGTCGGTGGCTTGGCGCCTGCCGCATGAGCCTGAAACACGGTCTGTGCTCCCTGCATCGCCTGCAGGAACATGGGCGTCGTGCTTTCAGGAATGGCACGGTTCAGCGCGTAGGCAGTCGGTGCGGCGCCGATCAGGATGAGCATGATCAGCCCCATGCCCTTCTGACCGTCATTGCTGCCGTGGAAGAATGACACGCCTGTGCAGGTCAGTACCAGCAGAGCGCGGATCGGTGTCGGCGGCGGCTTTCTGCCCTCGGGCGCGGTGTAAAGCGACGGGGTGCGCACGACGAGCTTCATCAAGAGAAGGAGGATGGCCGCAAGCACGAAGCCGATCAGCGGGCTGAACAGCAAGGCCTCAAACACGCCAACCGCCTGCCCCCAATCCACCCCCGATGTTGCCGAACCGGACGGGGCGAGGAACTGGTTCGCGAGGCCGACGCCCATGATGGAGCCGATCAATGCGTGGGAGGAGCCGTTCGGTAAACCCATGGCCCATGTGCCAAGATTCCAGATGATCGCCGCGATCAGCAGTGCGAAAATCATCGCTTATCCGGCACCGCTGCCGACCTGCAGGATCAATTCGACCGGCAACAGCGTGACGACGGTGAATGCGACCGCGCCGCTGGATGTCAGCACGCCGAGGAAATTGAAGGTTCCGGACCAGATCACAGCAACCAGCGGTGCTAGGCTATGGGTGTATATGACGGTTGCAACGGCATTGGCCGTATCGTGGAAGCCGTTCACAAATTCGAATCCGAGCGCGATGAGCAGCGCAATGCCGAGAAGGACAAATGCGCCGATCGCGATGCCTTGCTCGCCGGCGTTGCTCATGTCGCTGAATATATTGAACGCAGCGTAGCCGAGACCCACGCCCAGCACCGCCAAGAACGCGACAGCGCCGCCGATATGCGGTTCGCTATCCAGATGCGGACGTGGCGACACAACATCGGCTGTGCCCCGGCTCATTATCACGTCCGACATCTCGTCTCCTCCGGCAGAATTCTAAAAGAGCTGTAGAGAACCCGAGTGTGGTCTTCGATGTCGGCGGCATGACGTTTCGCTGTGGGCATACGCCGTTGGCAAAGGGCGAGGGCAAACCAATTCGAACGCCTATGTCGGTGAACTTTCTCCCACCCATTTGATCGGGAGACCAAAGGCCGCCGCCTGATCCTCGATCCACCGTCGTGCCTCACCGACAGAGTAGCAAAGCTTCGTCGCCGGAGCCCGACCGGCGAAATGCTGACTTGCACCCGGAGCCGCATCCTCGCCGACGAATGCGCCTATGTAGGTGCCAGTTTCATGGGGCGCGATCCAACCAAGGAGGTTGCCGGTCGGTGTCGTAGTGAAAGGTACGCCCATTTATGCGTCTGCCGATTACCGGTTGTTTACAAAATCCGAGATAACGATCATCTGTCGCAAAGTTGTCGAGAGACTGTCACACAATCTTTAGATGTATGTCTGCGAATTGACTACTACCGGAGGGCGTCTTGGAACCGGATTGCTTTTTGACGCATAGCCAGTTCCTAGAAATCTCCGTTTACAGCGGTGGGTTTGCGCGGCGGATCCGCAGCATGCCGCAAGCGTGCATCGATCGACTGGTCCGCGGATTCCTGCCGTTGAGGGCATTCGCATTCAGCTACGGCGGCTGAGCGACCCACATACCGAGCGTGTTGCCTACTACCGATTAGCTAATGGCGGATGGCTCGAAGCAGCGGGCGTCCGGCTATACGGCCGTTGCCGGTTTACTGTCGCATCCCGACACCACGCGTTTCATTTCGTCGGTCGAAGCTTTCATTGCCCGGCGTGGCCGGCGCAATGCGCTGCCCGGCACCGAGCTGCGCCGATTGACCGAGCCGGCCTCGAGCTTCGCGGCCGAATGTCTGGAGCGGCTGCGCCGGCGGGTAATGAAGCGCGGCAAGGCAATGCTTGACTTGCCGCCCGAGCAGCGGCACGACCGACGGATTGCGCTCAAAAATCTTCTCTATACCGCCGATTTTTTCGGTGACCTGTTCGGTCATGGGAGCACGGTCACATCGTACACCAAGGTTGCTGCCCGGCTGCAGGATGCACTGGGAAGCTTCAATAACATGGTGATGGTGATCGACCAAGTGGCGCGATTGGATACCCATGATGCTGATCCGGCACGAGCCGCCGGGATTGTCATCGGCTGGTATGGGCACGGTGCTCGAATTTACGATACCAGTTTGCGGAACGCCTGGCTCGGTTTCCGCAAGGCCAAACGGTTCTGGAAGCATGCGTTGACGGATCCGGAGCAGATGGCGCTCCGCTGAGGGACGGAGGCCAGCGAAGCCAAAGCCGGTCCGCCCCAGCGTCGGTTTTTGAGCTTCATCTGCCGCATCCTCGCGGCACGTCCAAACCTTCTCGCAAATGACATTTTGCGTTGACCCGGGGCGGGTAAACTCGCGATCTCGGGAGATGAACCATGATCGCCAATGACGCGGAACTTGATCGTCTGCAGAACAGCTACAAGGCGGCCGCCGAAACTTGGATTGCGGTCATTCGGGCTGAAGAGGAACTTGCGTTGGTGCACCACACTGTGGCGCAAATCGACCTTTGGGAGAACGCTCACTTCGTGGCCGAAAATGCCCGCCACCAGGCGGAGGCCGCGAAGGCGGCGTACGAGCAAGCGCTACGGTCGCATTTCTTCGACATCGACTGACCAAGCTGACGAAATTGACAGAGTCGAATTACCTGGCACGTTAGTCCGCCAGACTGCACTCGCCCTTGCATCTTCGAAGGTACGCGCGACCCAGTAACGCTGCCCCTGCATCTGGCCCAGGGCGCCATCCCACACCCAGACCCGCCGGTGTGCGAGATCGACCCGCAATTCCCCGCGCGTGCTGTCGCGCAGGACGCAACGCTTCCAGTCGCCCGAGCCGAACCCCTTGACCAGGCTTTCCACCGTGACGGGTTCCACCGAGGCCTGCCGCTTCCGCGCTGGACGCACGCGGCCCGACTGGGACGGCGGCACCG
>JBEKLE010000361.1:0-6676 GCA_050010355.1 Rhodopila sp. | reverse complement strand
TTCGAGGAATTCCAGCGCTACAAGACCCATCCGTACGTGCGCGGTTTTTTCGAGGGCGGGCGCCGCGTGGCCTACGGGGCGCGTGCGATCACGGCGGGCGGCCATCAGGCGCTGCCGAAACTGATTTTCCCGGGTGGCGCGTTGATCGGCGACGATGCCGGGTTCCTGAACGCCCCGCGGATCAAGGGAACGCACACGGCGATGAAGTCCGGAACGCTGGCGGCGGAAGCAATCGCCGGTGCGCTGGCAACTGGACGGTCAGGCGACGAACTGACCGCCTACCCGGAAGCCTACCGGCGCAGTTGGTTGTATGAGGAACTATCCCGCGCGCGGAATTTCAAGCCGTGGATGAGCAAGGGCCTGTATATGGGCTCGCTGATGTTCGGCATCGACCAGACTGTGCTGCGTGGCAAGGCACCCTGGACGCTGCATCTGACGCCCGACCACAAGAAGCTGAAGAAGGCAGCGGACTGCAAGCCGATCGCATATCCGAAGCCGGACGGCAAGCTCACCTTCGACCGACTGTCCTCGGTGTTCCTGTCGAACACCCACCACGAGGAAGACCAGCCTTGCCATCTGACGCTGAAGGATGCTACAGTTCCCATCGCGGTGAATCTCGCGGAATATGATGCGCCGGAGCAGCGTTATTGCCCCGCCGACGTCTACGAGATCGAGCGCGAGGCGGACGGATCGAACCCTCACCTTCGCATTAACGCGCAGAACTGCGTGCACTGTAAGACCTGCGACATCAAAGATCCGACTCAGAACATCGTCTGGGTCGCGCCGCAGGGCGGCGAAGGTCCAGTTTATCCCAATATGTAAGGAGGAAAGTCATGACTGTGGAAAACCAGCCTGGGTCCGCGGTGGAGGGGGTTGCCAAGGCCGCGGAGGTGCTCCTGGCGTCGAATCCGTTCACTGGCCTGGACCCGTCCGACTTTTTCGCCACCCTCGGCGGGCTGACGCGAGAGGCCATTAGAACCCCAGTGCAGGCGGTAGAGCACGAGGCTGCGCTGGCCGGCGCGTTGGTGTCGATCGTGGCCGGCAACGCCGAGATCGCACCCGCGAAAGGCGACAAACGTTTCTCGGACGTAGCATGGCAGAGCAATCCGTTCTATCACATGTATCTGCAAGGCTACCTCGCGTGGAGCGGCGCGCTGGACCGCTACATCGACGGCACCGGCTTTGACGATGTCACCAAGCAACGCGCGCGGTTCATCACGTCGCTGATGACCGACGCCCTCTCGCCAACCAACATGTTGCTCGGCAACCCGGCGGCCTTGAAGAAAGCCGTCGATTCCGGCGGGAAGAGCCTGGTGGATGGGTTCAGCAACCTGATGAAGGACATCGTCACGCACAGCGGGATGCCGACGCAGGTGGATATGCATGCGTTCCGCGTCGGCGAGAACCTGGGGCTGTCGAAGGGCGCGGTGGTCTGGAAGAACGACGTAATGGAACTGATCCAATACGCCCCCACGACCGCCGAGGTTCATGCGCGACCGCTCTTGCTCGTGCCGCCGCAGATCAACAAGTTTTACATCTTCGACTTGCCTAAGCGGAGCATCGTCGAGTATCTGCTCAATGGCGGCATCCAGACCTTTATCGTGAGCTGGCGTAACCCCACGCCCGCTCAACGGCATTGGAACATGGATACTTACATATCGTCGCTGCTGGATGCGATCGAGGTGATCCGCGACATCACCGGTTCCGACGACATCAATATACAGGGCGCCTGCGTGGGCGGGCTGACCGTCGCGGCGTTGCTGGGCTATCTGGCCGCCAGGAAGCGCAGGGTCGTCAACGCGGTTACCCTGACCGTCACGGTGATGGATGCCGGTACAGAGTCGGTCCTCGGCATTTTCGCGACAAAGCAAACTCTCACCGCGGCCAAAATGAGTTCACAGCTCAAGGGCGTGCTGGATGGCAACGAGATGGGCCGCGTGTTCGCCTGGCTGCGACCGAACGATCTGGTCTGGAATTATTGGGTGAACAATTACCTCATGGGCAATCCGCCGCCCGCCTTCGACATCCTGTACTGGAACAACGACACGACCAGGCTGCCGGCTGATTTCCACTCCGAGATCATTGATATTTTCAGCGACCAGAAGCTGCAACAGGCCGGCGGTCTGGAAGTCCTGGGCACGCCGATCGATCTGCACGAGGTCGATCTCGACAAATTCGTCGTTGGGGGTGTCACTGATCACATCACCCCGTGGAAGGGCGTGTTCCGCACCGCCCGCGTGTTCGGCGGCAAGACGGAATTTGTCCTCAGCTCCAGCGGTCATATCCAAAGCCTGATCAATCCGCCCGGTAACCCGAAGGCGAAATACTTCGAAGGCACGGATCTCCCGCCCGACCCCGACGCCTGGCTCGCCAGTGCGAAGCAGGTTCCGGGGTCCTGGTGGGACCTGTGGCGGCAGTGGCTTGCGGAACGGTCCGGCGAGATGCGGCCAGCCCCAACCGAGTTGGGTAACCTGCGTCACCCGCCGGGTATCGCCGCCCCCGGAGCATACGTTATCGAGCCGTGATATCGACATCCCCAGCGCCGACCATGCGTTCTCTCCGCCCCGTCATGGTCGCATGGGACCGTCATGGCCGGTTGCGCCCCTGGGTCTAATGGCGGATGGGTTGCCGCGACCCGTTTCCGCCGCCGCAACACATGACCGAGGTGGACAATGGATGAGGTTGAGAAGCGGCACCGCCTGCGACGCATTCAACTGATCGCGCTCGCCTTGCTTCCGCTGACGGCGATATTGCTTGTCGTCAGCGGACGCTTGAAGAGCACACATCCCGAATTCGCCGCTGTACAGTTCTTCGCCGAGGCATCGCTGATTGGCGGCCTCGCCGACTGGTTCGCCGTCGTCGCGCTGTTTCGGCATCCGTTAGGCCTGCCGCTGCCGCACACCGCGATCATTCCGGAAAACAAGGATCGCATCGGCCAGGCACTTGGCCTGTTCATCGAGCAGAATTTCGTAACGTCTGCAACGATCGCGCCGTGGCTGACGAAACAGGACCTCGTCGGCCGTCTGCTGCGCTGGGGCTCCAAGCCCGTGAACATCCAGGCGGCGTTGCATGCGTTCGCCGACACGCTGACGCCAGTGATGGACGAGGCCGACGAGGCCGCGGTGCTCCGGCTGGCCGCGCACAGCATTTCGGAAACCCTGTCGCGCACCGACATCTCGGGCCTGATCCGTTCGGCGCTGATGGCCGTTCTCGCCTCAGGCGTGGATCGCTCGATCATCGACCACGCTCTTGAAGCCGTCGCGGGCTGGCTCGATGAAAATCGCTCGGTGGTCAGGGCCCGGTTCGGTGCTCATTCGCCGCTGACGCATCCATTTTTCGATTCGTTCGTCGTCAACCGATTCGTTGACGGGATCATCGATCTCGCCAACGATATCGCCCGCGATCCGAACCACGAGGTGCACACGAAGTTCGCGGAATGGCTGCGCGATTTCGCGGAACACCTGGAAACCAATGCGGCGTTGAAGGCGCAGGTGACCGAGATCTTGCGCCAGTTCCTTGGCCGGATCGACATGGACGCGCTGGTAAGGGATGCCTGGCATGCGATCCAAGCCGGTGCGTCGGGCTTCGATTCTGACCGAATCGCCCACCTGATCGCGCGAATCTGCCGGCACGCGTTGCGTCAGCGGGTCATTGTCGACGGCTTCAACAAGCGCGTGTCCCTCGCCGTTGCGTCCAGCCTGAGCGGCGCCAGAATGCGTCTCTCCACGCTGGTCGAGGACGTGATTCGGGCTTGGGATACACGCTTCATGACCGACAAGCTAGAACTCGAGATCGGCCGGGATCTCCAGTTCATCAGGCTCAACGGGATGCTGGTCGGCGGCTTGGCGGGTCTCGTTCTGCACCCGTTGCTGGTGTTGGCGGGAATCGACTGACCCCGTTCGGGTCCGCCGATCCCGGGGACGTCCCTCCCCCAAGCCGGCGGCGTCCATGCTCACCGCGATATACCACATGTTACCTGGCAGTACTGTCTACAACGATCTTGGCGCAGCGCAGACCACTACCATCGCTCGCCCGAGCTCCAGGCGCACCGCCTCGTCAAGCAAACCGCCAGGCTCGGCTTCTCCTGTACGATCGCTCCGGCACAGCAGACGGAAGCGGTTTCAATTCAGATGGCGTTTGATTTGCCTCAATGCCACACGCGCGGAAGTGCCTAAGAGTGCCGGCGGTCCGACAACAACCAAGGGAGGGACCGATGGCACGCGTTGCACTCGTAACTGGCGGCACACGGGGTATTGGCCTCGCGATCAGCTTGGCGCTCAAGGCGCAGGGCCGCACAGTCATAGCCAACTATCCGCCGGCCGATATCTTTCGCCTTAGCCCTGAGGTGCCGAATGACGCGGCAGCGGAAGCTTTCACGGGGGAGTACGGCATTGCGACCGCCGAATTCGATGTCCGCAGCTTCGCGTCTTGCCAGGCCGGCATCGCAAAGGTCGTCGCCGAGCACGGTCCGATCGAGGTGCTGGTCAACAACGCCGGCATCACGCGCGACGCCTCGCTCACCAAGATGACCCGGGATATGTGGGATGCAGTGATCGAAACCGACCTCGGCTCTTGCTTCAATACCTGCAAACTCACGTTTGACGGCATGCGCGAACGCAAGTTCGGCCGGGTCGTCAATATCGGCAGCCTTTCGGCCCAGATCGGGCAGTTTGGGCAGGCCAATTACGACGCCGCCAAGGGCGGCATCGTCGGCTTTACCAAGGCGCTGGCCCACGAAGGCGCGCGCCACGGCATCACAGCTAACACCATCGCGCCAGGTTTGATTGAAACAGAGATGACCCGCGCGGTCCCGGCTGACGTGATGAAAGTGCTCATCGGGAGAGTGCCTGTGGGACAAATTGGACATCCCGCGGATATCGCCCGCGGCGTTGCCTTCCTGACCGCTGATGATGCTAATTATATCACTGGCGAGACGTTATCGATTAACGGGGGCATACACATGACCTGAAGTGATCGGGTGGGCCTCGGCCCACCCGATCGACTTGCCATGGGCCGCGGGCGGCGGGTAAGCGTTTTGTCCGCGCTATAATGATCCGGGTCTGCCGGGCCGCGTGTAAGGGGAATGCGTCATGACCAGTCCGTATGACGAACTGCCGAAGAATCAGGCGAACTATGCGCCGCTGACGCCGCTGACGTTTATCGAGCGGGCGGCCTACGTCTATCCCGACAAGCTGTCCGTGGTGCATGGGACGGAGCAGTGGACCTGGAAGCAGACTTATACGCGGTGTCGCCGGCTGGCCTCGGCGCTGGCGCGGCGAGGGGTCGGCAAGAACGACACGGTCGCGATCATGGCGCCCAACACGCCGCCGATGTACGAAGCGGCGTTCGGCGTACCGATGTGCGGGGCGGTGCTAAACACGTTGAACACAAGGCTGGATGCGCAAGCCCTGGCGTTCCAGTTGCGGCACGGGGGAGCGAAGGTGCTGATCACCGATCGGGAGTTCTCGCCCGCGATCGAAGGGGCGCTGGCGCTTCTGGATGACAAACCGCTGGTGATCGATATCGCCGATCCGGCGTGGCCGCATGGAGTATTGCTGGGCGAGATCGAGTACGAGGCGTTTCTGGCGGAGGGCGATCCGGAGTACGCGTGGCAGAACCCGGCGGATGAGTGGGATGCGATCGCGCTGAACTACACGTCGGGCACCACGGGCGATCCGAAGGGGGTGGTGTACCATCACCGTGGCGCGCATCTGAACGCGATCAACAATGTGCTGAACTGGGGCGTGCCGCAGCACGCGGTGTATCTGTGGACGCTGCCGATGTTCCATTGCAACGGCTGGTGCTTTCCGTGGACGATGGCGGAGCGGGCGGGGGTGAATGTTTGCTTGCGGCGGGTGGAAGCGGAGGCGATGCTCGACGCGATCCGGGAGAATCAGGTGACGCATATGTGCGCTGCTCCCATCGTGTATTCGCTGCTGATCAACGCGCCTGCGGCGTTGCGCGAGGGGATCACGCATCGGATCGCGGGACAGATCGCGGGGGCGGCACCGCCGGCGGCGATCATCGAGGGGGCGGAGGCGATCGGGATCGAACTGACCCATGTTTACGGGTTGACCGAAACCTTTGGGCCGGCGGGGGTGTGTTCGAAGCACGAGTCCTGGTCGTTCATGCCGATCGACCGGCGAGCGGAGCGGAACGGGCGGCAGGGGGTGCGGACGCCGTTGCAAGAGGCAATGACGGTGCTCGATCCGGCGACGATGCAGCCGGTTCCGTGGGATGGCGAAACGATGGGCGAAATCATGTTTCGCGGCAATATCACGATGAAGGGGTATTTGAAGAATCCGTCCACGACCGAGGAGGCTTTTGCGGGTGGGTGGTTCCATAGCGGGGACCTGGCGGTGATGCAGCCCGACGGTTATGTGAAGATACGGGACCGGTCGAAGGATATCATCATTTCGGGCGGCGAGAATATTTCGTCCCTCGAGGTAGAGGAGACGCTGTACCGGCATCCTGCGGTGCTGAGTGCCGCAGTCGTGGCCCAGCCGGACGAAAAGTGGGGCGAGACGCCGTGTGCGTTCATCGAACTGAGGACGGGCACGTCGGTGACGGCGGATGAACTGCGCGATTTCTGCCGCGAGCATATGACCCGGTTCAAGGTGCCGAAGACGTTTATTTTCCGGGAGATTCCGAAGACGTCGACTGGGAAGATTCAGAA
>JBEKLE010000360.1:0-6700 GCA_050010355.1 Rhodopila sp. | reverse complement strand
GCCGTCCGGCCCTGAACCTGCGACCACAGCTCTTGGATCAGGGCGTCTTTCTCGGCGTGGCTCAGGTGGTTGAGGTCGGGAAGCTGGGTCACGCCCCCGGTTAGAATCGACTCGACCGTGACCGCGTCAAGCGATTTTTCAAACCGCTCAGGGCACCGGCAAGCTACGCATCAAAACCCGGTTTAATTAATTGGGGGTTGAGCAGATACGCCGGTGAAGCCCCTGACGCATAGTTCACCAACTGATGGCGCTGGCGCGCATACGTGAACACGTCACCCGGCTTCCTGAAGCGATTTGACAAGGCGGCAAACGCATCCACCCTACCGTAGGGAGCGTACCTTGGCGTCCATTTCAATTCGGCGATCGGCGGTTTCCGAATCACGGCTCACGCAGCGGATCAGAGCCAACCGAGCCCACTTACTGTGACAACCGACCCTTACACCCATTGAAAAACCTTAGAACTTACGGGTTGCGGGTCGGTGGGATCAACCAACGCACAGAATTTACGCCGCCGTCTCGGCAAGCTTGGTGCCGTTCGGCGCTCTCCTGGTCGATGGCCTTGCGAACGGTCGAGAAGTCTGAGCGCAAATGAAGGTGATGGATGTCCGCTAATCGAGCGAACCGACGCGCGCTCATTGCCTGTTAAGGCCGGAGAACCGCTGGCATCCAGTTTGCCGTGCGCCGCGATGATCTACTGTCGATCGTCTCGTCCTCAAAGTCGTGCATCGTGGGAACCGACGTGAATCGTCCACGATCGTCCAAGCAGTTTACATTGACGACTGCGCGAACGCCCTCGCCCACCTCGACGACAGCGGCGATAAAGACGCCGCAGCGGCGGCAAATGAGGAAATCACAGGTGCGGGTTCCGAACCGATACCGCTCAACCAACGACCAATCATCCACCCGCACCTCGAACGATCCTTCTGGGTCCGAGAGCATGCGCGGATTATGGCTGCGGCAGAAGGAACAGGTGCATGCCCGAAGCAAATTGTCCTCGGGCGGTTTCGTCAGGCGAAGGCTAACATGGATGTTGCCGCAATGACATCCGCCAAAACAGTCCATGCCTTGAGTCTCTGGACTTGGGTTCGATTGTCAACTGTTGCTTCGTATGAGGCTTTGAACTGATCGCGGTCCCGGCGAGAGGGCAGTACGGCAGCCTGACCTAGATTAGGGACAAGTGCGGTCTGTCGGCGCCACAGTACTACCAGCGCCACAAGTGTTAGGTTCGTGCCGACACGAGCCACAGGGCTCCTGGCAGACTGACACCGTTCGGACCTTCATGATCCTTGAAGAACTCTGTCAGGGCCGCACGCGCGGCTTTCAGGGTTTCGTCCGGCTGACCTTGCAGTAGCCGCGCGCCCTGGCCGACGAACGTCGCAAACTCGGCTGCTTCAGCGGCATCGGCGCCGAGGTGGAAAGATTGGTCCAGCGGCGTCAACACCACCTCGTGGAAACCGGCACCATCGAGGATACGCCTGACTCGTGCCGGATCGCTCCAACTGAACTGGCCGGGGTCTTCCGGTCCTGGTGCTGGAGGTGGCTCCACCAGATGACGGATCGCCGCGACCGCAGCAGTAGCCCAAGGGTTCTCCGGTCCTGACCGGAACACCGCCAGCAGCAGCCGGCCGCCCGGCTTCATCGCGCGTCTGATGTTGCGGAAGGCGGCGATAGGATCGGCGAAGAACATCACTCCAAACCGGGTGAAGCCAAGATCAAAGGTCTCTGCCTGAAAGCTGTATGTCGCGGCGTCGTCCAGTACAAGCTCCACGTTGTCGGCGCCGGCAGCAGCAAGGCGCTGGCGAGCAAGTCCCAACTGCTGTTCAGATATGTCGATGCCGAGCACGCGGCCGGGTCCAACGGCTTCGGCCTGCCTTAGGGTGGTTGTGCAAGTTCCGCAGCCAATGTCCAGCACGTTCTCTCCCGGCTTGGGCGCTGCGGCGGCTAATGCGGCATCAGTCACCTCAGCCATCAGCCGATCGATCCGCGTTTGCTCGGTCACCCAGCGGCGCGTCGCCTCGCTGTTCCAGAACGCGCGCTGCGCCTGGGCGATGGATTGAAGATCACTCATGTCCTGTCGTCCTCCATTTCCGGTAGAGCGAACTACGGGCTCGGGATGGCGGGTGCAGGTTGGGCTCCTCAGCGGCAGCGAGCGCACTGGATCGACTGCTAAGCCAAACGTGTCCGGCGACTGCTGCAATCACGATGATGCCCCCTACGAAGCTCGCGATCGTCGGCACTTCGGCGACGCATACCATACCATAGCAGCGTGCCGAACCCCTATCGCCTCAATATCGGTGACCATTGGCAGCGGCCGAGGTCGGGTGCTGACTTACCCTGGCTGAAGGTCTGCAACAGCAATTTCTCTCACCAACAGCGACTTGCTATCGATGAAGTCGAGCGACTTTCGCCGGGATCGAAATCCTCTGGCTCAGCAGAAGCTGGAGCGTCGGGCTACCGTCTCGGGCCTCTTCGGGAAACACCCTCAGTCAGTCACGCCGTCCCGTCCTTCGATTACCATCAGGGTAGCGGTCAGGAGTGCAATGAGTTTCTCCGTTCCGCCATTGAGGGCGAACACCTCAGTCTGAGCGAGCGTGAGTGTCCGGCCCGCTTTCACCACCCTTCCACGAGCAAGAATGCGATCGCCAACGGCAGGTGCAACGAGATTGATCTTGAATTCGGTCGTCAGCACACCCCTGTCCGGTGGCATTAGGCTCAGGGCCGCGTACCCTGCTGCCGTGTCGGCTATGGCGCTGACCGCACCGGCGTGAACGAAACCGTGCTGCTGGGAAATTGCTGGAATGGGGCTGAGAGCGATCTCAACAAGGCCGGGGGCGACGCTGACGACTGATGCCCCGAGGGTGCCCATGAGCCCTTGTTTGGCGAAGCTTGCCCGAACGCGCTCCACGAAAGCTGTGTTATCGAGATCACGTGTCAAAGCAGCCCCCGAAACGAAGAGGTGACCCTGATAGCATAAGTCCGCGATCGGTCGTGATGGCTGTTGGCACGACACTCGCTGGAGCCCGTGGATCACGAGCCCGATCTCGTGCGAACGGAATCACCAACTGGATTAGCATCGTGTCAGGGGACGAAATCTCCGGCTCGGTGGTTCACCACAGCGTCTTGCCATCGATGACATGGATCGGCTGCACGCCCGAATCGAAATCCTCAGGTAGCCATGCGTTCACCAGCACCTTGAACGCGCCAAGGACGCCACGCTTGGCGCAGACCGAGCAGGTGCAGCCGGTCACCGTCCCCGGCCGTCTTGCCACGATGGTTCGGGTATCGCCAAAGTGGCACCATTCGTTCAAGGTCATCGTGCCGGGCATGGAGTTCGTGTAGGCGAGTGCCGGCGGCGCAGCAGTGGGTCAAGCTGCCGGATTTCTCTTGCCCGACCGCTGCATCCCGTTTGCGAGCGTCACCGGCTGCATCGTGCCCAAGGGGACGCTGACGGTATCTCCCAATGCCTCCGATACAGGCGTAGCTGCGATCCGCTCGATCACGAGCCGCACATAATCCTCGTTCAACTCTTTTAATGTGCAGCGCATCCCCAGCATCTTCACCACCACGGCGATGGTCGATCAGGAAGCGGGCCATGCTGATTCCAATCTGAGTGCCGGGCGTTTGTTACACCTTGCAACGCGGCAATGAGCCGAACATAGTCACGCCGCACCAGTTGCAGCGCCATGGCGGCAGTCCTCGGCACACGATGTGGTCTCGCTTTCCACGAAGAGGCCGAGGCACTGCGCATAGTCGCTTTCGACGGTTTATAAATATTGGTCTATCATCATCATGCTTCTTCGATACGGAATAGATCAATCAGCACATCGTGCATTTGCCGTGCTTGCAGATACGCTTTCACCTGATCTTCCGTCAGCGCGATGAATCCTAGACCCCAGGAGTCATCGTTCGCACCATCCCACCACGGTGTTCCTGAACCGCCATGGCCGGACAGCAGCCAATTGCCCTTCGACGTTTTCCACAAGTACTCTTCCAGCCAGTAGTTGCCGAATTCGTGATCGGTGGTGTCATACATTGCGACGTTTTCCATCGCCGACGACGCATAGCGTTTATCGTCGATGACGACCGCGAAATCGCTCGCCTCGGTTCCTGCGCCGTACCGCTTCTGCGGCGTGATGTCGATTGCCGCCACCAATTCGGCCACGAACTCGTCACCGCGTGGCTGCTTACTGAGGCTCATTTCTATCTCCCTGCTTGCTCACTCGCCCCGACACTGATCGCTCCGCCGAGGGCTGTCTATGTCATTCTTGTTCCGTATCCAACTTGACAAGCGACGGTTTCGTTGTATGTTGCGTAATCGTAACGAATGTAATTCAACCAACTCGATCAACGGCATCCGCATGGTCGTTGCGACCCCGTGAGGCACTACCTACCAAATTGGCCAGCGATGGGCGGCCGGTCACGTTTTCCGGAGCGAAAGCGACTGGCATTTCGGGCAGCCGATCTGGCCATGCAACGGGCCATGCACTCTGACTCAAGTCGCATGAGGTCGGCTGGTGCCCCGCTGTCTCCTTCGAGGCACCACATCTGGCTAATACCGTACGAGCCAGATCGATCCGCCGCGCTCGATGGTCAGGCGGAGCGCCTCGATAGCCTCGACCGCTGGCGATTATCCGGCGCCATCTCCGCCTGCACAACCCGTGGGTCAATGGGCAGCCAGATGTCAAAGCCAAAACCGTGTGCGGCCAGCGTCAACTCGCTCCGGAGCCAGCAGCGGGTCGCAGTGAACACCGACCCGGACATTTATGCCCACATTCACTGTGCCCAGTTCTGGTGGTATGCAGCACCGGCGGATCGCGTCTAACGACTCAGCGACGGTTTCGCTGACTGCCCCAGATTCCGGGTGCGCTGGGGTCACCGATGGCGCGACGAACTATCTTCGTCTCGTAGGTGCCCTGGCGCAAGGCGGCCACTGTCTGCTGCTACAAAGGGGTTCGCGGCGTCGATGGTCCCGTTCATCCGCGTCCAGGCGATCTTGTGAGCGGCACGTCTCAACTCCGCCGGGTCCGGGACGTCGGCAGGCTGCCGATCTCTTATTTGCATTGCTCCCTCCCTGGCGGACTTGAACCAATCCAGCGTGGCGGCGATTGCCATGCCGGCAGCGTAGGAGGTCGAGCGCCATTATCTCAGGCGTGACCAGTGGCGTTCGATCATGTTGCGGTGCTGGGGGCGAAAGGTCGCGCTGGCAAAGCATTGGGTAAGTGGGTATTCAGGGACGGCGTGCACAGTTCTTGCTAGCCCGTAAGCTTTAGCTGGAGACTTGATGTGATCACGATGCGGGACCGCGACCCTATCGAGGTATATGGCAATTCCTTGGTTCCGATGGTGGTCGAGCAGACCGCCAGAGGCGAGAGATCGTATGACATCTTTTCGCGCCTGCTGAAGGAGCGAATCATTTTCCTGACCGGGGAAGTCTTTGACGAAGTGAGCGCGCTGATCTGCGCACAGTTGCTTTTCCTCGAATCAGAAAATCCATCCCAGGACATTTCGTTCTATATCAACAGCCCAGGTGGCGTCGTCTCCGCTGGCTTGGCGATTTATGATACAATGCAATACATCCGCAGCCCGGTCAGTACGGTGTGCGTCGGCCAAGCGGCGTCGATGGGCAGTTTGCTGCTGGCCGCCGGTGCCAAAGGAAAGCGCTTTGCTCTGCCGAATGCTCGTGTGATGGTGCACCAGCCGTCCGGCGGTGCGCAGGGGCAGGCTACCGACATCGAAATCCAGGCCCGTGAGATTCTTTCGATGCGCAAGCGGTTGAACGAGATTTATGTGAAACACACGGGCCAGCCGATCGAGGCGATCGAGCGTAAGCTGGAGCGGGATTCCTATATGTCCGCCGAAGAAAGCCGTGATTTCGGGTTGGTGGACGAGGTTGTCGAGAGCCGCGCGATCCACGAAACCAGCGATTCGGCCAAGTCCTGAGCCCTGCTTATGGCTGGGAAAGTCGGTTGAGCCGGCTCGATATCTGAGTGTGCCGAAATGCGACCGCGAGCGCTGAACAACGTCTCGGTGGCGTGGTCAATACGATCGTGGCCAACACCGTTCCTGGCCGTTCTGCTACGGTGAATTGGGTGACGCCAAAGTGGCACCATTCGTTCATGGTCATCGTGCCGGGCATCGAGGTCGTGTAGGCGAGTGCCGGCGGCGCACCAGTGGGTCAAGCTGCCAGATTTCTCTTGCCCGACCGCTTGGGTAATCAGTGATATCACAATCGAGGTTGGCCGGATCGGCAACGATTGCATCGTGCCCGAGCGCACGCTGACGGTATCCCCCTCAAACGGTCGCGGCGGTCTATCGTGATATGGAACCTTACGGGCAATCATTGTTGCTGGTGCACTCACCATGATCGCGTACATCACTGGCCAGTAGAGTAGTAACGGGGTGCCGGAGAAGAACCACAAATATCTCGAACCGTGACGGCACGCCAACACGAGAACCACAGTCACCCAAAAGGCTGCGAATATAGTGGTTGCCGCAAGTCCAATGGAGATCGGCCGAAACCAGACGAACCATGGCCAGACTACACCAAGCACCGCGAGGACGACCGAGCTAACGACCAGTCCCTGAATTCCGCACCCAAAAATTTTCAGTTCCCCGTTGGCCCTGATAAATCAGGGAGATAGTCTGCGTTTGCGAATCGACAACCATCACCAACGGGGTGCGGGGATGCTGCCACAAGGCG
>JBEKLE010000359.1:0-6715 GCA_050010355.1 Rhodopila sp. | reverse complement strand
GCTTATCGCGCCTAAGCGAATTAGTCGCCTTGCCATCCGGGCCAATCCTCGCGATTCTCCGCTCATGGACGACTCATATCTCTGCATAGCGGCTGCACAGTTCAGTTACGCCGAGCCCCGCCACGTGCGCAAGTTCGGATCGCTTGTGGCACAGATAGGCTTGCCGAAATACAGGTCCGAACCACTGTGGCACCGCCTCACTCGCCTCCATCGCGACGAGTGCCTCGGCGAGCGAGTGCGGTAGCGAGGCAGGGCCTTGCCGGGGGGCAGGCAGGGCCAGCTTGCGCGCAATCCCGTCGCTGCCGGCAAAGATCACGGCGCCGAGCGCCAGGTACGGGCTTGCCGCCGCATCGCAGACCCGGAACTCCACGTGATACTGATACTGATGCGCGAACTCCTCTGAATCGCGCGCGGCGAAAACCGGACAGATTCGCATTGCCGCGCCCCGATCCTGATGGAGGATGTCGATCATGGTCGGCGCCCAGCGATTAGGCGTCAGGCGCAGGCGCCCAAGCTGTAAGCGTCGCCGGGTCGGTCCTCGTTGCCAGTATAGACGAACTCCTGCTCGAAGGCGGCGTTCAGCCCCCAGCCACCGGCAGCATCGAGCGCACTGACCGCCCGCCGCAGGAACCCGCGTGGACAGCACTCCCAGGCAGAGCCGTCGGTATTACGGATGTCGCCGAGAAAGAGATGCTCTGGCGAAGAGCCGTCGGCAAAGTCGACACGCACCTCCGCGGCCGGGTCAGGGACGATCATCAGATCGCCGGCGGTTCCGAAGGGCGTGTCGAAGATCGGGCCAGAGGCAGTCTGCATCAGGTTGGAATGCGTCCAGCCGATACCCGTGTGCCGCCGCGCCTCAATCTCCCGCACAGGGAAGCCCTTTCCGCGAACATGCCCAGCGATGTCGCACGTGCCGACGAAGACCAGTTCCTCCCGCAACATCGTCCAACTCCTCCAATCTGGCGGATCGTTGTTATGACCGGGATGGAGTTGATCGCAAGTTTCGGGTTGAGCTCAGGCCTGGGCTTACAAACCTGAGCGGGACGCCGCATAAACCAGATGTTGTAGAGACAAACAATGCCGCCCCTGCTCGATACCCGACACGACCAGATATTCCCGACCCTGGACGCTGTCCAGGTCCAAACCGCCCGCCGCTTCGCGGGCGCTCCGGATCACGTTTTCGGCGCCGGAGAGGTCGTTTTCGATGTCGGAGAACGCCATGCGGCTGCGTGGCTTGTCGTGCAGGGCACGATCAACGTCGTTCACCGCGACGGACTGGGACATGAGGCGGCCATTGTCGTTCACGGTCCAGGCCAGTTCAGCGGCGAGGTGAGCCAGCTTGCCGGCGGTGCGTCGCTGACAGCCGGGAAGGCGGGCTCGGACGGCTGCACCGCAGTTCCCTTCGACGCGGCTCATCTTCGGGCCATGGTCATCGGCTCCGCTGACATCGGTGAGATCGTCATGCGAGCCTTCATTCTGCGCCGGGTCGGCCTCATTGAGGCACACGGAGCCGGCGCGGTCCTCGTGGGCCGGCCTGGAGCCCCCGATCTCGTCCGCCTTCAGGGCTTTCTCACCCGCAACGGCTATCCGCATACCGTGCTTGATGCGAGCGACCCCAATGAAGGGCAGCCGCTCGTCGAGCGCCTTGGGGTGCATCCTGACGAACTGCCGCTCATGGTCTGTCCCAACGGCATGGTCCGCAAATGCCCGACAGACGCCGAGGCCGGGATCTGCCTCGGCATGACCCCGGATCTGGATCCGGAGAAAACCTACGATGTAGCCGTTGTCGGCGCAGGACCTGCGGGCCTCGCGACCGCCGTCTATGCTGCCTCCGAAGGGTTGTCGGTCCTCGTGCTCGATCAGCGGGCGATCGGCGGCCAGGCAGGGGCCTCCGCTCGGATCGAGAATTACCTGGGCTTTCCGACCGGCATTTCCGGTCAGGCGCTGGCCGGGCGCGCCTTCAGTCAGGCCCAGAAGTTCGGCGCGGAACTGGCTATCCCGCTCGAGGTCACCCGGCTCGATTGCGGTGACGGAGGTCCGGCCGCCGCACCCCTCCGGCTCGAACTGACAACGGGCTTTGCCGTCCGAGCCAAAGCCGTCGTGATCGCCACCGGTGTTCGGTATCGCCGCCCCGATATCCCGAACTTGTCCACGTTCGAAGGCGCAGGCGTTTCTTACTGGGCATCGCCGATCGAGGCGAAACTCTGCGACGGCGAAGAAATCGCGCTCGTCGGTGCCGGAAACTCGGCCGGCCAGGCTGTCGCCTATCTGGCGCCCAAAGTTCGGCGTCTGCACCTGATCATTCGTGGCACGGGTTTGGAGGCCTCGATGTCGCGGTACCTGATTGATCGCATCTCATCCCTGCCCAATGTGGAGTTGCATACCCGGACCGATATCGTCGGATTGCGTGGCGACCAAAAGCAGGAGCTTGCCGCGGCGGTCTTCCGAGACCGCAGCGGCGCTGAGCATAGCTGTCCGATCCGCCATCTGTTTCTGTTTATCGGAGCGGACCCGCATACCGGCTGGCTCCAGGATTGCGTCCGGTTGGATGACAAGGGCTTCGTCGTGACCGGACAGGCGTTCTCGGACGATGCCGTTGCAGCGCCCCGGCTCTGTCTGCCGCTGGAAACGAGCCGGCCGGGCGTGTTTGCCGTTGGGGACGTGAGGGCGGGCTCGACTAAGCGGGTGGCTGCCGCCGTGGGCGAAGGTGCCGCCGTCGTTGCGCAGATCCACGCTATGCTGGGAGCCTGAGAGTTGGAAAAAGGCTGATACCGCGTTGTCTTTTGGCACTCTGGTCTGGGGCGTTCTGGCGAGCCAGCAGAAGCAAGCGTTTGGACGCAGAGGCCGCCGAGCGGTGCGCAGAGTCCTCAGAGCCTCGGCAGACCAGCCATCGCCCAATGGATTTCTTTGGCGCAATGGGATTCTATGCGGCGGGCAATTCCGATCCCGTCCGATCAGGCGGCGCGGCTTCGGTTGCTTTCGATAATCGGCCTTCTGGGAAGGGGGGATTTCGGCAGCCGTTGCCGTCGTGGTGCCCCTATCACATCGGCTTTGCGTATGCCACCGTCAGGGGTATCAGGCGTATCAGGCCGTGCGCGAGCGACGCCGGGAAACCTTGGCAGGACGCGGTACGGCGGCCTCGGTGGCTTCGCCAGCTTCCCCAAAAGTGCTGCCTCGGTCGGGTATCGAGGCGACCCCGGCAAACATCGGCTACGTTGGTTCCCTCATGTTCGGCCTGTTTCTGGTGGGCTGGGGTCTGTCGTTCATCTGGGGTCCGATCTCCGACAGGGTTCGGCCGCACCAAGTCGCTCGCCGCCACTGTGCTGGTCTACGCGGTGTTCACCGGCGCTGCCGCATTCGCGCCCAACGTCTGGATGCTGGCGCTGTTCCGGTTCCTTGCGGGGATCGGCGTGGGTGGCGAGTGGGCCATGGCCGGAACCTACGTCGCCGAGGCCTGGCCGGAGGACCGGCGCAAGATGGGCGCCGGCTACCTGCAGACGGGTTACTACTTCGGCTTCTTCGTCGCCGCCGCCCTGAACTACTCGGTCGGCGCCTCGTTCGGCTGGCGAGCGATGTTCCTTTGCGGGCTGATCCCCGTTGTTGTGTCGATCGCCACCCTGGTCGGCGTGAAGGAACCGGAGCGATGGGAGCATCAGCACGAGGAGGAGCGGGCGGTTCCGGCGAAGCGGCGCAATCCGTTCGCGGTTATTTTCAGCCCCGTGTACCTTGGAAGGACGGTGACGATGTCGGCGCTGCCGACAATTGCGATCGTCGGTCTTTGGGCCGGCGCGGTATACGAGCCGACCGCGATTGTATTCCTCTCCCGGCAGGCCGGCATGGCGCCACCCGACGCGGCCAAGATGGCGTCCTACGGCACGGCGCTGCTGTCCATCGGCACTATTCTGGGCTGCATTGCCGCACCCTGGCTGTCCGCGCTCGACCCACGCCGTGGCGTAGTCAATCGACTGGCGGCATAATTCGGGCAATTCGGCGGTGCCGTAGGTCACGATCAGCGGACCTGCCATCGGCGGGAAATTGAGCATCGGGCTATTGCGTTGCGCCTCGGACTCGTCGAGCCCGAGTTTCTCGTTGAGATAGTTGAGGCGGATCGGCTCAAGGTCGTAGAGGCCGCTGATCGCGATCCCGCCCCTGACCGACCGTTCGGTCAGCGAATGAAAGCCGATACCGCGCTTCTTGAGGTCGGTCACAGTGGTGAGGAGATGCGGCAGCGATCTGCCAAGTCGGTCCAACTTCCAGACGACCAGGCAATCCCCGGGTTTGATGAAAGCCAGCGCCTTGGTCAGGCCAGCACGATCACCGCGGCTCCCAGTGACCCGATCCTCGAATAGGTGACGGATCCAGGAGGGGCGTTTCGTTAGTTCAAGGCGGCAGCGCCGGCTGGCAGCGCGATCTGGCGGTGTCGTTGGCGGCCGATCCGGCCGATGCGCACGTCGTCGCGTTCTTCTGTTACGCAGTATTCTTAGTGTTGCGTGGCAAAATCGGTTCCGATGTCGATGATAACGAAACACGTAATTTCAGCGATTTCGCGCACCGGGCAGATTCCCTATATCACACAAGTTCAGTCTGAAAGGGTCGGTGGACGAAAGGATGCCGGATGTTCCTATAGGTCAGGGGGGCCAGGGGATGCCACTGCAACTGTCCTGCCAAATCGGGACGGTTGCTGCGGTATTTTGCACTTTAGACCTAGCGTCTGTTCGCATTGCCCTGTTCGAGCGCATGGTATTTTCAAGAGGCCAAGCCGAAACTGAATACGATGTCCCTGATAAGTCCGTCCGAAATACCCTGCTTAACGAAGCAGCATTTCAGATCTTAGCCGTCCTCTGGAAAGAATCCGACTACGTCACCAGTTCGGATTTGCCAATCGGGGTTTATAAACAGTTTCGAGAAGGATCCATTTCGCAACTGGGTTTAGCAAAAAAATGGCTTCCAGTGTTGATGACTTAGGCCGGCTAAACTCGATAATCCGCAACGTCGCAATCGACGGCTACATATATGGCCTTGTTGGCAGAAAGTCGCTCGACCAAACTCATGTTGAAATCTTTGGGACCGAAATTTTGCATGAGTTTATGATTGCATATCAGACCGAATTCTTCCGAGTGATGCAATTAGCCTTTGATCGTAAGTCCGGAGCAGGCCAGTGACCCTGAACCTGACGATCCCAACAATGACCCACACTGATTTCTCGCCGCGGATCACCGTCATCGGCGTCGGCGGTGGTGGAACCAACGCAGTCGATAACATGATCGCCGCCAGCCTTCAGGGCGTGGAGTTTGTTGTCGCGAACACCGACGCCCAGCAACTCATGCACAGTCGCGCCGACCGACGCATCCAGTTGGGACAACACATTACGCAGGGTCTTGGAGCAGGCGCCAAGCCGGAGATCGGCAAGGCTGCGGCAGAAGAGGCGGCCGACGAGCTGTGTCGTCATCTCGATGGCGCCCACATGGTCTTCATAACTGCCGGCATGGGTGGTGGCACCGGCACAGGTGCGGCCTCGGTTATTGCCCGCATGGCGCGGGAGCGGAATATTCTCACCGTCGGTGTCGTCACCAAGCCATTCGGCTTCGAAGGTGCGCGCCGCGGATCAGGGTATCGAGGAACTCCAGCAGTACGTCGATACTCTGATCGTTATCCCTAATCAAAACCTGTTCCGTATGGCTAATGAGCGCACAACCTGGCGGGACGCGTTCAAGATGGCCGATCAGGTGCTGTATATGGGTGTTCGCGGCGTAACCGATCTCATGATGGTCCATGGCCTGGTCAACCTCGACTTCGCGGATATCCGCGCGGTCATGGCCGAGATGGGCAAAGCCATGATGGGCACTGGCGAATCCGAAGGTGAGAACCGCGCCATCCGGGCAGCGGAAGCGGCAATAAACAATCCGCTTCTTGAGGACACCAGCATGTCCGGTGCGCGCGGCCTGCTGATCAACATCACCGGTGGCGAAGACCTGACTTTGTTTGAGGTTGATCAGGCGGCAAACCGCATCCGTGAGGAAGTCAACGAAGACGCCAACGTGATCTTCGGTTCGGCAGTGGATGAGTCTCTGGCCGGCCGGATCCGTGTATCGGTGGTCGCCACAGGCATCGACTCCCACAAGTCCGCGGATAACTCGCGGCCGAAACTGGTAGCGGTCGGCGGCGGGGTTGCCCCAGCGCCGATCGCCGTGCGGAACGCGCCTTCGTCGCGCCCGGCACAGCCGGTAACGCCCAGCCAGCCGGCACCGATGGCGTCGCGGCCCAGGCAACCATCGCCGCAGCAAGAAAGGGTGTCGGCACCGCCGTCCGGGTCGGAAGCCCCGGCTGTTCCGGTTGGCCTGCATGCAAGACCGAACACGGTGCCGCCGTATACTATGCCGGAACACGCACGGCCGAGCCTGTTCAATATGGTGACCGGAGTCCTCAGGCACCGGCCGATAGGGCCTGCTGCATCCGTACAGCCAAGCATCCGCCGCGAGCCCGAAGTCTCCGATTATCAGCCGCTACCTCCCGTTGCTCCAGTCCGGCAAACTGCTGTGGGAGACGAAACCGGCCTCGAGATTCCCGCTTTTCTACGGCGGCAATCCTTGGGAACTTAGAGGTGGCCGGCTTCGTCGAGACAGCGTTTCGGTTCCGCTAAGTGGATCCCCTGCCGGTTGGGTTCATCTTGTGCCGTTGCCGGGGCCTCACGCAGGGAGGGCGTAGCCCGACCGGA
>JBEKLE010000358.1:0-6720 GCA_050010355.1 Rhodopila sp. | reverse complement strand
GATTCAGCGGCCTTGGCTCAGCCGCCGCAATGGATGCCCTACGCGCGGCCTGTCATGCCACGGACGACACGGCAGCCGAGGCCAACTGCATCTACAGCCTCGGCGACATCGCGCTGAACCGCGCGGAGCATGACGCGGCGCGGGCACGCTACGAGGAGGCGCTACCGCTGTATCGCCGTGTCGGGTCCGTGCATGGCGAGGCCACCTGCATCCGGGGCCTCGGCGACATCGCGCTGGCCCGCTCGGATCACGACGCGGCGCGGGCGCGCTACGAGGAGGCGCTGCCGCTGTATCGCCGTGTCGGGGACGCGCACGGCGAGGCCAACTGCATCGGGAGCCTCGGTGACCTCGCACTGCACCGCTCGAATCACGCTGTGGCGGGGGCGCGCTACTTGGCGGCCCTGCCGCTGTTTCGTCGCGTCGGCGACGTGCGTGGCGAGGCCAACTGCATCCGGGGCCTCGGCGACATCGCTCTGGCCCGCTCGGACCACGACGCGGCGCGGGCGCGCTACGAGGAGGCGCTGCCGCTGTATCACCGTGTCGGGGACGTGCTTGGCGAGGCAATCTGTTTCGCCATGCTCGGCAGGCTTGCCCAGGCGATGAACGACAAGAAGACCGCGCGAAACCATTTCGCCGCTGCCCTGGCGTCGTTCCGGCGGTTTGGCGCTCACCAGCATGAGGCGCTCGCGCTGGAGGATCTGGCCAGCGTCACCACGGGCGCCGAACAAGGCGCCCTCCTCCGGGCCGCGCGGGACATCTGGCTCGCGCTCGATCGCCCGGACCGTGTCGCCCACCTCGACGCCGGATGACCCCGCCCGCCCGCCCTCACTTCACCGTCGCCACCCGCAGCGCGTTCGTCGTTCCGGAATGACCGAACGGCACCCCCGCCGTCACCACGATCTCGTCCCCACGCGCGGCAAATCCCTCGGTCAGTGCCACCCGTCCCGCCCGGCTCACCGCCTCGGTCATCGAGTGAACGTCCGGCGTGACCACCGCATGCACACCCCACACCACCGCCATCACCCGCGCTGTTTTCTCGTTCGGCGTCAGGCCGATCACCGGCGCCTGCGGCCGTTCCCGCGCCACCCGCAGCGCCGTGCTGCCCGAGGCGGTGAACGCCACGATCGCCTTCCCACCGATCGTGTGTGCCACCTGCGCCGAAGCAGACGCGATCGCCGCCGCCGCGTTGTTCTCCGACGGCATCCGCGAGGCGTCGATCATCGCCCGCCATCCCGCATCCTGCTCCACCCGAGCGACGATGCGGTCCATCATGTTGACCGCCTCATAAGGAAACTGTCCGGCTGCCGTCTCGCCCGACAGCATCACCGCATCCGCCCCGTCGAACACCGCGGTGGCAACGTCGGACGCCTCGGCGCGGGTCGGGGCAGGGGCGCTGATCATGCTCTCCAGCATCTGCGTCGCCACCACCACCGGCTTGCCCAGAGCGCGCGACAGCCGGACAATCCGCTTCTGCGCCAGC
Organism: Rhodopila sp.; assembly: GCA_050010355.1. Lineage (GTDB taxonomy): Bacteria > Pseudomonadota > Alphaproteobacteria > Acetobacterales > Acetobacteraceae > Rhodopila. The sequence continues at coordinate 5,240 of JBEKLE010000358.1, read as the reverse complement.
GGTACCTCTTCCGGCGGCAGTTCCACACCCAGATCGCCGCGCGCCACCATCACCGCGTCGGTCAGCGCCAGGATCTCGTGCAGGTTGTCCAGCGCCTGCGGCTTTTCGAGTTTCACCATCACCCAGCACCGCCCGTCGATCAGCCGCTTGGCTTCCACGACGTCCTCGGGCCGCTGCACGAACGACAGACCAATGTAGTTGGCGCCGTGGGTAACAGCGAATTCGAGGTCATCCCGGTCCTTCGCCGTCAGCGCCGGAATAGGCAGCACCACGTCCGGGACGTTGACGCCCTTGTTGTCGGACAGCGGACCGCCGACGACACACTCGGTTTCCAGCGCGTCGGCGCGTTTGTGCATCACCCGCAGGCGCAGCTTGCCATCGTCCAGCAGCAGCAGCGAGCCGATCGCTGCAGCCTCGATGATCTCGGGGTGCGGCAGGTTGACCCGCTGGGCATCGCCGGGTGTGGCGTTCAGGTCCAGCCGGAACTTCTGGCCGGTTTGCAGGTGCACCCGACCACCCCCGAAACGCCCGACCCGCAGCTTTGGACCCTGCACGTCGGCCAGGATTCCGATCGGCCGTTCGACTTTCTCTTCCAGCTCGCGGATCATCGCGAAGCGGGCGGCATGATCCTCATGCGTGCCGTGCGAGAAATTCAGCCGGAACACATCGGCGCCGGCCAGAAACAGCCTTGTCATGGTCTCCAGGGTCGAGCTGGCGGGACCTAGCGTCGCGATGATCTTGGTGCGGCGGCGGCGGTGCATCTTGGGGCGGATGGCCATTGGCGTTCCCTTGCGTTTATTTAAAGGCTGTTAGCCGTCATAACCCGGCGTGTCCGGAGCCAGCCATCGCGGCGCATTCTGGAACGCTTGGCCCGCGGCAGGCCCGCCATGACGACAAAGGAAGCGGGTATGTCAATCCTTCGGCGAGTTGGGGTCAGGCGATCAGGATCGCCCTGATATCGTTGACGTTGGTGAGCGTGGGTCCGGTGATGATCAGGTCCTCGATCGCGCCAAAGAATCTGTGGCTGTCATGGCCGGCCAGCGTGGCCCGCGCTTCCAGCCCCTGCGCCTTTGCCCGCTCCAGCGTATCGGGGGCAAGCAGGGCGCCGGCAATCTCCTCCATGCCGTCGATGCCGTCGGTGTCTCCCGCGGTGGCCCAGATACCCGGTTCGCCGTTGAGCGCGATCGCAAGTCCCAGCAGGAACGTGGTGTTGCGGCCGCCTTTTCCGCCGCTGTGACCTGACATTGTCACGGTTGTTTCACCGCCCGACAGCAAAACGGCCGGCGGCTTCAACGGCTGGCCGTGCGCGCGAACCGACCGCGCGATGCCGGCCATCATGAGGCCCAACTGGCTCGCCTCGCCCTCCAGCGCGTCCCCCAGGATCAGCGGCGTCAGCCCCAGGGTGCGGGCTTTGGCCGCCATCGCATCCAGCGCCATCATCGGGGTCGCGATCATGCGGAGTTCCACCCGGCGCAGGCTGCCCGGTTTCGGCGTCTCGTCATCGTCCCGCGCCAGCCGAACGGACACGGCCGGCGGGGGATTGATGCCATAGCGGGCGATCAGCGCCCGGGCCTCGGCGAAGGTGGAGGCATCGGGGACGGTGGGACCGGAGCCGATCACCGCGGGGTCGTCACCGGGCACATCACTGATCGCCAGCGTCACGACCCTTGCGGGTGCGGCGGCGGCGGCCAGACGCCCGCCCTTGATCGCCGACAGATGCTTCCTGACCGTGTTCATCTCGGAAATATTGGCCCCGCAGGCCAGCAGCGCCCGGTTGACGGCCTGCTTGTCCGCCAGCGTCAGGCCCGCCACCGGCGCCGTCAGCAACGCCGAGGCGCCGCCGGACATCAGCGCGATCACCAGATCGTCCTCGGTCAGGCCCCGGACGCGCTCCAGCAGCCGCAGCGCCCCACGCTCGCTGTTGGCGTCGGGCACCGGGTGCGACGCCTCGATCACCTCGATCCGCCGGGTCGGCACGGCATGGCCATACCGCGTCACCACCGTTCCCTCCAGCGCGACATCCGGCCACGCATCCTCCAGCGCCGCGGCCATGACGGCGGCCGACTTGCCGCCTCCGACGACGATGCAGCGGCCCGAATCCGGTTTCGGCGGCAAATGCCGAGCCAGCACCGTCCTTGGATCGGCCGCTGCAACCGCGGTGTGAAAGAGGGTGCGCAAGGCGGCGCGAGCGGTCGCGTCATCCCAGGCGCCCCCCCCATGGGACGTTCTATGGGACGTGCTGTGGTGCCAGGGTTCGTCCTGCGGCATCGGCCGTTTCCTCTCTTTTCCGGCGATGGGAGTATGGCGGAGATGGCGTACGCGCGCCATCTTTGGCGGCAATATACCCCGACTGGTATAACCCCGGCTGGTATAACATCCCCAGGAGACCATCATGTCCGCACCCGAATTCGACGCTCAGACCCGCACGGAACTGGAGGCTGCCGCCTTCCGCCGTCTCGTGGCGCATTTGCGTGAACGCACCGATGTGCAGAACATCGATCTGATGAACCTCGCCGGCTTCTGCCGGAACTGCCTGAGCCGCTGGTACCGTGAGGAAGCCGCCGCCAAAGGCATCACCATCACGGATCCCGACGCTCGGGAGACCATCTATGGCATGCCCTACAAGGAATGGCAGGCCAGATATCAGGGCGAGGCCTCGCCTGAACAGCTTGCCGCGCGCGCCAGGATCGATCCGGGCCATTGATCCAGACCGGATGAGGCAGCAGCCCGACTTGCCGCTGCACCCCGCGCTGCGTGCGAAACGCCGGACAGCGCGTTATGGTCGGGGCTCATATAGCGTTGTCTGTTGGCACCTTGCGCTGTGAGGTCTGCGGCGGCTGGCGAGCCGGGAGAAGCTAACGTTTCGACGCAGTCCCCCGGCCCGTTCCGGGCACCACGATGAAAGAAAGCCGAACCCATTTTCGTAGCAGAGGCCGCGGAGCGGTGCGCAGTGTCCGGAGCGGTGCGCAGTGTCCTCAGAGTCTCGGCACACCAGCCATCGTGCGATTGGTTTCATTTAGCGCGTAACGGGTTTCTCTGCGCCTCTGCGCACCCTCTGCGGCCTCTGCGTCTCAATCGGCGTCAGTCCAACGTGCGACGGGTCCCGTTTTTCATTGACCATGCCCAGTCTCGGCCGCTATCCCCGCCCGCCTTGTCAAAGCGGAGACGACGACTCGATGGCCAAGCCGGACGGCGCAGACGTAATCAGGTCCGGCAACGGCGCGTCCCGTCGCCTCTGCGGCGCCGTCCATCGTGCCTCTCCAGCGGCATCGAGAACATCTGCGCGTCCTCGCGGTCGGCCGGGTGCCGGGCGCACCGGCCCGCGGCACGCAGCAGGCAGAGGACCGTTCGGTGCCAACCGCCAGTATTGACGCGCAGGCAGAGCGCTCGACCCGGCGTAAGCGCATGCCAGGAGGAAGCACATGCCAGGAGGAAGCATATGAGTGACGTTGCAGAGAAACCGCCGGCCATCCGGACCCGCAAAGCGGAGGACGCAAAGCCCGAGACCGGAGGCATCGCCGCCGACAGACTGCGCAGCATCATCGAGCGGATCGAGCGGCTGGAGGAGGAACGAAAGGCGCTGTCCAGCGACATCAAGGACATCTACTCCGAAGCGAAAAGTGCGGGCTTCGACGTCAAGGTCCTGCGGCAACTCATTAGCATCCGCCGCAAGGAGCCTGCGGAGGTCGAGGAGCAGGAGACGCTTCTCGACGTCTACAGGCGTGCTCTGGGCATGTAGGTCGATCGCATTTTGCATTGCCGCCGAAGTCGTCGGCTGCATCCGATACCAGCCGGTGATTACGCCGACTGGTCTGCGGGCAGGATTGCCAGCGGGAGGCAGCATGCGGCTGCGCGCAACACCAATGAGATACCAGCCGGCCGGCCGTCGAGTGAAGAGTCCGTCTTTCGGTCGGCTGGTATGAATCAGGGCAATTCCGGCCGCTCGGGGCAACCGGTGACGCGGTGCGGCATTGCACCGCACGCGGCGACGCCATATGCATTGATCCATATCGTTGAAGAGAATGCACACTCATGGATGACCCGATCCAACTGACCCGCCTGCCGTCTGGCCTGACAGTGGTCACCGAACGCATGGATCGCGTGGAGACTGTCTCGATCGGCGCCTATGTCGCCTCGGGATCGCGCAACGAGTCCGAGGAAGAAAACGGCGTCTCGCATTTCCTGGAGCACATGGCGTTCAAGGGCACGACCTCGCGCAGTGCCGCGGCCATCGCCGAGGAAGTCGAGGCCGTCGGCGGCCAGATCAACGCCTACACCGCGCGCGAGCAGACCGCCTACTACGTCAAAATGCTCAAGGAGGACACCGCACTCGGCTGCGACATCATCGGCGACATCCTGACCCATTCAATCTTCGAACCCGAGGAACTGGAACGCGAGCGCGGCGTCATCCTCCAGGAAATCGGCCAGGCGAACGACACGCCTGACGACATCATCTTCGACTATTTCCAGTCAACCGCCTACCCGAACCAGTCGCTCGGCCGAGCGGTGCTGGGTTCGGAAGAGGCAATCCGCAACATGCCGCGGTCGGTGCTGACCGGCTACATGGGCCGCAATTACACCAACAGCAACGTCGTGGTCGCCGCGACGGGCAAGCTGCGCCACGAGGAGATCCTTGATCTGGTGCAGCGCCATTTTGCAGGCCTGCCGGGCAGTTCGCCGCCGGGGTTCAACAATGCGACCTACAAGGGCGGCGAATTCCGCGAGGAACGCGACCTCGACCAGGTCCACGTGGTCCTCGGCTTCCCGTCCGTCGGGTATGCCGACCCGGATTACTATCCGACGGTGCTGCTCTCCACGCTGCTGGGCGGCGGCATGTCGTCGCGGCTGTTCCAGGAAATCCGCGAGAAGCGGGGCCTCGTCTACTCGATCTATTCGTTCGCCGCGCCATTCAAGGATGGCGGCCTGTTCGGCATCTACGCCGGCACCGGCGAGAGCGAGGCCGCCGAACTGATGCCGGTGATGCTGGCGGAACTGGGAAAGGTCCAGGCGCACCTGACGGACGCCGAGGTTAACCGCGCCCGCGCACAGTTGAAAGCGAGCCTGCTGATGTCGCAGGAAAGCACCGGCAGCCGCTGCGAGCAGCTGGCTCGGCAGATCCAGACCTTCGGGCGGGTGATCCCGACCGAGGAAGTGCTCGGGAAGATTAACGCTGTGACGGAGGCAGACATTCGGCGCGCGGCGGTCCGGCATTTCCGCGCGGCGCCAACGCTGGCAACCGT
>JBEKLE010000357.1:0-6748 GCA_050010355.1 Rhodopila sp. | reverse complement strand
CGGCGCGCCTGTCAACCCTCCCCATCCGACCGGTTGCCGCCCGCGATCCTGCAATGCAGACTGGCGAAAGTTCCTGCCTCGCCGATCCCCCTCCGCCTGAGGATTTGACATGGCCCTGAACGCTCCGTCCGTCCTCTGGTGCGGCACCGTCTCACTCCTGGTGTCACTGATCGTTGCGTCGCCACACAACGCCATGGCCCAGGGCGGACCGCCTGCCCCCAAGGTCGTCATATCCAGACCGATCGCCAAGCGCGTCCCGCGCTGGGACGAATTCACCGGCCGCTTCGAGCCGATAGAGCAGGTCGAGGTGCGCCCACGGGTCTCCGGCTTCATCGACCAGATCCACTTCAAGGATGGCGAGATGGTGCAGAAGGACGACGTCCTCTTCACGATCGATCCGAGACCGTACCAGATAGCCGCCGACTCGGCAAAGGCCGACGTGATGAAAGCCAAGGCCCAGGTGGTCTTTGCCTTCGCCGACTATGAACGTGGCGAACAGCTCGTTGCCTCCCGCACCGTGCCGGTCAAGGAACTGGAGCAGCGCAAAGCCAACCTCGACACCGCCACGGCAACCGAAGAATCCGCCGACGCCGCCTTGCGCAACGCCGACCTCAACCTGCAATGGACCGAGGTCCGCGCGCCGCTCGGCGGCCGCATCTCCGACCGCAAAGTCGATGTCGGAAACCTCGTGGCGGGCGGCCAGGGAACCTCCACAACGCTGCTGACGACGATCGTCCGGCTCGACCCCATCTATTTCGTCTTCGAAGCGTCCGAGGCCGACTATCTGCGCTATTCCAGGCAAGCGGTCACCGGCGGCCCGGAAGCAGCGCGCGACGCCCCAACGCCAGTGCAGATCAACCTGGCGGACGAAACCGGCTGGCCGCACCACGGCGTCATGAACTTCGTTGACAACCGCCTGAGTTCCCGCTCCGGCACGATCCGTGGCCGCGCCATCCTCGACAACAAGGATCTGTTCCTCACCCCCGGAACGTTCGGCCGCATCCGTGTGTTCGGCGGTGACATCGACGCCCTCCTGATCCCCGATCAGGCCATCAGCTCCGACCAGGCAAACAAGATCGTCATGACCGTCGGCCCAGACAACAAGATCGTGCCCAAACCGGTCATACTAGGACCGATGGCCGAGGGCCTGCGCGTGATCACCAGCGGCCTCGCCGCAACCGACCAGGTCGTGATCTCCGGCATCGCCAACCCCTTCGTCCGGCCCGGCGCGCTGGTCGACCCGATACCGGGCGATATCAGGACGGCAGAGAAATGAGCGTGATCGCCGCAGGGCGAAGGCCCGGAGGCGTGAATCACGCGATCAGAACAAGGTCTATCCCGTGCGCCTGACCCATTTCTTCATCGACAGGCCGATCTTCGCCACGGTGCTGTCGTTGCTGCTCGTCATCGCCGGCGCGTTCGTCCAGCAGACCCTGCCGATTTCGGAATACCCCGACATCGCGCCGCCGACGATTGCCATAACCGCCACCTACCCCGGCGCCTCGGCCGAAGTGGTGTCGCAAACCGTCGCGACGCCAATCGAGCAGGAGGTCAACGGCGTCGACGACATGCTCTATGTCGTCTCCCAGGCCACCGGCGACGGACGCCTGACGATCAACGTCGTGTTCAAGCCCGGCACCAACATCGATACCGCGCAGGTGCTGGTGCAGAACCGCGTCGCCGTGGCGCAGCCCAGGCTGCCGGCGGACGTGATCAGACTGGGCGTGACAGTCAAAAAGGCGTCCCCCGACCTGATGATGGTCATCCATCTGACCTCCCCGGACGGCACCCGGACGCAGCAGTATATCTCGAACTACGCCACGCTGTACGTGAAGGACGTGCTGGCCCGAGTCGACGGCGTCGGCGACGTGCAGGTGTTCGGCGCGCGCGACTACGCGATGCGCATCTGGCTCGATCCCGACAAGATGGCGGCGCGCGAACTGACCTCGGCCGATGTCGTCGCCGCCTTGCAGGCAAACAACCTCCAGGTCGCGGCCGGCGCCATCAACCAGCCGCCCGCCGTCTCGAAAAGCGGCTTCCAGATCGCCGTGCAGACCCTGGGCCGTCTGACCGACCCCGACCAGTTTGCCAACATCGTGGTCCGCACCGAGGACATCGGCGGCATCGTCCGCATCCGCGACATCGGCCGCGTGGAGTTAGGTTCCGAGGACTACACCGTCAACGCCTATCTCGATCATGATACGGCCACAGCGATCGTGCTCTTCCAGCGACCAGGATCCAACGCGCTCGCAACGTCCGACGCCGTGAAGAGAACGATGGAACTGTCGAAGAAGGACTTCCCCAGCGGTCTGTCCTACTCCATCGTCTACAATCCCACCGAGTTCGTCGGCCAGTCAGTCCGCGAGGTCATCCGCACCCTGTTCGAGGCCGTCGGCCTCGTGATCGTCGTGGTCATCGTCTTCCTGCAGACCTGGCGCGCCGCGATCATTCCCGTTGTCGCCATCCCGGTCTCCCTGATCGGCTGCTTCCTGGTGATGGGCGCCACCGGCCTGACATTCAACACGCTGTCGCTGTTCGGCCTCGTGCTGGCCATCGGCATCGTCGTCGACGACGCCATCGTGGTGGTGGAAAACGTCGAGCGTTACATCGAAAAGGGCATGTCGCCGCGTGACGCCGCCCACAAGACGATGGACGAGGTCGGCGGCGCCCTGCTGGCCATCGCGCTGGTGCTTTGCGCGGTTTTCGTACCCACCGCGTTCATCACCGGCTTGCAAGGCTCGTTCTACCGGCAGTTCGCCATCACGATCGCCAGCGCGACCGTGATCTCGTGTTTCGTGTCGCTGACCCTCTCGCCCGCCCTCGCAGCCCTGCTGCTTCGCCCGCACGATCCTGAACCCCGCCGCGGAGTGGTCTATTGGTTGGCCAGCCCCCTCCGCTGGTTCTTCGCCGGCTTCAACTGGGTGTTCAACCGGCTGTCCTCGGGCTACGGCTCCCTCACCCAGCGTCTGGTGCGGATGGGCGCGGTCGTCATCCTCGTCTACGCCGGTCTGATCTACGTCGCCTACGACCGGCTCGCCAAAACCCCCACCGGACTGGTGCCGCAGCTCGACCGGGGCTACCTGATCGCGGCGTTCCAGCTTCCCCCCGGAGCCTCGCTGGCACGCACCGATGCCGTGGTCCGGCAAGCCGCCGACATCATCATGAAGCGCCCCGGCGTCGAGCACGCGGTCGCCTTCGCAGGCTTCGACGGCGCAACTTTCACCAACGCGCCCAACGCCGGTGTGATCTTCGTTGCCCTCAAACCGGCCGAACTCCGAGCGGCGCAAGGCCTCAGCGCCAACCGGATCGTCGGCGACCTCTACCAGCAGCTCGGTCCCCTGACCGACAGCTTCACCTTCGTGCTGGAGCCGCCATCCGTCCCCGGCATCGGCACCGGCGGCGGACTGAAAGGCTACGTCCAGGACCGCGCCGGCCGCGGGTTGCCGGCACTGGAAGGCGCCGCCTGGATCGTCGCCGGAACTGCCAGCGCGACACCTGGCATCGCCCAGGCCTTCACCCTATTCAACACCCACACCCCGCAGCTCTATGCCGACATCGACCGCACCAAGGCCGAACTGCTCGGTGTGCCGATCAGCCAGGTGTTCGAGACGTTGTCGGACTACATGGGATCAGCCTACATCAACGACTTCAATCTGCTCGGCCGCACCTACCACGTGACCGCCCAGGCCGACGACCCGTTCCGGCTGACCCAGCGTGACGTCGCGAACCTGAAAACCCGAAACATCACCGGCGACATGGTCCCCATCGGTTCCGTCGCCACCTTCCGCGACATCACCGGCCCGTTCCGCGTCGCCCGCTACAACCTGTACCCCGCCGCGGAAGTGCAACTGAACCTAGGCCGAGGCTTCTCGACCGGCCAAGGCATCAAGGCCGTCGAAAATATCGCCGCCGAGCGCCTGCCGCCGGGCTTCGCGTTCGAGTGGACCGAGATCGCGCTGCAGGAAAAGCTCGCCGGCAACACGGCCATCATCGCCTTCGGCCTCGCCGTCGTGTTCGTCTTCCTGCTGCTGGCGGCACTGTATGAAAGCTGGCTGCTGCCACTGGCGGTCATCCTCATCGTGCCGATGTGCATCCTTGCCGCGATGATCGGCGTCGACATCCGCGGACTCGACCGCAACATCCTGGTCGAGATCGGCCTCGTGGTTCTGGTCGGTCTCGCCGCCAAGAACGCCATCCTGATCGTCGAGTTCGCCAAACAGGCCGAGGAAGACGGCATGTCCCGCTGGGATGCCGCCGTCGCCGCGGCAAGAACCCGGCTGCGCCCAATCCTCATGACATCGTTCGCGTTCATCCTCGGCGTGGTCCCGCTCGTCGTCGCCAGCGGCGCCGGCGCCGAAATGAGACAGTCCCTCGGCACCGCGGTCTTCGCTGGCATGCTCGGGGTAACCGGCTTCGGACTGCTGTTCACGCCGGCGTTCTACGTAATGATACGCAAAGTGGCATCAAGGCGCCGGCGATAGTCCTGCGATGTCATCACCCGATGCGACTGCGCCATCAGCGCCTGACCCGTACGAGTACAACGTTTCCGAGAAGCCGATCATATGTGACGGTTCACTGTCCGCTGGCTGCTTTCGACCCTTCTCGGCCGTTCGACTTCGAGCCTGCTGCGCTTCCTGACCCAAAGCGGATGCTCGTCAGGCTCACAACCCGAAGGGCACAGGTTCAAGTTCTATCCTCGAGACCAATATTTGGTCGCCGGACGGAATCGCGAGGCATTGGCGGTGGCGTACGCCTAGCTCGGCCCCCTCCTTTTTGCGATCTCCGCTTCCACAGCGGCAAGATGGGCCTCCCCGCCAGCGCTTAGCTTGTAGGCGCGGCGAATGCTGGCGACCTTTTGCGTGGCCTCATTTTCCGCACCGGGTGTATCGCCCAAGATCTGTGCCACAAGGATCTGGCTGTCTACCCAGTCGGGATTCCGGGCCGCCAGCCCTCCGGCGATTTCAAACGCAAGGCGATGTTGCTTCTTCAGAAGAAAGCACATCGCGAGGTGACGCGACGCCTGATCGTGGCTCGCGGTGAGGATCGACCCGTTGCAACAATTATCTATCAGCGTGGTATGCAGAGGGTGTTGATCGCCGCCGTCAAGGTCGAGCGCCACTAGGACGCAAACACCGACATAGTCGTTAGTCTGGATCAGTTGCTTCAGCGTCGTCGCCTTCGATTCCTTGTCGTCATCTTTCAGAAAAGGAAGGCAAATCGTTTCAATTTCGGCCTGAAGGTCGGCGTAATTGCTTTGGAACGGCCGGGCAAACGATCCAATGCCGGGGCCGCTGAGAATGCTCGCAAGAGCGATGAGGCAAACCAGCTTCTCCGCCTCCGACATCCGTGTTATCAGCGAGTCCACGAGGACGCCGTAGTCGGCTCCCGTCTGCCCCCTATGATTGAAGCGAAAATTCCCTTCGGTCTTCACGAAGGTCTTGAAGCGCGCAAGCGCGGCCTGAAGACGAATGGGCCAGCTTCGGGAACGGGCGCGCGCTTCCAGAAATTCAAGTGCGGACGCGTGCGGAGCGCTGCCGATCTCGCCGAGTGCGTAGCATATCAGCCATTGCCGGAACACCGAAGCGTTCCGGCCGTGACGTACGAGGACTTCCGCAAGTGGGTAAGGCGAGCCGCCGCGGCACGAGATAACGAGCTCAAGGACGCCCTTGAAGTCGGAATCCGAAAGCCCGTCGGACAGCGTCGAGGAAAGAAATTGATGGGCTTTCCGAAATTCCTGCTTCGAGATGCGCTGTCCCGTGCCGAAGTGCTCGACTTCCTCGATCGTCTCAACGGGCTGGGAACCCGCAAAGGCATAATAGAAAAATTGGCGGGCATCCCCTTTCTGGGCGTTATCGCCATCGAGCCAGCGCGTCAGGTTCTGATGATAGGCCTCGTCGTCGTTGATAGGCGGCGGCTCGGGTGGCGCGGGCGGGCCGGCGACGTTGTTCCCCGCGTAGGGCACAGCATGCGCGTGGCTCGCGCTCACGCCGTATAGGCGCTGGCCATCGGCCGCATATAACCGCAAAAAGAGGATGCTGTGGCAAGTCTTAATAAAGGCGGCAGCGACGCGCTCATAGAAGCTGAGTCCCTGGCCGAGATCGTAAGCGTTGAGGTCCGCAAGTAGAGACGCGATCGTATGGGCATCGTCGATTTCGAGATGGGCGCCGATGATGTCGCGAATGGCCCGCGCCGTTCGGAGCTCGGCTTCAAAGTTTGAGGCTGCAACGAAGTTGTCGATCGGGGCCGACGACTGATCGCTGGTAGTGATGAGCTTGTCCAACCCTTCCATCGCCTGGGGCGCGCCAGGTGAGACCGGACGCGTCACAAGACAATCGCAAAAGCTGACGAGGTCGGTGATAATGCGCGCCTTGAGGATGCAGGCAATCCGGGGATAAGTGCCGAGCCTGCCGAAAAGGTCCCCCTGCATGGCGATCCAGCGGCGGATCAGCGCGAGCTGCCCGGCGCGCGCATGGACGGGCGTCATGTTCAGGACCGCGGTGGAGTTGTGTCGCGTCATAGCGAGCGGGTCAGTTCCCATTTCGATCGAGTTTCGATTGTCGATGGCCCGCTGGAACTGACGAAGCGTCTCCAGGACGGCTGGGTCGGTAAGCTCGGGTGGGTCGGCATAGGCGACGTATCCCGGCAAGTTAAGGGGGGCGAGGCTCCGGTAAATCTCCTGCGCGCCATCGACAAAGAAGCTGATCTTGATGATTTCGATGTCGTTCCAGAGCTCGATGCGCTTGCCGAA
>JBEKLE010000356.1:0-6775 GCA_050010355.1 Rhodopila sp. | reverse complement strand
CCGAAATCATGACAAGGAATGTGAAAACAGCACGCCCCGACTCATCCGTGCCCGAAGTCGCCAGGATACTCAGCGAAAACGACATCAGTGCCGTTCCGGTTTGCGGCCCCGGGGGAGAAGTGCTTGGCATGCTAAGCGAGGGCGATCTCTTGCGTCCGGTTGGCACGGAAACCTCCAGGAAACGCGCCTGGTGGCTGAACCTGCTCGCGGAAGGGACCGATCTAGCCCCTGACTTCCTGGCGTGCATCAGCATGGCGAATCAGCGTGCGAGCAACCTGATGGTCGGACCGGTGATCACCGCGTCGCCCGAGACCGGGTTGCCGGAAATGGCCGATCTACTGGTGCGCCATCACATCAAACGGTTGCCCATCATGGAAGACGGGAAACTCGTCGGTATCGTCAGCCGCGCCGATTTGGTGCGGGCTTTGGCACGCACACCCGGTGCCATCGCCGAGGGGATCTGAGCCAGCGATCACACGGCCCCACTTCTGGTATAGTGGGAGCAATCCGCGCGAACGCCGTCCCCGGCCAGACCTCCGAACCGCCCTACCGCCCGGTCGGCACCCAGGTGTCGCCGTCTTTGCGATAGCGCCGCTTGACCGCCGACCAGGCGATTCGATGCACGGTCGCCTCGACGTCCGGGTCCTGTGCGTGCTGTCGCCAGGCGTTGTTGAACGCGGCCAGGTAGATCTCTTGCGCGTGCTGCGGCAGATGGTGCCTGACCGAGTCCGGCAGGTCGTGGGTTGTCAGATAGGGCATAACGTCACCATCGATATCCGGCCTTCATGCTTCCCGCATTGTTCGGGATCAAGTGTTCGGTGTTCGGTGTTCGGTGGGCTGCGTGATCGCCATCCCAGGAGGAGGATCTCATAATGCCCAAAGAACGGACCCTCTTGATCGTGATCGCGGATGCCGAACACGTCCGCTTCGTTCGTCCGGCGGGGGACAACGCGCTTCATGGTGGCGTCTGGATCGAATCGCCATAGGTTCACAAGCAATCGTCCGATCTTGGAAGCGATCATCCCGGTGTCTCAATGCACAGCGGCTCATCGGGGCACCATGCGCTGGCACCGCGGCACGATCCGAAGGCCCTGGCCAAAGAGAAATTCGCTGACGCCATCGCGCAGCAGCTCGATGCGGGCGCGACGGGGGCATTCGACGAACTGGTTGTCGTTGCGCCACCGCGCGTTCTGAGCAAGATCCTCGAGGCGCTGAACCCGGCGACTGACGCCAAGGTCATCGGCACCTTGGCAAAGGATCTGGTGAAGGTGCCCGACGATGAACTGTGTACCCACCTGCGCCCGTGGGCTCGGCCCGTTCACGACACGTGCAGTGAGACCGCGCCGGCTGTTGACCTGCATCAATGAATTTCCTCTGGCAGGAGCAGAGTCTTTTTGTGGGTCAACAAAGAGTAGGAGAGTGTCCCATGGCAACTGCCCCCGTCCTCGTAAGGCAAACCGCCCCGACCGTTACCGGCACACCCGATATCTGGCGCTCGTTCCGCACCGAAATGGACCGCTTGTTCGATCGCTTCACCAGCGGCCTCGGCATACTGCCGTTCCCAGCGTTCCGTGCCGAGGCCGGCCTCAGCGTTCCGTTTCCCGCTGTCGACATCACGGAGGATGAGACATCCTTCAAGTTGAGCGCAGAGCTTCCGGGGATGACCGAAAGCGATGTCGAGGTGACATTGTCGGGCAATACGCTCGTTATCAAGGGTGAAAAACATCAGGAAAAAGAGCAGAAGGAGAAAGGGTATTACTTGTCGGAATGCAGCTACGGTGAATTCCAGCGCTCCTTCATTTTGCCGGATGGTGTTGAAGGCGACAAGATCGAGGCCGGCGTTGCGAAGGGCGTTCTGACCGTGACGGTACCGAAAAGCGCTCAATCCACTGCCAAGAAGATCGAAGTCAAAGCGGAAGCCTGAATCGCATGGCCTTGGGGGCGAGACATGGATCCCGCCCCCTTTAGCCTCTGGAGCTCAGGCCATGGAGTGCGACCGATGGTAGGCATCACATTGTCACCGGAAGAGATCAGTCAGGCGCCGCCGGAGGTCCGGCGCTGGCTGGAGCACCAGATTTCCAGTGCGCTGGGACTTTGTCGTCCTGGACCGTCACTGCAACCGCCGGAGCGGCACCTGGTCGGCTGCGATCTTGAAAGTGCGCGGGCTATTCTGTCGCTGATCCAGGGCCTGCTTCCTGTTGTGAGCGTGTTCTTCGAACTGGGCCGGGACCCGGTGGCGACTTCGCCGCAGGGCCTGCGCGCTTTGCGTCTAGACGAAATGGCGCGCCATTCCCGTCTTCAATCGGTCGAGCAGGCCATCGCTTGCCTGAGGGCGCTCGATGAGGCCGCGCAACGTGTCTCCGAAACCCCGGACGCCGTGCTGACCATGCTGGACAGCACGGGGCATTGCCTTGTCGCGGACGTAACGGCCCGGAGCATCCTGGCACTTTGGCATGAGATCCTGGCTACCCACAACCTGGCCAGCCAGGACCGTCCTTCGGTTCAACAGGTGCCTTATGCCGCTTCGGTGCCGTTCGCGGCGCCCGGAGCGCTTTCGACGCCGGGCTTCACCGGGGACGGGAAAGTGGCTGCCCCGGCGGGCTGAAGCGAAGAAAGCCATTGCCGGGGGCGCTTCCGGGGTAATCCGTGACGACGGGCTACAGCGTGACGGTCAGCGCGTCGTATTCGTACAGCCAGTCGTACCGCTGCCGGACTTTCTCCGGCTGGAATTCGCGCTCCACATAGGCGGCGGCACCTTCAGGGCTGCCCAGAGCCGGATTGTGGAAACGTTTCGTGTTGTCCGACGAACCGCGCACGATCGCCGCTGTGCGGTGCAGGCGCGCAGTCTCATAACGGCGCAGCGCCTCCGCGGGGTCGTCTGACAAATCGAGGCAACGGGCGATCACGACCGCATCCTCCAGCGCCATGTTCGCTCCCTGCGCCAGAAACGGCAGCGTGGGATGCGCCGCGTCTCCCATCACGCACACGCGGCCCTGCGCGTAATGATCCAGCGGCTCGCGCCCAAGCAGCGCCCATTTGTAGGGCGTATCGATATTGCGGATGATGGTCTTGACATCGTCGTGCCAACTGGCGAGATCGCGGAGGCATTCCTCGCGGCTGCCTGGCTCGTTCCAGGATTCGATGCGCCAGTCGTCCCGCTCGACCACGCCGACGAAGTTCAGCAACTCGCCGCGGCGCAACGGATAGGTGACGACGTGGCCGCCCGCGCCCATCCAGTTCGCACCGACCAGCCGGCGCTGGTGCGGCGGCAGCCGCTCCGTCGGCACCATGCCGCGCCACGCCACGATGCCGGTGAAGTGCGCTGCCCCTTGGCCGAACATTTGCTGGCGGACGCTTGAATGAACCCCGTCCGCGCCGATCAGCACATCGCCGGGGATCAGTCCGCCGCTGGCCAGATGCAGGATAACGCGGTCGCCGGTCTGCTCGAACCCAGTGCAGCCGTTCCCTGGCTTGATCGCATTCGGGCAGACCGAGCGAACGGCATCCAGCAGCACTTTGTGGAAGTCGCCGCGATGGACCATCCAGTACGGGGCGCCGAACCGCTCGACCGAGGTTTCCCCCAGATCGTAGGTGGGCCAGCTTTGCCCGGTGGTCCCGAGACAAATTTCCTTGCCGGTGGCAACGCAGACGACCTGCTGCATTGCGGCCTCCAGGCCAAGCGCGATCAGGATGCGGGTGCCGTTGGCGCCGAGCTGGACGCCGGCGCCGACCTCCCGCAGTTCCGGGGCCTGCTCGAACACACGCACGTCGTGGCCACGCCGGATAAGCACCAGCGCGGCGGTCAGCCCGCCCAGGCCGGCGCCCGCGATAAGGATGTCAGCCATCCGGTTCCCCCTGCTTCTTCTTCAACCTCACTACAGCATCGAGGTGCCCGCTGCACGGCGCCGCGGTGTCACTGTATGGACGACAGTCTGGACAGTACCGCGGCGACCAGATCGGCCACCGGGAACTGCGAGTCGAGGCGCAGCACGGGTGACGGCTGGTCGGCGAGCCAGGCCTCGTGCGTCACCAGGCCGTGGCGCAGCGATCCCGCGGTGTCGTAGGACTCCGCCCACGTGATGAACCCGTCGTTGATGGCGGCCATGTCGCCTCCTGGCAGGATACGGGCGCCGAAACGTGTCGCCTCGCGCCGCCGCAGCCGCGCCATCCGCACTTCGGGGTCGAGTCGCAGGAACACCACGAGGTCGTAGTATGGCTCGATCGGTGCCGCCCATTTAGTCGCCGCACCTGAGAAAACCCAGTGGCCAGCAGCGGGAAGCGTGCGCAACAGCAGCGCTTGCCGGTCCTCCGCCGGTCGGGGCGTCGTGTAGGGTGGATCGGTTGGGACCCAGTAGAGGCTGTCGGCGTCGGTATGCCGCACGCCGAGCCGCTGGGCGAGCGCAGTACCGAGGGTCGATGTGCCGGAGCCGGAAGCTCCGAGGATGTGAATCCGTGGCATACGGCGCGCATTACAGTGGTTCGGCGCTCCCGGGAAGCGGGCGGCACAAGCACGCCGCTGCTGACGGATGTTCGAAGCCGTAACGGAATTCGAAGCCGTAACGGAATCCGGCGGTGCACTCTTGCTCTCGGCGCTTGCTGTGAGTGTGATCAAGCCAGAACCAACGAGAGGCCACCATGGAATTCGAACAGATTACCTATGAGGTGAAAGGCACCACCGCCATCGTCACGCTGAACCGGCCGGAGCGGCGCAATGCCCTCAGCAGCAAATTGCTGCGGGAACTGAACGCGGCGTTGCGGGAGGCAGATGAATACAACCCCGTCCATTGTGTCGTGCTGCGCGGGGCAGGACCGCATTTCTGCGCCGGTGCCGATCTGAACGAATACTCGTCAGGCCGCGGTCCGGAGTATCGCGGCCGCGCGGAGATCGATGACGACGTCTGGCGTCTTGAACAAGGCCAGAAGCTACGGGTCGAGTTGTTCGATATGCACAAACCCGTGATCGCGCAGGTGCACGGGACCTGCATCGGGATCGGCACGGAGCTGGCGTGGTTCTGTGACATGATCATCGTCGCCGACGACGCCCGCATCGGCTTTCCGCCGGTGCGTGACCTGGGCACACCGCCGGGCAGCATGTGGCTGTACCATTGCGGCCCGCAGTGGGCGAAACGACTGCTGCTGACGGGGGATTCACTGACCGGCAAGGACGCGGCGGAAATCGGGCTGGCGCTGAAGTCGTACCCGGCGGATCAGCTCGAAACCGAGGTCATGCGGCTGGCGGATCGGATGGGTCTGGTCGACCCGCATCTCCTTTCGGCCAACAAACGTCTGGTCAACCTGGGGCTGGAGCTGATGGGCGCCCGCACGATACAGCGCATCGGGGCTGAGATCGACGCCCGCGGACACCTGGCACCCAAGGCAATGGCATTCAAGGCGACGATGCGGGAGCATGGGGTGAAGCACGCATTTCGGAAGCGGGACTCGGCATTCGGAAGTGGGTACGCGGCGATCCGGGGGCGCGATCCGGATTGAAGCGAGACCGCCGGCGGCGGTGCCCCGGATATTTGTGCGGCGTCTTTGGACCCTGCGCTGGAGGCGTGAGGGGTGGTCGCGGTTGGCGACGAAGCGAGTAAACGTCCCTGTCCCCATGCCCTTACGAGCCAACAGGGGTATTTCCGCCGTGAAACTGCCCGAACGTCCGAGCGGCCATCACGCCCATGAGCAAGAGGCCTAGCCCGAGGCTGGCGATCTGATCCGTGGCGCGGAGGTCGAACTGGCCCACGCGCAGAATGAGACCATATGAGACTGCGAGGTTCGCTACTCCCCACAGCACGTTGACCGTCGATGACGACAGGCCTTTGCCGGGCGGTTTGGCAAATGGGCTCTGAAACGATCGCCCCATCATGCCGCTGACACAGTGCGGCACGGCATTGGCGAGGAAAACGCCACCAAAGAAGTAACCTAGGTCGTGCAGCCACACCATGATCAGGCGCTCCGTTTCGATCCGTCAGCGGGACTCTCCGACGGCTGCGCTGACGTATGACGGTTGCCTCGATCGAACGAGCAGCAACACTGCCAGGGCGCCGGCTATGGCCAGGGCTCCGGAGAGCACGAACGACGCGCCGAAGCCGCCGCCGTACTGGATGATGAAGCCGGTCAGCGCCGGTCCGAAGATGCCGGCTGTGTTGGCGAGCAGGTGGACGAACCCGCCGACGCCGCCGATCTGGCCGGACGGCACGATCTCCTGGATCAACACCCAGCAATTCTGCGGTGCCATCAGCAGGAAGAGGTTTGCACAGGCGATCAGCGTCACGGCGGCTGTCACGGTCGTGGCCTGCGACGCGACGATGACGGACACCGCGGCCAGCAGCAGCCCGCCCACCAGCACGATCTTGCGTGACAGCACCGAGTTGCCGGTGCGCCGGAACAGCGCATCCGACAGCAGGCCGCCGCCCAGCATCCCGATGCTGCCGCAGACCCAGGGAATGACTGTCAACAGGCTCATGCTCTTGATGTCGAGATGATGCACGGTGGTCAAATAGGTCGGTAGCCATGTCAGGAAGAAATAGAGGACATAGTTGTAGCTGAAGAACGCGAGGGCGATGGCCAGCACGGCCGGCGTCAGGAGCCAGTGTCCGATCGAGCCGTGCGCGGTCTCCCTCGCGGTCGCGGCGGCTCGGCTGTTGGCGACGAGCGCCTTTTCGGCCGCTCCGACGCGCGGGTTCGTTGCCGGTGTATCGGTGACCAGAAACATCCAGCAGGCCAGCCAGACCAGACCGATCGCCGTGATGATGAGGAACGAGACACGCCAGTTGAA
>JBEKLE010000355.1:0-6783 GCA_050010355.1 Rhodopila sp. | reverse complement strand
GCGGTGCCGCTCATGCGCGCGTCGGAGATCCGCACCATGTCCTTCACCCCCTCGCGCGCCAGCTTGAGCGGGATCGGCAAATAGCCGGCTTCCGGCATACCGGGCGCACCCTTCGGTCCGGCATTGCGCAGCACCAGGATGTCGTCTGCGGTCACATCCAGCTCCGGCAGGTCGATGCGCGTGGTCAGGTCCTCGACCGAATCGAACACCACCGCGCGGCCGGTGTGGCGCATCAGGGCAGGTGAGGCAGCGGATTGCTTGATGATCGCACCAAGCGGCGCGAGGTTGCCGCCGAGCACCGCCATCGCTCCCTGCGCCTTCAGCGGGACCGCGAGCGGCCGGATCACGTCCTGGCCCGGCACTTCCTCGGCCGCCGCGATGACGTCGCGCAGCGTGCCACCGGATACGATCGGCGCATCCAGGCGCAGAAAGCCCGCGATCTCGCGCATCAGCCGCGGCAGGCCACCGGCATGGTGGAAATGCTCCATGTAATGCGCGCCGGACGGCTTCAGATTGACCAGCGTCGGCACTTCCCGGCCCAGTCGGTCGAGCACCTCGAGCTCGACCTTCACGCCGGCGCGCCCGGCTATGGCGGTCAGGTGGATGATGCCGTTGGTTGAGCCGCCGATCGCCTGCAGCACCACCATCGCATTGTGGACAGAATCCGGTGTGATCAGCGTGCCCGGTCGGTCGGCATCGGAGACCGCCATCTCGGCGGCGCGCTTGCCGCTCGCCTCGGCGATGCGCTTGCGGTCGGCATGAACGGCGGGCGCCGTGGCACTCATCGGCAGCGCCAATCCCATCGCCTCGACGATGCAGGCCATGGTGCTCGCCGTGCCCATGACCATGCAGGTGCCGACCGAGGGTGCGAGGCGGTTGCCGATCAGTTCGATCTCGGCCTCGTCGATGGCCCCGGCGCGGTGTTGGCCCCACAGCCGGCGGCAATCCGTGCAGGCGCCCAGCACCTCGCCCTTGTGGTGGCCCACCACCATCGGCCCGGTCGGCACGACGATGGTCGGCAGGTCGGTGCTCGCCGCCCCCATAATCTGTGCCGGCAGCGTTTTGTCGCAGCCGCCGATGACCACCACCGCATCCATCGGCTGGGCGCGGATCATCTCCTCGGTGTCCATCGCCATCAGATTGCGCAGGAACATCGAGGTCGGATAAGCGAAGCTCTCGTGGATGGAGATGGTGGGGAACACCATCGGCAGACCGCCGGCCAGCATCACCCCGCGCTTGACGCTCTCGATCAGGTCCGGGACGTTGCCATGGCACGGGTTGAAATCGCTGTAGGTGTTGGTGATGCCGACGATCGGGCGCTCCAGCGCATCGTCCGAATAGCCCATCGCCTTGATGAAGACCTTGCGCAGGAACAGCGAAAATTTCTCGTCCCCGTAACTGGTCAGTCCCTTGCGCAAGCTCCGTGCCATGGTCCGTTTCCTTCATGAGTTGTCGCCAGCGGGCATGCCTGCTCAATGTGTGGCGGCGCCCTGGGAAACAGAATACGGCTGTGGCGGAAAGAAAAGAATATGGCCTCCGCTTTGTTCAGACGATAGATTTTATGGGCTGTGGATACGCGGTTCCTGGAAAGCTTCGTGATGGTGGTAGAGCACGGCTCGGTGGCGGAAGCCGCGCGCCGGCTGAACCTGACCGCCGCCGCGGTGACCCAGCGTATCCGCGCGCTGGAGCACGAAATCGGCACGGTGCTGCTATCGCGCTCCGGCCGGACAGTGCGGGCCACCGAGGCCGGGGAGGCGATCCTGGCTCCGGCGCGGACCTTGCTCAGCGGGGTGCGCGACCTGCGCGCCGTCGCGACGGCACAGAGTTTTTCCGGGGAGCTGAGCCTGGGTGCGGTGGCGAGCGCACTGACCGGCCTGCTGCCGCCAATCCTGGCGCGGCTTACACGCAAATACCCGCTTATGAGACTCACCATCGATCCCGGGATTTCCGGCGAACTCTATAAGAAGGTCGCCGACGGCGAGCTGGACGCCGCGGTGATCGTCGAGCCGCAATTCGCCCTGCCGAAGATCTGCGAATGGGCGACCTGGCGCGAGGAGCCTCTGGTGATGCTGGCCCCGCGGATCATGGCCAAACTCGATCCTCACCGCATTCTGCAGACCGAGCCGTTCATCCGGTACGACCGGCGGCAATGGGGCGGGCTGTTGGCGGATGCCTATCTGCGCAAGGTCGGGATCCGTCCGACCGACCGTTATGAGCTGGACTCACTCGATGCCATCGCCGTCCTGGTCGATCGCGGGCTGGGCGTGTCACTGGTGCCCGACTGGGCTGGTCCCTGGCCCGAAGGCCTGTCGCTGTGCAAGATCAGCCTGCCGGAGCCGTTCGAGATGCGCCGCATCGGCCTGCTGTGGCGCCGCGCCTCACCGCGCCTCCGATTGGTGCATGCCTTGATCGCCGAGGCGGCTGTCTGAATCCCTGTCCTATCGTAGGGCTGACTGCGCCCGCCCAACGGCAGGACTCGTGCCAGCGGCTCAACCCCGGTTCCGCGAATACTCCATGGCGCAATACCCACCCCCCTGGTAGCGCTCGGCGACCGGATTGCCACTGGTCCTGCCGTCCAGCAGCGCGGTGAACCCGTCCACGCTGTCGCGCGGGGTCCATTCCAGCGCCGCCCGCGCGTCATCGCGCCACCACGTCATGCGCGCATTGTCCGACACGCCCCAGACCACATGGCACTCCTCGATTGCAGCGAGCGTGCTGCGCTCGACCAGCGAGACGAGGTCGCCGTGGGAGAACCAGGTGGCCAACATGCGGTCGTCAGTCGGCTCGGGCGTGCACGACCCGATGCGCAGGAACACGCTGCTGACACCGTGCTTGTTCCAGTAGAGTCGGCCCATCAGCTCGCCGTAGACCTTGGACAATCCGTAATACCCGTCGGGGCGGAAGTCGCAGTCTTCGTCGAGGGTTTCGGTGCGCTTGTGAAATCCCACCGTGTGGTTGGAGGAGGCGAACACCATGCGCGCGTTCTCGCGCCGTGCCGCTTCATAGGCATGATACAGGCCACGGATATTCGGCCCGATCACCGTCTCGAACGGTTGCTCCACCGAGATGCCGCCGAAATGCAGGATGGTGCCGCAGCCTTCGGCCAGACGCAGGATGGCCGGACCGTCGGTAAGGTCGGCCTGCACGAAGCGCGCGCCGGCAGGCACCGGATCGGGGAAGGCGACGCGGTCGGTCAGGCGCAAGGCCCAGCCTTGGGCCGCCAACGCGCGGGCCAGCACCTGTCCGAGTGCGCCGGAAGCGCCGGTGAGCAGGACTGGTTGGGCGGGAATGGTCATGTCGTCGTCCTTGCAGGCCCAGCTTGGGGCGGGTCAGGTCAGGCGATGTTGGTCGGGGCGGCGGCGTGGAACGCGAAGGTGGGGCTCGGGCGCTTGACGCACAGCGTCATCGCCACCACGCCGGACACCGCGATGGCGGAAGCAATCACGAAGGCACTGTCGTAGCCGCCGAGATACTGCACGGCGAGACCGGTGGCGGTCGGCCCGATGATGCCCGACAGGTTGCTCAGCAGATGGATGAAGCCGCTGACGCCGCCGACCCGCGATTCGGGCACCAGTTCGTGGATGGTCGCCCAGCACGACTGCACCGAGCTGGTCAGCAGCATGACCGAGAGCGCGATCAGCGTCACCGCACCCGTTTCCGACCCGGCAACATTCACCCCGATCAGCGCGATGGCTGCCAGGCCCAGTGGCAGGATGGTGGTGAGCTTGCGCGCGGCCAGGCGGTCCGACATCCGGCGATAGGCGAAGTCCGCGACTATGCCGCCGCCGACATAGCCGACGAAGCCCAGCGCCCAGGGGATCGCGGCCACGATGGTCATCTGCCTGATGTCCATGTGCAGCGCGTTGGTCAGGTAGCTCGGCAGCCAGGAGATGAAGATGTACAGGACGTAGTTTACAGCGAACATGCCGAGGCCAAGCGACAACGTGCTCGGCAGCAGCAAATAGCCGCGCAGGTTCGGCAGATGTGCGTGCGCTGGCCCGGCCGACACGGCGCGGCTGTTATGCACCAATTTGAGTTCCTCGGCGCCGACCCGGTGGTTCTCGCTCGGCTTGTCGGTGACCAGGATGCGCCAAGCGATAACCCACGCGAGGCCGAGCGCGCCGGTGACGAAGAACGCCGTCCGCCAGCCGCAAGTGTAGGTGACGAAACCGACGAGCGGTGCCGCGATCGCGCTGCCGACGGTCTGGCCCGAGAAGGTAAAGCCCACCGTGCGCGAGGTCTCCTCGCGCGGGAACCAGTTGGTGATGGTGCGGTTGGTGGTCGAGTTCATCGGTCCTTCGGCGAAACCGAACAGGAACCGGACGAAGAACAGCGTGGTAAAGCCGGTAATGGTGCCGGTGAGAGCGCTGAGTGCCGACCAGGCGGCTGCCGCCCAGATGTAGACCCGCTGCGGCCCGTAACGGTCGGCCAACTGCCCACCGACGAAGGCGAACAGCGAATAGCCGATGAAGAAGGTGCTGAAGATCACACCCAACGCCGATGGCGACAGGTTCAGGTCCTTTTGCAAAAAGGGAGCCACGACGCCGAGCGCCGCACGGTCCAGATAGTTGATGACACCTGCAAGGAAGAGCAGGAACGCCACCACGTAGCGGTATCTTGTATGTTTCATTGTCCACTCATTTTTTTGTACTTTGGGGTTTCGGGCCATTGCTGGCCCGCCGTCGTCGGTCAGACGAGAGCGATGGTCGTCGGGCTTGGCACGACGGTGCGGTCCAACTTCACCAGGGCCGAGGTCTCAGCGTTGCAATCAAAGGCGACGACGTTGTCACCTTGTTCGTTGGCGACGACAGGATCCGCGCCGACGGATCGAGCGGGGATCGCAGCCCTGGCTCGGCGTCCAGCCGATCGAGACGAGCCGTGTGGTGTGGTTGTCGAAAGCGAGCCGGGCGATGGTGTCGTGGCCGCGATTGGACACCAGGACCTGCCGCCCGCAGGGCGACACCACGATCGCAGTGGCGGTGCAGGCGCCGAAGAAATCCTGTGGCAGACCAGCCCGCCGAGCCGGTCGGTTTGGGTCCACGCGCCGGAGCGGGGATCGACCCGCCATGCGATGACCTCCTCGCCCCGGGCCTTGCGTTTGGCGGTGGTGAAGCCGCCGACGATGACGAAGCCGGGGGCCACCACACCAGACGCCACGCCAGGCAGCTCCCACCTGACCTCGCGATGATGCCCCTGAGCGTTGCTTGCATGGCTTCGCCTCGTGCCTACGCCAGCCTTTGTGCGTTGCTTATTCCGCAGCCTTGGCCGTTGCGCTCATCGAAGCGTCGTAGCGCGCGCGATTTTCCGCGTTGGGCGGATAGAGGCCAGGCAAGGCGGCGCCGCTCTCGACCTGCTGCATGATCCAGTCTTCCAGGCGCTCCTGATCGGCGGCGGTCGCGACCACCTCGGCCAGCAGCTTCTGCGGGATCACCACCGCGCCGTCGTCATCGGTGACGATGACGTCGCCGGGGAACACGGCGACACCGCCGCAGCCGATCGGCTCCTGCCAGCCGACGAAGGTCAGGCCCGCGACCGAGGGCGGCGCCGCCGTGCCGCTACACCACACCGGCAGGCCCGTGCCGAGCACACCGGCGAGGTCGCGCACCACGCCGTCGGTCACCAGGGCGGCGACGCCGCGCCTGACCATGCGTGCGCACAGGATGTCGCCGAAGATACCGGCATCGACGACACCCATAGCGCCGACCACGGCGATGCAGCCGTCCGGCATGGCTTCGATCGCCGCGCGCGTCGAGATGGGTGAGTTCCAGGATTCGGGCGTCGCCAAGTCCTCGCGCGCCGGCACGAAGCGCAGCGTGAACGCGTGCCCGACCAGCCGCTTCTGGCCAGTCCGCAGCGGCCTGGTGCCGCGCAGCCAGACATTGCGCAGCCCCTTCTTGAGCAGCACGGTGGTGAGCGTCGCCGTTGAAATGTTCGACAGCGTTGCAATCGTGTTATTGTCGAGCGTCATTGTCCTGCGTGTCCTTTTGCTGCGTATTTTCAGATGCTCGGGATCAGGCCGCCATCGACCCGGATAACCGAACCGGTGAGATAGGCCGCCTGCTCGCTGGCGAGAAAAGCCACCACATCGCCGTATTCCTCGGGCCTGCCGTAGCGGCCGAGCGGGATCGAACTGGTGCTCTCAGCCATGACCTCCTCGACTGCGCGGCCTTCGCGCGTGGCCTTGGCCGCGTCGAGGAACCTGATTCGGTCGGTTGCGATGCGGCCGGGGAGGATGATGTTGGCGGTCACGCCGTCGCTCCCAACCTCGCGGGCCAGCGTCTTCGACCATCCGACCAGCGACATGCGCAACGCGTTGGAGATGCCGAGATTGGGAATGGGCGCGATCACGCCCGAGGACGTGCTGGTGATGATCCGTCCCCAGCGGCGGCGGCGCATGCCGGGCAGCACCCGGTCGGTGATGGCGATCACCGAGAGCACCATGGCCTCGAACTGCCTGGTCCAGAGCATGGGGTCCTGGCCAGCGACCGGGGTGGGCGGAGGGCCACCGGTGTTGTTGACCAGCACGTCGACCGAGCCGAGTTCGCGCTCGATCCGGGCGACCTTCTCCTCGATCTGGGCGAGGTCGGCGAGGTCCCACACGAGACCGAGGCTGTTCGCGCCGATCCGGGCGATGGCCGCCTCGGTCTCGGCGATGGCACCGGCGTCGATGTCGGCCGCCGCGACCTGCGCGCCTTCCGCAGCCAGCGCGGTCGAAATAGCGCGCCCGAGCCCACCGCCGCCGCCCAGAACCAGGGCGGTTTTGCCTTTGAGGCCAAGATCCAT
>JBEKLE010000354.1:0-6787 GCA_050010355.1 Rhodopila sp. | reverse complement strand
GCTAGAAACTCACTACGGCTGATCAGCTTAGTATCAGGCAGTGCGTCGGCGGCTTCGAACAACGGACCGATGCCACCCGCCTTCTCGGCCATGTCAAGCAGATCGGCGTGGAACTGGGCAGGCGTTTGATGGTCGTAGAACTTGTTTTGCGCCGGGTCCCGTCCCGACCAATGCGCGATGTCCATCGCGCTCATGCCGCGGCGGTGGGCCACGTCGTTCAACCAATGCCTGAAGCTATGACTCGTGTGCTCGATGGACGAACCATCATTATTGGCAAAGCCATATCGTTCGAAAACCGAGGGATACTCAGGCGCCCCTGAGAGCCACCTGCCGTAAATGTGGATGCCGATGGGCTCGAACATCACCCGCGACCCATCTCCAATCGTGTCGGCTCGCAGGGAGCCGCGACGAACGAGGATTAGCGAACTTGAATATTGATGCGCAGGTTGCCCGTTATGCAGTGGGAAATCGTTGGGCAATTGCGCGAGAACCGCCCGTTCGAAGTCCTCGAAGCGATAGCCGATGCTCGTGTTTTTATCTGACTTGACAGGCGTCACGCCTTGCCGTTTGGCCCAGTCAACCGGGTGAGCGCTGCCGACGAGGTCTCCCAGGTCGGCAGCGCTCAGGATTGGGACATGCCGCAGATGCTCGGCATCCGTAGGGAGGTAGACCTTGTCTGGGTTGCGTCCGTACCAGTCGGCAATCGCCCGTCCCGACGAGCCAATACCCGAAAGACGGCTGAAAGCCTCTTGCGCGAGGTCTGCCATCACGTCCGGCACCCACTTGATCTGGGGCGCGTTGCCCTTGCCAGGGAACACGCGGAAGCCGAACGCCGGAACGATCTGATCGTCATCGTTGCGGCGTTCATCGGGACATCCGCTATCGGTCTTGAGTTGGAGCACCTCGTGGATGCGGATCGGCACGCACATGCAGACTGCCGTTACCGCAGACATGACCTTGTCGCGGAAATTCTTTGGCTCGCAGTATGCATGCGCCAAAATATCGATCACCTTCCGGCCAGGGACTTTGGCAGCCCGCCGATCGGCGAAATCCTCACCGATCCGTTCACTGACGTCAGCCGCCTTCCGGACACCGTGCTTCCAGACGAATGGCGACGCCAGAAACCCGTGGTCCCGGCAAAACTCGAAGATTGACTGGAGCATCGCCGCCCGCTGGTAACGCGCAGCAGCTTCAACGCCTTCGCCGCCGATCCGGACAGCCGCGAAAAGCACGTCTGCGGACATTTTGGTTACGTCTGTGGGGCGGCCGAGCGACCGGAAGGCGGCGTCAAGGTGAGCCAAAGCCCACAAACGGGATTTGAGCCGCTCAAAAACCATCGGCGCCGCAGAATGCTGGTAGCGGATATAAGCCCTGGCGAAGTCAGCGAATGGTTCCTCGAACGGCTCACCCGTAGCGGCTTCGGCCCGTCCCGCCATGGTTCCGTGCCGAAAGAAATGCAGCCTGCTGGCCATGTTGCTCTTGCCCTTCCGGACAAAGCAACCGCTGACATCCCAGAGATCACCAGCCCAAGCATCCGAAGACACCAGCGCGGTAAGACGGTCCCGCGACAATGCGACAAAGTCGGCGACACGCTGGCTCGCGTTGACCTCGGCGCGGGGGTGGAAACGAATGATCTCGTTCATGCGGCGACTCCCGTGACGTCGCCTCGGCGCTCGGCGCAAAGCTGGACAACCCGCGCCACTGCCGTGATGGTCCGATCATGTAATCCGAAGATGCGTGGGGCGTAGCCTTTGGCCTGCTGTGCCTCGCGGTCTTCGAGCAGTTTGGAGAGAAGTTCGTCGTGTGGACCGTCGTCCCAAGGCCGGAAGTTCCGGCACGTGTAACAGGCGACCGGGCGCGCTAGGCCGCAGAATCCGTGCAGACCGCAGTTACCGAGCGGGTCCGTCCCCTTGCCTGCCGGAAGCGTACGGTCATGGATGCGCTTTGCAGGCCCGGCACCTTGTGCGTTGATGTCGTCGCGGGAGATCAGCAAGCCAGCGAATGCCTGCGCGACGGGGGCCAACTCCATGGCCATGTTGCGGTTCAGGCGGTCGATGATATCGACACCGCCCTCCGTGTAAACCTTAGCGTTCTGAATATCGACGTGGTCCAGCAACTGGGCGATGACGTAGATGCTCGCGCCGTCATCGTGGGCGCGCTTCGCCAGTGTGTGCCGGAACCGCTTGGAATTGGCATGAATCGGTGCCACGCCTTCAAAAGTTTTCTGGATTTGTAGCGCGACACGACGGATGGCCGGCCAGCGACACCCGGATGGCCGGTCGCTGCGCATCATTAAGATGGCCTGACTGCCGCGAAGCGACAAGAGATTTTTGCCGCGGCTCGGAGGGGATGGAATGTCCGGAAGGTTCGGCGCCTGTGGATTAGTCCCTGCGGTATCACGGCTCGCACCGATTTTCTGGCGCCGAAGGTGAGTGGAGGGACCGGTTGTGTTGCCATTGTAACCCGTGACGTCACGGGTTGATCGGCCCCAAATGGGTCGGGCATGACCGCTTCCGTCAGGCGCCGCCCAGCCGCCGACAGCGACCACCGGCAAGACCGTCGCTGATGTCCTCGCCTTCGCACAGCCTGGCATGGCAGCGAGCGGCCCTCAAGGACGCTGCGCGCCGTGAAGAACGGTGGCCCTGCGGGCCATCCTTGACCGCCGCCCGCTGCCATGCCCCGGGGTGGGCAGGTCGGGACGGAGGGATGGTCCTTCAGTCGAACAAAGGGATGGACGCTTGACGCCGAGCTGATCCGTCACAGGACGGTTCATGACGCCCTGGCTGACCACGAGGTGACGACCTCCTCGTCAGGATGGCCTGCGCACTTAGGGGGTCCGATTTGGCGAGCAAAAGTGGATCCGTTCCCGTTAGCGCTAGCAAGTATAGTCTATAGTAAAGACGACTATCATTTCTTCCAATATATCGCTGAGCGTCAGTTGGAGGCATGTTTATGGCGCGATCCACGGGCTTCGGCTTCTCGGTGTCGCTCTTGCTGTCGCTGCCGCCCCTTGGCTTGCGTGATGCGCGGGCAGGGGGTGAGCCTCTGGGTTTTGCTCCCGACATCGATCTCGAAGATCGTCGAGTGGCGGAAGGGAACCCGCCTCTGTATTCCGTTACGTGTGCGCCAGGCGAAGCTGGCGCGGTCCAGCCGGTGGAAGACCGGTGCAGGTAAGGGGTAGCGCCCGCCTGGTAGCGAGTGTTGCGTCGCGGAAGGTGACGACCGCGGCGAAGCGTACACAGCGATTGTGTGGGGTGGGCTAATGAGCCGCGAAAGGGAGAAAGTCGCAGAGGCCGAGACGGTACGTAACGTCGAAGGCAACATGTCCGGCGCCGCTATGCGAGGCGTCGGCGCTCTGCCGTGGTCTGAGACCCCATCACGCACAAAGGGAACGCGTCGGAACCTGGGAGACCTCATCTCGCCCGCAGCCGCCCAGGCGGTTACGGGCCACGGCGGGAAGTCGAAGAGACGAAGCCGCCGGGGAAGAGGTGAGGAGTCGGACGGCTGCGTAGTACCTGTGAAGCCTCGAACAAAGCCGACCCTGAAAATCGGTGGCGGAGACGGTGGAGGGAAGGCGGCCGGCCGGAGGGAAGGCGAGCAGCAACGCATGCCCCGGACACTGAGCCGGACAAGGCGTGTAACCGAAGCTGCGAGCCTGCGGATCGGAGGTGCATGGGCCGCCCAAGCCCCGAACTTCGATCGCGTTTGACCTTCGGCAGGAGCCCGGTGCGGGAAAGCCGCACGCCGGGATCTGTGCGGGGGGGCCGGGGTAACCCGGTCCCCTACCGCGACGACGAAAGACAGAGGCGAGCGGTTGCAGGCTTTCCGTGGTGGCTAGTCCGGTTCGTTCACGCCGTCTGGCTGTCGCTCTTGCTGTCGCTGACGCCCTTCGGCTTGCGCGGTGCACGGGCGGCGGCGACCCTGCGTCGATAGCTCTCGACGTTCATCTCGAAGATCGTCGAGTGGTGAACCAGGCGGTCGACAGCCGCAAGCGTCATAGCGGCGTCCGGGAAGACGCTCGTCCATTCGCCAAATGGATGATTAGCCGTGACGATCAGGCTGCGCCGTTCGTAACGCGCGGCGATCAACTCGAACAAAACCGAGGTCTCGGCTTGATCCTTTCGCACATAGCAGAGATCCTCGAGAACGAGCACATGGTACTTGTCGAGCTTCTCGATCGCGCTCTCCAGCGACAGAGCCTGACGAGCCTGCTGCAGACGCTGCACGAGATCGGTGGTTCGGGTGAACAACACGCGGTAACCGTTCTCGATCAGGGCATGACCGAAGGCGGCGCTGAGATGCGACTTTCCCGAGCCGCTGGGGCCGAACAACAAGATCGTGCCACCACGGTCGATCCATCCGTCGCCAGTGGCGAGCGCGGCCACGTGGGCACGGCTCAGCATCGGCACCGCGGTAAAATCGAAACTGTCGAGCGTTTTGCCGGGTGGCAGGCGGGCCTCGAGCAGATGTCGCTGGATGCGTCGCTGGTCACGTTCGGCGAGCTCGAGCTCGGCTAGGGTGGCGAGCAACCGTGCCGCCGGCCAACCTTCACGATCGGCCCGCTCGGTGAAGCCCTGCCACAGCGCGGCGATGGTCGGCAGCCGCAGTTCGCGCAGCAGTAACGGCAGCCGCGCGGTGTCGACTTTGATGGTGTCGCTGGTGCTGTCGTTCATGCCGCGGCTCCCAACGACAGCAGCACGTCGTAGCTGGCGACCGGCGGAAGGCTGACGACGATGTCGGGCATCGTTGCCGGCACTGGTGCGAATTTCGCCTGCAGCGCCGGCACATCGATGACGCCGTTGCCCGCCTCCGTACCGGTCATCTGCTCGGTGAGTGCGACGGCGAGCTCGGCTTCGCAGCCGCGGTCATGCGCCAGCGCCAGAAGCGCCACCATTGACTTACAGGCACTGCGCGGATCGACCTCCGCCAACAGCTTCTCCCAGGCCAGACGATAGGCCGGGCGCGGGAACAGCGCGTCACGATAGACTAGGTTGAGCAAGGCCATCGGCTTGCGGCGCAAGCTGTGGATAACATGGCGGTAGTCGACGACGTGACCATGTCGTCCCTCGGTTTGGCTGCGCCCGCGGCACAAGGTCAGCGCCAGGCTCTGGCCGACGAAGCATTCCAGCCGATCATCATAGAGACGCACCCGCATGCGAAAGCCGATCAGCCGCGAGGGAACGGTGTAAAACACCTTGCGCAGCACGAAGCCGCTGCTCGAGGTCACGAACACCGTGGCCTCGTCATAGTCGGTGGTTCGTGCCGGTGGCAGCGGCCGCAACGCGGCGCATTCCAGTTGCACCATCTTGCCGCGGCGGGCGTTGCGCCGGCCGATCAGGTTGGCGATCCAGGTCCGATAGGCATCGAGGCTCTCGAAATCGACGCTGCCACGAAGCAGCAGAGCCTGGGTCACACCGCGCTTGAGATGTCCGTGCTGACTTTCGACCGCGCCGTTCTCGTGCGCGACCCCGGTGTTGTTGCGGGTCGGCGTCATCTCGTAGTGCGCGCATAACGCCTCGTAGCGACGCGTCTGGTCGACCCGGGCATCGTCATCGAGATTGCGGAACGCAGCAGACAGACTGTCAGACCGGTGCTCAACCGGCACGCCGCCGAGCGACCAAAGGGCGTTCTGCAGGCCGACGGCAAGCGCGGTGAAACTCTCGCCGCCCAGCACCGGCTCGGCATGCTCCCAGGCCGAGTAAGCCAGCACGAAGTGATACAGCCGATGGTCCAGTGTCTGGCCGGCGATGCTGACGCCGGCGTCGGCCATGTCGGTGAAATCCGACAGCGCCTGCTGTCCCGGCACATGGTCCTGACGGAAGATCACCTCGCGATCGGCGCCGTGTTCGGCGCGCCAGGCACGAACCCGACGCTCAAGACTACGACGCAGCCGATCCCAGTCATGACCGGGATGACGCAACTGCATCTCCTCGAGTAGGGCGACCGGTCGCAAATCGGGATGCGCCTCGAGCATCGGGCGGATCTCGCGGTCCCATAATCCCTCAAACGGATCGGCAACGCGGCGACCACGAATGGCAGTTGGCGGCGCTGCCAAATGCCGATTTGTCTCCATGCGGCGGGCGGTTCGCTCGCTGAACCCGGCCTTGGCCGCGGCGATGTGCTGAGGATGGTGCGGACGGAACTTCATGAACAACCTCTGTTGTTGGCTGGTGACGTGTCGTCCGGGCAATTCGGTTCTCGTCGCGGTTGTTGAGAAACCGATATGGCCCGCACACGCCGCGGCCCGCAGACGCAGGGCAAATGCCTACGTCGCCGGTCGGACCAAACCTACGGTCGGGCTAACCCAACCATCGGCCAGTCCAACCGGCCATCCGTTCGTGTCGCCGACCGGCCATCAGAGCTGTCGCGGAACAGTTCGGAGCGCGGCCTTTCGCCGGCAACCTTGAACAACTATCGGCCGATCGTTCGGCGCTTCCTGACCGAGCGGTTTGGAAGCACGCCGATGCGGCTCGATGAGCTGCGGACGATCGATATCCATCGTTTCATTGTCCGCCGAGTCCAGACGGGCTCCCGTCGCAGCGCCCAGTTGATGGTTACGGCGTTGCGCGCCTTTCTGCGCTTCCTGCAACAGCGGGGTTCGATCGCGGCTGATCTCGCTGACGCGGTGCCGGGCGTTGCCAACTGGTGCCTGTCGCACCTGCCGAAGTCGCTTCCGCCGGAACAAGTCGAGCGGATGCTTGCGTGTTGCAATCGCGGTACCCCGGTAGGGCAGCGCGACTATGTGATCTTGTTGTTCCTTGCCCGCCTCGGTTTGCGAGCAGGCGAA
>JBEKLE010000353.1:0-6810 GCA_050010355.1 Rhodopila sp. | reverse complement strand
AGCTGTACGGGCTGCCGCGCTACGCGTCGCTCCCAATCGCAGCTGTTGCGCTGCTGGCCGTGGTGCTCACCGGGTCCTACCGGCGGGTGGAGCGGTTCGCCATCGCTGTTGGCCTGTTCGAGCTGGCGTTTTTCTTCGTCGCCTGGGCGGCGCATCCCGACGGTGCCGCGCTGCTGGCCGGCGCGGTCGATATTCCGTTCCGCAATCACGATTACCAGTATCTGGCCGCGGCGAACATCGGCGCGGTCATCATGCCGTGGATGATATTCTACCAGCAGTCGGCGGTGGCCGATAAACGCCTGCGGCCCGAGCATCTGGTGGCGGCGCGATGGGATACGGCGGTTGGCGCGTTGCTGACGCAGTTGATCATGGCCGCGGTGCTGATTGCCTGTGCGGCCACGCTGGGTCGCGGCAGCCCGGACGCGACACTGTCCACGGTTGGCGAAATGGCGCAGGCGCTAACCCCGTTCCTGGGCACGACGATGGGGAATCTGGTGTTCGGTCTGGGCGTGCTGGGGGCCGGCATGGTGGCCGCGATCGTGGCGTCGCTCGCGTTCGCCTGGGGTCTGGGCGAGGTGACGGGTTACCGGCGGTCGCTGGAAATGCACCCGCTGGAGGCGCACTGGTTCTACGGGGTGTATGCACTTTGCGTTGTGGCTGGGGCGATGGTTGTGGCGGTCTGGCCGGACCTCGTGTCGCTGAACGTGGCGGTACAGGTTATGAACGCGTTCATGCTGCCGGTTGTGCTGGGCTTTCTGATCGCCCTGGCGATGAAGGCCCTGCCGCGGGCGCACCGGCTGCGCGCGCCCTATCTGTGGGTGGTGGTGGCCGTCGCCGCCGTGACCTGCGCCCTGGGGGTGTTCGGCGGGCTGTCGGGGGCGGGTTTGGTTTAAGGAAGACGAGGGCTCTGCCCCTCGACCCCGCCAAGGGCCGGCGGCCCTTGGAACCCGGTTATAAGGGGATTGGGGGAGAGGGGCTACTCAGGCGTAGCACCGCCGCGGTCGCCCCTCTCCCCCAATCCCCTTGAAGTAGCGGGATCAAAGGGGCCGTCGGCCCCTTTGCGGGTCGAGGGCAGAGCCCTCGCCTTCCCTACTCGAACCGTCCCAGCCGCACCGCCGTATGCCCCCGGCTCGGGCGCAGGCTTGGCATGACCAGCAGGCAGTCGTCGTGCGGTGTGCGGATCTCGGTCTCGCCGTCCATGGCGATCAGCGTGTCGCGCCGGGGGATGATATCGCCGCCGTGATAGGTCTGCACGAACGCAAAGCTTGAGGTCATTGCCGTCACTGCCGTCGTGACGACAGCCACGCGGGTTGTGACAGCGCGTGGCGGCGGGGGCAGCGGCGCGTCCGGCCCGACGAGATTGAGGTGCCGCAACAAACCGGCCACGCTCGCCAGCATCGTATCGACAGTTGTCTGTTCCCAGTGCTGACCGGCCTCCACGAGGCAGGCCGCATAAGGGTTATATGGGTTCGAGAACCGCGGATAGTCGATCAGCCGCCGGCCGTTGACGTGACCATGATCCGCCACCACCAGCGACGGCGTGCCGATCGCCTTTGCCAGCTCACGTCCTTTGGCCGGCAGGCCACTCAGGATCAGCGCTTCCGAGGGCCAGAGCATCGAATGCAGGTCGAGCAGCACATCAACCGAGTCGACGAAGGAACGGATTTCCCTGGCGCGGTCGAGTTCGATGGAGTGGCGGGGCCCGTTGAGGATGGCTTCATCCCAGACCCGGTTCATGTCTTCGTCGATAAAGCGCGATGCGGTCGGCCGCAGGGGATCGAACCGCTCGAACGCGGTCAGGTTCAGGAAGCCGAACGACAGTTTTCCGCGCGCGGGCTTCAGACCTGCCCGAAGCAGACGGTCCAACACGATGGCTCCGGCGAGTTCGTTGCCATGCATGAGCGACAGCAGCGCCACGTGCAGGCCTGGACTTTCCGACTGCAATGTCGTCACGCCGGCGATTCCGGTGTTGCCGGCCACCCAGGGCGACAGATCAGGCTGGCAGATGCGGACCTTGAATTCTGGCAGCGGCGCGGGTGAGGTGAAGGGACCCATTGTGTCTCTTGGATCAGACCAGCAACCGGCCGGCAAGACGGCGAATGAACTGGTCGCATTCCGCGAGCTGGGACTCGGCGATCCACTCGTCCGGCTGATGCGCCTGGGCGATATGACCCGGGCCGCAGATGATCGTGGGGATACCGGCACTTTCATAAAACCCGCCCTCGGTGCCATAGGCAACTTTGCCGGCACTGTTGGATCCGACGACGTGCTTTACGACCGTGGCGAGTGGATGATCGGGTGCCAGCGCCATGCCGGGCATTTCCAGTTCGATCTTGTAATCGAAGCCGCAGGCAGGATGCACCGCCTTCATCGCGGGCTCGATTGTTTCCGCGATACGGGCCTTCATCCGCTCAAGATGGCGATGCGGCGAATCACCAGGGATGGGACGCCATTCCATGGTGAATCCAGCACGCTCCGGGATAATGTTCAGGATCGTGCCGCCTTCCACGGTGCCGACATGGATGGTGGTGTTGGGCGGATCGAAGCCGTCTTCGAACGGACCCTCTACGGCCAGGCGACGGGCTTCGCCGGCAACCCAGGCAATCGCCTCGCCGGCGGCCTGCACGGCGTTGACGCCCTTCGACGGTTCGCTGGAATGCCCGGTCATTCCGCGCACCGTGACGCTGAGGTTGAGTTTGCCCTTGTGGGCCAGGATCGGCTTCATGCCGGACGGTTCGCCGATCACGCAGAACTCGGGTCGCAGGCCGGATTCATCCAGATCCCTGATCAGCCGTTGCACGCCGTGACAGCCGATTTCCTCGTCGTAGCTGATAAACAGGTGCAAGGGCCGGACGAGCGGGAGCGCCTGTAAATCCGGCACCGCGGCCAGGCAGGCGGCCACGAAGCCCTTCATGTCGCAGCTTCCGCGGGCGAACAGCTTGCCGTCGCGGCGGCGGAGCGCGAACGGATCGGCGGTCCACGCCTGGCCGTCTACCGGCACCGTATCGACATGCCCGCTGAGCGCCAGACCGCCGGCCTGCTGGGGGCCAATGACCGCGTGCAGGTTGGCCTTGTCTCCCGCCGCATTGGTACTGACGCGATACGAAACCCCGAAGCTGTCGAGATACTCGCGGATGAAGCCAATCAGCGCCAGATTCGAGTTGCGGCTGGTGGTGTCGAACGCCACCAGCCGCTCCAGCAGGTCGGTGGTGGTCATCCATGCCGCAGCGTGCTGTGCGATATCCATCGTGGCACTCTATACGGGTCCGCGCGGGCGGCAACCAAGGTCAACGATCGAGCCTACTCGACTCGATGAGCGAACCGCGAGTCTGGGTTGAAAAGCCGGATAGAACAGTGCGGCACGGACGGGCGCCATCTCACAATCCTGTGAGTCCCGGGGGAGCGACCATGGGCGCGGTTAGCGCCGTCAATCGCAAACCGTCCAATTTTCTTCATCGTGGCGCTCTTGCCGCGATGTCTCCAATGGGACCGTTAGCCCTTCTTGCCATGAGAACAAAACATGAACATGGTCTGAGGCATGACCCGTCCCCGTCACGACAGCCACATCGTCACCCCGCACATGATCCTGGACCTGCGCCAGACGCTATGGGTTCAGTGCAAAGAGTGTCAGCACGAGGCGCGGATCGATACGGTCACTCTCAATCGATCCACGGGGATCGACCGATCACCAGTTTTCGATTTCGGTGCAGCAAGTGCCAAGGGGTGCGCGTCAATCCCCGACTCGATCGGTAAATGGAGATCACCACTGCTTACCCGCAGAACCTGTGGGATGGAGGCTCCGTATCAGTCATCAAAGGTCTATACTGTGTGGAAAAAATCGGGGATAAGCCCACCAGGAAATTCATTAAATTGCACGGGCGCTGACCCGTGGAACGCGGGCGCGTTTTGAAGCGTAACCGGATTCTGACCGAAAATATTGACATACATATCAAACGTTCCAATACCATTGGGCAGTGCTGAAGCAACCGCGAGTCCATAATTGCCTGTAACGCTGACGTGGAAGACAAAGTCGGGGTCGAGACCCACGTTATTATCACCTTGCCAAAGTAGCTGCTTATAGTTTGTGGTATAAATTCCAGCCGCTGGATCAAGCATGGTGAGCGCTGGCCCTTCGCTGTGGCCTACCACATGCATTTCATAATTGATCCCGGCATAGAGCATCATATGCTGGACGTAAATGGTATTCGGTGTGAGCACCGCATCACGGGTAGCGAACCCTGAACTTCCTTCAGGGATCATCGCAGGCACGTTGATTGTGGCAGGCATGTGGGCCATCGGATTCTCCCTTTAAAAAATTCCATTTTTTAACGCTGGCCTAAATTTGTCAATGTCTGTGAAGGGGGGAACGGTGGGGGACGAGCGGCTGATCTAGCCGCCCTTTGGGTCGGGCTGGGCAGCCTTTAGGGCGGCTAGGCCACCGCCATCTCGGTACTTTCCGGGTTTGGCGTTTTTGATGACCATGGCATTCAATTCGATTTTCAGCATGGGGGGTCACCATTCGCACCGGGCATCAGATGGGCTCAACCATACCAGCCCCATGCCGGTTTACCTATTTTTCCTACCCATAGACGGATGAGATACCCAGATATGACCAGATATCTCCGGATAATGTGAAGACCGTGATCAAACCACTGTCTAATGAATTCAACGAACTATGAGACAGCCGGATAGAGCGGGATAATGAATTATCACGGTTATGTAATGAGGCGGCAGACCAACCTGCTGGCATGGAAACGGCGTAAGTGGATTGGATTTGGTCATGGTACGATTTTTTTGCGTGCGTTCGGTAGCACATCGCACCAATCCGAAACGAGTCGGCGCGCGGCCCTGGATCGCTCGGATCATGATTTCCTGGGGACTGCTGTCCGCGGCGACAGCACTGGTAACCGGTCCGACCAGCTTCTTTATCATCCGGGTGCTGCTTGGTGTGGCGGAGGCGGGCTTGTTTCCCGGCCTGCTGCTGTATTTTCACCGCTGGTTCCCGCAGCAGCATCGCGGACGGGTCGTGGGCTGGTTCCTCACGGGTCTGCCGCTGGCGACTGCCATCGGCGCACCGGTTTCGACCGCGTTTTTGCAGATGGACGGCGTCTGGGGCCTGCATGGCTGGCAATGGATGTTTGTCGGCGAGGGCATCCCGACCGCACTGATCGGCGTGACCGTGCTGTTCTTTCTGACCGAGCGGCCGTCCGAGGCACGCTGGCTGGCACCCGAGCAGCGCGGCTGGCTGGATGAAGCGTTGCGCCGTGAGACGCACGCGATCGAGCTGGTGCGCAGCCACTCGATCCTGTCGGCGATGACCAACCTGCGTTTGCTGATCCTGACGGTGATCTTTGCGGGGATCGGCATGGCAGGGGTCGGCACGGTGCTGTTTCTGCCGCAGATTCTGAAGGCGATCGGGGTATCCAACACCCAGGCGGGGCTTTTGACGGCGGTTCCCTATGTATTTGGGACGGTGGCGATCGTGGTGTGCGGCCATCTGTCGGACAAGGTCACCGACCGTTACTGGACGCTGGTGGTGACCTGCGGTCTGGCAACGATCGGGATGATCCTGGCGGCGATGCTGCATGACAGCCTTTGGGTGCTGGCGGCATTCTCGTTGGCGACCATGGGCTTCTACGGCATGAAGTCGCCGTTCTGGCCGTTGCCCTCGACGTTCCTGACCGGGTCCGCGCTGGCGGCCGGATTGGCGCTGATCAACTCCCTGGGCAACTTCGCCGGGTATCTGGGTCCGATTGCGGTCGGCTATGCGAAGGACGCTACGGGAAACTTCCAGGCCGGGCTTTACGCTTTGGCAACCGCTGCTTTCGTCTCGACAGTGACCGCGCTGGGTTGCGCAATGTGGATGCCGCGCGGTGCGGCGCCGGTGGCCAGGTTGTCGCCTATACGAAGGTAGATACGAGTCCGCAGACGGACCTGGCGCGCCGAACCCTGCCGCGGCCGCTAATGGAGGCAGGCGGGAGATTGCCCGCCGGTCTGTCAGGCTTGTTTGTCTGGCAAGCGGTGCTATGCACGCGATTGCGGGAGACGCTTGCGTGACGAGACGCGGCATTGACAACGCCCCGGCGGTTCACCAGGGAACGCGCCGGGGTGAGAGGGACTTCACGGGGTCGAAACCTCAAAGCCGAAGGAAAACAACATGAATGGGAAGCGGGTCATATTGGTCATCTCAGCGGTTCTGCTGGCCGGAGCCGTGACAGGGATCGCCCGGGCTGCTGACAGGGAGGCAAATCTCGCGACCGGAGAGTATAACACCAAACAGCTGTTGCTCCTCATGGACAAGGACAAGAGCGGCAAGGTCTCCAGAAAGGAGTTCATGGACTTCATGGCGGCCGAATTCACCAGATTGGACACCAACAAGGATGGCGAACTGGACGTCAACGAATTGTCGCAGCTTCACGTTGGGCATGGAAGCGGGTTTCACAAGTAATACCGGTCGGCGTTTACGCTGACTGGTATGCGTGCAGGGTTGTTGGGGTGGCTGCGCGCAAAATCAATGAGATACCAGCCGGCCGGCCGTCGAGTGAAGAGTTGGTCTTTCGGCCGTCTGGTATAAGGGTTTATTTCACCGCAAGTGATTGCCGGGCCGGGATGATCTGGACGGTGCGCTTTCCGGTTGTTCCGATTGTGCTCCTACGGTGATCTGAAGGTGGCTTCTTTGACGGTGGCTTGAATTCAGCACCCAAAAATTTTCAGTTCCCCGTTGGCCCTGATAAATCAGGGAGATAGTCTGCGTTTGCG
This sequence comes from Rhodopila sp., assembly GCA_050010355.1. Lineage (GTDB taxonomy): Bacteria > Pseudomonadota > Alphaproteobacteria > Acetobacterales > Acetobacteraceae > Rhodopila. The sequence goes on along the minus strand of JBEKLE010000353.1, from coordinate 51 downwards.
AATCGACAACCATCACCAACGGGGTGCGGGGATGCTGCCACAAGGCGTGCT
>JBEKLE010000352.1:0-6819 GCA_050010355.1 Rhodopila sp. | reverse complement strand
CTGGCCTGGCTCCTGATCGAACGCCGCGACCTGGCGTTCGCTTGGATGTTCTGGCTCTTCGCGCTTTTTATCCTGGCATGCGGCACAACTCATTTCATGGACGTTTGGGTGCTTTGGCAACCGGACTATGGGGTTCAAGGCCTGCTCAAAGCGTTCACCGCTCTGATTTCCATCCTGACGGCAGCCCTGCTCTGGCGGATCATGCCGGGATTGCTGGCGTTGCCGACCCGCGAGCAGCACCGTCGGGTGACGGATCAGTTAAGCGATGAAACCTTCCGGCATCAACGTACCGTCGAGCAACTGCGCCGTACGGAGGAGAGGTTCCAGCTTCTGGTGGAAAGCGTACGCGACCACGCCATGTTCATGCTGGACACAGCCGGTAATGTAACCTCATGGAATGCAGGCGCGCAGCACATCAAACACTATCGAGCCGATGAGATCGTCGGCCAACATTTCGCCCGCTTTTATACGCCGGAAGATCAGGCCTCGGGCAAGCCCATGCGTGCTCTGGACATCGCGGCGCAGGTTGGCTGCTTCCAGGAGGAAGGATGGCGAGTCCGCAAGGACGGCTCCCTTTTCGCGGCTGATGTCATGATCAATCCGATCATGGACCGGGGAGGCTCCCTGATCGGGTTCGTCAAGGTTACCCGCGACATCACGCAACGAAAACGGGCGGATCGCGAGCTGGAACAGGCGCGCGCGGCTCTGGCGCAGTCGCAGAAAATGGAAGCGGTCGGCCAGCTTACGGGGGGCATCGCGCATGACTTCAACAATATAGTGACCGCGATTCTGGGCAGCCTGGAGTTGCTTGAGGCCAGCCAGAACGGGTTCACGCCAGCGGCCAGCAGGATGCTCGGCGTTATCCGCCATGCCTCGGAGCGTGGCGCTGACCTGAGCGGGCGCCTGCTCGCATTCTCCCGCAAACAGACCCTCGCACCCGCTGTCATCGACATCAACCGGAAGGTGGCCGGCATGTCTGAACTGCTTCGACGGTCGCTTGGTGAATCAATATCGGTCGAAAGCGTTCTTAACGGCGGCGTGTGGGCGGTTTTCGTCGATCCGAACCTGTTGGAGAGCGCCTTGCTCAATCTCGCGGTGAACGCCCGGGACGCCATGCGCCAAGGCGGGAAACTGACGATCGAGACGGGAAACACGTTCCTCAACGACGAGTATTGCCACCACCGTAACGATGTGACCGCGGGCGAATATGTCTGGATCGCCGTCAGCGACACCGGGATCGGGATGACGCAGGAGGTGCTCCAACGCGCGTTCGAGCCGTTCTACACGACCAAGGAAATCGATCATTGCACCGGTCTCGGGCTCAGCCAGGTCTGGGGCTTTGTCAAGCAATCAGGCGGCACTGTTGAACTGCATAGCGAGGCCGGCCGCGGCACGACCGTGCGAATGTATTTTCCCCGCTCGGAGGCGCGGCCGGAGCCGCCGGAGCCCGCCGCGATGCCGGCCGACACCCGGTTGCCGCGTGGCGCCGAAACGATCCTCGTCGTCGAGGACGACGGGGACGTCCGCAGCTTCACCGTCAATGCCATCCGGCACCTGGGATATAACGCATTGGAAGCGGGCAATGCAGCGAACGCGCTGGCAATCCTGGACGCCAGCCCGGATATCCGGCTGCTGTTCATCGATGTCGGCCTGCCCGGGATGAACGGTCGGGAACTCGCCGATGCCGCGCTGTCGGCTCGGCCAGACCTCAAGGTTGTCTTCACCAGCGGCTACGCGCGAACCGCCATTGTCAATCTCGGGCTGTCGCAGCACGGCTCGCGCCTGCTGCCCAAGCCGTTCCGCATCGAAAGCCTGGCGCGCATGCTGCGCTCGACTCTGGATGCGGCTTAATCGGACACACGCGAGGCGGGTCAGGTAATCTCCATCGCGATCCTTGGCGGCGACTTCAGCGTCTGCAGGATGACGCAGTAACGTTCGGTCGTCTGGATCATCCGCTCCTGTTTCGCACGATCCGCGTCGCAGTCGACCTCGAACCGAACGGTGATTTCCGTCAGGCCGACCGGCGTCGCGCGATCGACGCCAAGTGTGCCACGCGCGTCCCAAATGCCTTCCGCTGTGACCTTGCCGCCGCGGATGGTGACACCCATGGCGATGGCGACCGCTCGCAGCGTAACGCCGGCGCACGCGATCAGCGCCTCCAGCAGCATATCCGCGGAGCAGGCAAGTTCGCCTGACCCACCGCCCGCCTTGTGCAGCCCGGCAGTGATCTTCCCGTGCCAGGCGTCGACCACGATGGCAATGTCGCTTGGGTCGAGACTGCCCTCGGCGCGGGCGGGAACCAGGGCCGCCTCCGGCCGCTCGCGGTAAAGCTGCTTCAGCGGCGCCTGGATGGCACGCAGTTCGTCGGCGTTCATGTCTGCTCCTTATTGCATTGGCGCCACGTCCAGGCGGACCACGATGCCTTCGAGATCGGGCGACGGCGCCGGATAGCGCTGCATCACAAGCGGATCGTGCCCCGGAACGATCAGCTCGGGCGATGCCGCATGGGCACGCAGCGTATCGAACGCCTCAAGCATCTCGCCGATATGCAGCGCGGTGGTGAACGGCCGGTAGGTCTCCATGTTCTCGTAGAAATGCGTGACGTCGGACGCAAGCACGACGACACCGCGCCCGGTGTTGACCTTGACGAACTGCAGCCCGGCGGAGTGCCCGCCCGTCGGCACGATGCTGATGCCCGGCAGCACGTCGGCGGCGCCGTTGTGATAGACGACGCGGCCGTCGAAATTCAGCCGCACGATGCCGCAGACGTCGTCAGGCTCGAAGCTTTTCGCCAGTTGCCTGTGACGCATGTAGCGACCGACAGCGTAATGGATTTCCGGTTCTTGCAGATGAAACCGAGCCTTGGGGAATTTGTGAAAGTTGCCGACATGATCGTAGTGCATGTGGGTCAGGATCACGTCTTCCACCGTCGCCGGATCGACGCCGAGCAACGCCAGCGAGTCGATCGGACAGCGTTCCAGTGTGCGGCCGCGCTTGCCGCCGCTTTCGGCGGTGAAGCCGATGTCGATCACTACCGCCCGGTGTTCGTTTCGGGCGAGCCAGACGAAATAGTCCATCGGCATCGGCCCGTCATGCGGATCGCCGCCGATGAAGTGCTCATGCCGCCGCGCCTTGCGGATTGCGTAACGAAGGGCGAACAGTTCGTATTGCGCGGTCATGGCCTAGACGGCCTCCTGATGGGCGGTGATGTCGGGCATCACGTGCCTGGTGAAAAGCTCGATCGAGTTCAGGGATTCATCGCCGGTGATGTCGCCGAAGGCGAGCCGGCAAAGAAGGTAGTTCAGACCGGCGTCGTCGATCGTCAGCGGCAGCTCGGCCGGATCGCGACCGAGCGCATCCCATTCGGCACGGTAACGGTCGGTAAGAGCACGCATGCCGGCGCCCGGCAGGTTGCCGACGATGTTGACGCTGTTCTCCGCCGCCCAGGGGATCGCCTCGGCACGACCGAGGCCGTACCACAGCGGTGGATACGGCTTCTGGAACGGCGTCAGTTCCATCGGCACGTCACGGTATCGGTAGTATTTGCCTTCAAAGTTCAGAAACGGCTTGGTCATGCCGCGAAGCAACACCTCCAGCGCTTCGGCGTACATGGCGGGGGCCTGGTCGGGGTCGATGCCGTAGTAGCGCAGTTCAATCGGCGAGATGCCGCGCCCGACACCGAGCAGCAGACGACCGCCGCTGATCTGGTCGAGCATGCAGATCTCTTCCAGCAGTTTGATCGGATGATACAGCGGCAGAAGATACACCAAAGGACCGAAACGAAGCCGCTTCGTCCGTTGCGTAATCGCAGCAAGCCAGACGCCGGGCGAAGGGGCGACGCCCAACGGCGTGGCGTGATGTTCGGCGACGTGGTAGCCGTAGAAGCCGGCGCGGTCATAGGCCTCGGCCAGTTTCAGCCGTTCCTCGAAGAAGCGGTCGAGCGGCGCGAGACCGCGATCCACGTGGTCAAAGACACCTAATTTCACGGTCGCTGCTCCGCCCGCGCACTCGCGCGTTGGCGGTCATCGTCCCACGTGTCAAACGGCGGATCGCCGCTTTTCACGGTCCTCATCGCGACGTGTCTACCCACCGTCGTCATCGCGACGTTTCTCCCTGTGCCACGTAAGGAGTCGTACTCGCGGGTCCGCTGCTTGTCCAGTTCGGGGCGATCGGCAGACGGGGACGATTTCCCCAATCCGCGATCAGTGCGTCAGCAGGCCGCCGGCTTTCTTCCAGGCATCGATGCCGCCATGGATATGGCACGCCCTTGTCAGCCCCACATCGTGCGCGGCCTGAACCGCCATCGCCGAACACTCACCAAAGGCGCAGTAGAACAGCAACCTGCGATCCGTGGCCGAGGCGAGCTCGAACAGCATCCCGCCGGGCTGGATGTTTTCCTCGACGTCGGAATACGGCGCATGCAGGGAACCGGGAATCGACCCGTGCTTCCGCCGCTGGGTTTTTTCCCGCAGATCGACCAGCACCGTATCCTTGCAGCCAACCATCGTTCGCGCGCGTGCTGCTTCCACGGCCCAGCCGCGCCGAAGACCGGCCTCCTGCGCGAAGCCCTGGCATTTGTTGGCTGGAACCGTGATATCCATCATCTTCGGACTGGACAAATTCAGCCCGTTCATCAGCGCGACGTACTCGTCCGCGCACCGCACCTGAAGGCGGGGATTGCAGCGCTTTTCCTCGCCGATCGTGCTGACCGTGTCGCCTTTGTAGTCGTGCCCCGGGAACACCATCGTCTCGTCCGGCAAACGGAGCAGCCGGTTGAAGATCGACTCGTACTGCGCCCGCGGACAGCCGTTCTGAAAATCCGTCCGCCCGGTGCCGCGGATCATCAGCGTGTCGCCGGTAAAGACGCGGTCCTGCATGCGGAAACTGTATGAATCGTCAGTGTGGCCGGGGGTGTAGATCGCCTCCAGTTCGATGCCCTCGATCCGCAGCGTATCGCCGTCGGACACACGCATCGCCACAACATCCACGCTGGATTGCTCGCCCATGACGGTGATGCAGCGGGTGCTGTCGCGCAGCGCGCCCAGTCCGGTGATGTGGTCGGCGTGAAGATGGGTGTCGACGGCCTTGACCAACCGCAAATCCAGCTCCCGCATCAACGACAGGTACCGGTCGACCTTCTCAAGAACCGGATCGACAATCAGAGCCTCGCCGCCGCGGCGGGATGCAAGCAGATATGTGTATGTGGCCGAGGTCGCATCGAACATTTGGCGGAAGATCATAAACAACCTCCGTATCGGCTCATGAAAGGGTATTTCTACCACAGACGGCGCAATCGAGGCGATAAATTTGCGCATGGCCTCGCCCTGCGACCGTCGCCCCGAAACATCCGGTGCCCTAACCCCATCAGCCGCTCGCTGGACACCGCCGCTTGCCATGCATTTTCTCCTTGATTCAGCGCTCGTTAACCTTTGAGACGGCAAGATCGCCCATGCACACTCTCATGGACGGCGCACTCGCCCAAAGCTTTCGGCCGCCTGAACCCGCGCCGCCGGACGACGGGCGGGCGCTGTACGTGCAAGGGCTGCTGGCGTTACGCAACGGCGATGCGGAGGAAGCGGCATCGTTACTCACCCAGGCGCTGCGGCGGCAGCCTGCCCATGCCGGCATGCGGCGAAACCTTGTGCGCGCGTTGCTGGTGGCCGAACGGTATGAGCAGGTGGTGGTGCAAGCTGCTGCGGCTCTGGCGGGCACCCCAGACGATGCCGAACTGCATTTCGCCCGCGGCACGGCGCTCAATGCGCTCGGTCAGCACGCCAGAGCCTGCGCGGCCTTTGCCCGAGCGCTGTCGTTGCAGCCCGATCATGCGCCGTCGTGGCTGAACATGGGCAATGCGTCGGCCGATCTGGATGATTTAATGTCGGCCGAAACGCTGTACCGAACCGCGCTGCGCCTGGATCCGACCCTGACCGAAGCGCATGCCAGCCTGGGTTACATCCTGACGATGCAAGGCCGGCTGAACGAGGCGATCGAGGCCTGTGAGGAAGCCATCCGCCAGCGTCCGGATTTCGCCCAGGCGCACTGGAACCTGGCGATCGCGGCGCTGCTGAGCGGTGACCTGCCGCGCGGGTTTGCCGCTTATGAATGGCGCAAGCGGCATGCCCGGTACCGGGCCGACTTTCCCGAAATCCCCGGCCGGCCCTGGGATGGCACAGATGCCTGCGGCCAGACAATCCTGGTACGCGCCGAACAGGGTTTCGGCGACGTCATTCAGTTCGCCCGTTATCTGCCTCCCATCCGCGACATGGGCGGCAGCCCGGTTCTGGTTTGCGCACCCTCCCTGGCGCCGCTGGTGCGGTCCATGCCGGGGGTTCGGGTAATTTGCCCGGCAGACCCTCTGCCGGCCTATGATGCGTGGATCGACCAGGTCAGCCTCGCAAGGGTTTTCGGCACGACGCTGGACACCATCCCCGCTCCGGACCGCTATCTGTCCGCCGACCCGACCCGTGCCCAGGCATGGCGCGCACGGCTGCCCGGCGGGCGCAAGGTCGGACTCGCGTTTGGCGGCAACCCCCGGCACGGCGCCGACCGCCGACGGTCAATCCCACCGGATTTCGATGTCAAACTGCCAGACCTCGCCGGCCTGAGCTTCATCAACCTCCAGCACGGCGTCTCCGCCGGCCCGCTCCGCCTGCCGGACCTGACCCCCTTGATGACCGACTACGCCGAAACGGCCGCGCTGATCGAAAACCTCGATCTTGTGATCACGGTTGACACTTCGGTCGCGCATCTCGCGGGTGCGCTGGGCAAGCCGGTGTGGATCATGCTGCCCCATGCGCCGGACTGGCGGTGGATGCTGGA
>JBEKLE010000351.1:0-7632 GCA_050010355.1 Rhodopila sp. | reverse complement strand
ACCAAGGGTAGCGCCGAGCAGGCCCGCATGCGCGCCGTCCGCACCAAAATGACCATCCCGCCTGTGATGGACGACATCGCCGACCTGCTCGCCTTCACCGACACCGAGCCAGCCGCGAGCAAAGGCCCCGTCGGCGCCCACGGCTACTGCATGAGCGGCCCCTACGCCCTCGCTGCCGCCGCCCCGCTACCCCGACCGCGTCGCCGCCGCCGCCTCGTTCTACGGCACCTGGCTGGTCAGCGAAAACGAGGAAAGCCCGCACCTCACCCTCGCCAAAGCCAAGGGCGAACTCTACATCGCCTGCGCCGAACACGACGAACTCGCCCCGCTGCCGATGGTCGCCGAACTGAAATCCTTGTTCGTCAAGTCCGACAACCCGGGCGAACTCGAAATGTATCCCGAAGTCCACCACGGCTTCGCCTTCCCGAGGCGCTGGTGCTACGACAAGCCCGCTGCCGAACGCCACTGGGAACGCCTGATCGCATTGTATCGCCGCCGCCTCGGCTGATCCTCACATGCGTGACCAGCGCCACGTTCATCGTCCGAACCGAGCGCCTGCCGATCATCGGCGCGATCAGCCCGGAGCACATCGCCAGCGCAAGGCAACCGGCCGTCACCGACCCCAGCGAGCCGGCACTCATGGCGGTGCCATCCGGCGTTCCCCGCAGCAGCATGGCAACAGTCTCAAGCGCCCCCGCGCCGAGCAGCAGATGGGCGCCGATCATTCCGGCACTGCTGCGCACTCCGCGCAGGTAATCCACGCCGAGCAACACGCCTAGCACGACCGCTGCGGTCAACAGGATGAAAGACGGCAGTGCTGTCACGCCAGGGCTCCCCACCAAGCCCCGAACCGTGACGCTTTATCCCACCTTGATCAACCCCGACGCCGTCATCCGCTCGCGAGCCGAACGCATGCTCTCGCCCACCGCGAGCGCCGCCGCCAAAGCGCGCCGCCCCACCGAGGCATCGACCAGCACAGGCGCACCATCCAGCACGGACGCCGCGAACGCCGCATGTTCGGCGGCCAGCGAGTCATGGTCCTCCCACGACACATCCTCGATCCCGAACCCGGCCACCCCCGGCACCGGCTGCTGACCGGGCGGCAAACTCCCGTCTTGCCCGCGGGCGATCACCGTCAGCTTCCGCGCCGAGAAATCCGCTGCCAGGTACGAATTCTGCGCGAAAATCCGCATCCGCCGCTCGGTTCGCGGTGAAATCCGGCTCGCGGTAATCGTCGCGACCGCCCCGTTGCGGAACCGCAGCCTCGCGCTCGCGATGTCCTCGTAAACACTGGCAACCGGGGCGCCGACCGCATCGATGCTCTCGATCTCGCTGTGGATCAGGGCCAGCACCAGGTCCAGGTCATGGATCATCAGATCCAGGATCACGGACACATCCGTGCCGCGCGGCTTGAACGGCGCGATCCGGGTCGCCTCGATATACAGCGGCGCGCTTATCTTCCTGGCCACCGCCTGATAGGCCGCCGAAAACCGCTCCAGGTGCCCGACCTGCAGCACAACGCCGCTGTCTTTCGCCAGCCTGCCGAGTTCGTCTGCCTGGACGAGCGTCGCAGCGATCGGCTTTTCCACCAGCACGTGCTTGCCGGCCCGCAGCGCCGCGGCCGCCAGATCGTAGTGCGCTTCGGCCGGAGCCGCCACGATCACCGCGTCCGACCGTGCCAGCAGCGCTTCGAAACCCATTTCTTTCGCGCCGGCTTCCCAGCCAACCGTCTTGGCGCGTTCCAGGTCCGGATCGTAGACCCCGCTCAGTCTGGTCCGCGTCGACGCGGCAACCTTTAACGCATGGTAACGGCCGAAATGGCCAGTGCCCGCGATACCAACCCGAAGCTTTGAATCAGGCATGACAAACCTCGGCTCTGGAAACGACTCGTCCTGGGTGGACTCACACATCCGCCACCTCGGGGTTATGTCAAGGGTACGATACGAACCGCCGGCGCGGAACTGTCGTAAATCACTGGAATCCGCGGTCGCCTTGTGCTCAATCAGCCTCGCATCCGCGTAAGGAATATTGGCACGTGCGCATAACAATGATTGGCGGCGGCTATGTCGGCCTGGTTTCCGGCGCCTGTTTCGCCGAATTCGGCACCGAGGTCACGGTCGTCGAGACCGACGCCAACAAGCTCGCCGCACTGCGCGAAGGGCGGATGCCGATCTACGAACCCGGCCTGGAACAGCTTGTGCAGGACAACGTCAAGGCCGGACGGCTGGCCTTTACCGGCGACCTTGACACAGCGGTCGACGGCACCGAAGCCGTGTTCATTGCGGTCGGCACACCCACACGCCGCGGCGATGGCCACGCCGACCTGACATATGTCTATGCAGCGGCCGAACAGGTCGCACGCGCCCTTACCGGCTACGCGGTGATCGTCACCAAATCGACGGTTCCGGTCGGCACCGGCCGTGCCATCCACGAGATCGTCCACTCGACCCGCCCGGACGCGGATTTCGACGTCGCCTCCAATCCGGAGTTTTTGCGCGAGGGCAATGCCATCGGCGACTTCATGCGCCCCGACCGTGTGGTGATCGGCGCCGAGTCCGACCGCGCGCGGGAGGTGATGCGGCGCCTCTACCGGCCCCTGTACCTGATCGAGGCTCCCATCGTCTTCACCGCGATCGAGACCGCCGAACTCACCAAATATGCCGCCAACGCCTTCCTGGCGATGAAGGTCACCTTCATCAACGAGATGGCCGACCTGTGCGAGAAGGTCGGCGCCGACGTGCACGACGTCGCGCGCGGCATCGGTCTCGACGGCCGCATCGGCCGCAAGTTCCTGCATCCCGGCCCGGGCTACGGCGGCAGTTGCTTCCCCAAGGACACCCTCGCCCTGGTGCGCACCGCGCAGGATTACGGCGCTCCGACCCGCCTCGTGGAGGCCACCGTCGCCGTCAACGACTCGCGCAAATCCAGCATGGCCATGCGCGTCATCACCGCCTGCGGCGGTTCCGTCCGCGGCAAGACCATCGGCGTGCTCGGTCTTACCTTCAAACCGGAGACCGACGACATGCGCGATTCCGCCTCGTTGTCGATCCTGTCCCGCCTCGCCGGCGACGGCGCCACCATCCGCGCCTTCGACCCCGAAGGCATGGAGCAGGCCCGCCCGTTGCTGCCTGCCGCGGTGCGCTACTGCACCGACGCCCTGGATGCTGCGGCTGGCGCCGATGCCCTGGTGCTGATCACGGAATGGAACGAATTCCGCGCCCTGGACCCCGCCCGCCTGCGTGAGGCGATGCGGGGCCGGGTGCTGGTCGACCTCCGCAACGTCTACGATCCGGTCGCCATGCGTGAGGCGGGGTTCGACTACCACGGCATCGGCCGACCGCGCGTCTGATGGCCGATCCAACGCGCGAGTCGGCCTATGACCTGCTGACCGCGGTGCTGGAACGGCATCGTCCCCTGGAGGAAGCGCTCGACGCGCTGCCGGCGCAGGAGGCCAGGGATCGCGCCGCCGCCCACCGCCTCGCCGCTGCCGTGCTGCGCCGGATGGGAACACTCGACGCTGTGCTGGAACCCTTCCTGCGCAAGGAGCCTCCCGAACCGGTCCGCAACATCCTCCGAATTGGTGCCGCCGGCCTGCTGCTGCTGGAAACGCCTGACCATGCGGCGGTGGGCACCGCGGTGACGTTGGCGAAGCGGGTCGGCATGGGACCGTTCACCGGCCTGATCAACGCGGTGCTTCGAAAGGTCGCCGCCGCCGGACCCGGTGTGCTCGACGATCTCGACGGCCCGCGCCTCGATACGCCACCCTGGCTCTGGACCGCGTGGGGCAAATCCGCCCGCGCCATCGCCACCACGCACCAGTCCGAGGCGCCGCTTGACGTCACGCTGAAGCCGGGGATCAGTCCGCCCGAAGGCGGCGTGCTGCTTCCCACCGGTTCGGTGCGCTATCCGCCCGGCACGCGCGTCTCCGACATTCCTGGCTTTGAGGCAGGTGACCTCTGGGTGCAGGACGCCGCCGCCGCCCTGCCGGCGCAGCTTCTCGCTCCCCAGCCAGGCCAGCATGTCGCTGACCTCTGTGCCGCGCCCGGCGGCAAGACCGCCCAGCTTGCCGCCGCCGGTGCGGTCGTCACCGCGGTCGAGCGCGACCCCGCCCGCATCGAACGGCTCGCCGCGAACCTCAAACGATGCAGCCTACACGCAAACGTGATCGCCGCAAACGCGACCGTCTGGACCCCGCCGGCCTTGTTCGACGCCGTGCTGCTGGACGCTCCGTGCAGCGCCACCGGCACGATCCGCCGGCACCCCGATGTGGCACGGATCAAGCGGCCGCGCGACGTCCAAACGGCCATCCAGGCACAGGACAAGCTGCTCGAAGCCGCCGCCGCCATGCTTCGCCCCGGCGGCCGGCTCGTGTACGCTGTTTGCTCAATGCAACACGAGGAGGGCGCACCCCGCATCGCCGCCGCTGTCGCGAAAACGGGCCTGCGCCATGACCCGTTCCAGCCGAACGAACTGGCCGCGCTGCCCGAAGCCCTGACCAGGGAAGGCTTCCTCCGGACGCACCCGGGCCTTTGGCAGGATCGCGGCGGGATGGACGGCTTCTTTGCGGCGAGGCTGATCAAGCCCTGAGAGTTTGAAAAAGAATGCCTTCCCGCACAGGAATAGACGGGAAAACATCAATGATAACAGAGGGCATCCTTTTTCAAGTTCGATTGATTTTCTCGCTCTGATACCAACCCGTGATGACACCGGCTCTCTGCCGGCGCCTCCCCGTCATGCCGACGACGGTCGGCATCCACGCCTTTGCGCGAATAATGAAAGGCACGGATGGCGAGCCTGCGCCCGCCATGACGATGAGAGGCGGGACGCAGAGCCCGAAACCACCTGTGCCGATAGGTCAATCCCACGGGTGGTTGGTATGAGAGTTATTGGTCAAAATGGCCGGCGCACGAACCTCGCGGACCGCCGATCGGGCCAGACGCGGCGTAATGCTGCCTTGTCTGACATCGCCGCGCGTGTCTAGAAACAGATTATGGCACCTCCCGATTCCCGTCGCATCACCATTGCCCCAAGCCTGCTCGCCGCCGACTTCGGCCGGTTGAAGGACGAAGTGGCCGCGATCGAAGCGGCCGGAGCCGACTGGCTGCATCTCGACATCATGGACGGCCATTTCGTGCCGAACATCAGCTTCGGTCCTACCGTGCTGGCCGCGCTGCGCAAGCACACGAAACTGCCGTTCGACGTCCACCTGATGATCGCGCCGGTCGATCTCTACCTCGACGCCTTCATCGACGCCGGGGCCGATCATATCAGCCTGCATCCGGAGGCGGGTCCCCATCTGCACCGGTCGCTCCAGCACATCCGCAACGCGGGCAAGAAAGCCGGCATCGTCCTGAACCCGGCAACCGCCCCTGAAGCCGTAACCTGGGCGCTCGATCTGACCGACATCATCCTGGTGATGTCTGTCAATCCCGGCTTCGGTGGCCAGAGCTTCCTGACCTCGCAGTTGCCGAAAATCGCCGAGTTGCGCCGGATGATCGACGCCGCCGACCACAAGATCGCCCTGGCGGTCGATGGCGGCATCACCGCGGAGACCGCGCAGGCGGTGATCGCCGCGGGTGCCGACACGCTGATCGCCGGAACGTCTGTTTTCCGGGCTAACGACTATGCCCAGGCCATCGCGGCATTGCGAGGCGGCGGATGAACGCATCCGGCTCGAGCCGCTGGCTGCGTGGCGCGAGACGAGCGATGGCGCGCTTACCCAGCCTGCGAGTGGGACGTGTTCCCGATGCCCCGGCCCTGTCGGTCCGCGATCCCTGGCCGGGCGATCCCACCCGCGGCGCCAGACTGATCAAAGGCGAACTGGAAATCGGCGGCGCCGTGCAGAAACTGCGGCAAGGCGGCTGGCACCAGATCGGCGGGTCCGCGGTCCTGCGCGCCGGCACACACGGGTTCGCCTGGTTGCGCGACCTGCGCGCCCTGGGCACCGACGCCGCCCGCCTGCGGGCCAGGTCGTTGGTGTCGGAATGGATCGCCGCCCCGCCGTCGGACCCCATTGCATACCGCCCCGACGTCGTCGGCGCCCGCATCACCGCCTGGCTCGGCCACTACGATTTCTTCGCCGCCACCGCCGACGATGCCTTCCGCCAAAGACTCATGAGCCGGCTGGTCGCCGATGCCCGCGGCCTGTCCGCCGCGCTCCCGTCCGAGGAACTTGATGCGCGTGCCCTGACCGCGCTGAAAGGCCTGGTCGCTGCTGCCGTCGCATTGCGCGAGCATGCCGGTTTCCTCACCCGGGCGCTGCGCTTCCTGCCACAGGAAGTCAGCCGCCAGATCCTGCCCGATGGCTGCCATGCCGAACGCAGCCCGGCCGCCCAGTTGTCCGCGTTGCAGGACCTGACGGAAATCCGAGCATTGCTGCAGACCTCGCAAACCCAGGCGCCGCCGGTGCTGGCGCACGCGATCGAGCGCATGGCGCCGGCGCTGCGCATGATGCGCCACGGCGACGGCGGTCTCGCCCTCTTCAACGGCACCCGCGAGGAAACCGGCGCGCTCGTCGATCTGGTGCTGACCCAGGCCGGGCGAGGCGGCCGGGGCCCCTCGGCGCTGACCGACGGCGGATTCCATCGCATGCAGGCCGGCCGCAGCGTGCTGATCGTCGACTGTGGCGTGCCCGCCCCGCCGGGGCTTGACCGCCTGGCGCATGCCGGCACCCTGTCGATGGAGTTGTCCATCGGCCGCGACCGATTGATCGTCAACTGCGGCGCGTTCCTCGCCGGCCCGCCGGAATGGCACGACGCCGCCCGCGCCACCGCCGCGCACTCCACCCTGGTGATCGGCGACCTGAACAGCAGCGAACTGAAGCCCGAAGGCCTCGGCCGCCGCCCGACCCATGTTGAGGTGAACCGCCAGGAGGCCGCCGGCGCCCACTGGCTGGATGTCTCGCATGACGGCTGGCGGACCACCTTCAACGCCGTGCACCGGCGCCGGCTGTATATGGCCGAGAGCGGCGAGGACATCCGCGGCGAGGATCTGATCGAATCCCCGGAACCGCAGCCGTTCACGCTGCGCTTCCATCTGCACCCCGATGTGCAGGCGAGCCTGCAGCAGGATGGCGCGGCGGTTTTGCTGCGGTTGAAATCCGGCATGTTCTGGCGGTTGCGCGCCGACGGAGCGCAGCTCAATCTCGAGGAAACGATCTATCTCGGTGGCACCGATCTCTCTCCCTCATCCCCCGTCTGCGCCAACCTGCTTCTGCCATCGCGACGGCAGGCCAAGGCAAACTGCCCGTCGGTAACGTCCGATGAAGATCATCGAAATCACCAACGTCGATTTCTCCCTTCGGCACTTTCTGCTGCCGCTGATGCGCGCCATCCGAGCCCGCGGGCATGAGGTTGTCGGGGCCTGTGCCGAAGGTCCCCTGCTGACCGACGTCCGCGGCGAGGGTTTCCGCGTCATCCCGATCCCCTTCGTCCGCCGCCTCTCGCCGCTCGCACACCTGCGCGCGTTCCAGTCCCTGGTCGCCATATTGCGCGCCGAAAAGCCCGATCTGGTGCACGCCCACATGCCCATCAGCGGCTTCCTCGCGCGCCTGGCCGCCCGCATCGCCGGCGTGCCCAAGGTCGCCTATACCTGCCACGGCTTCCTGTTCAACCATGCCTCATCATCACTTCC
>JBEKLE010000350.1:0-9190 GCA_050010355.1 Rhodopila sp. | reverse complement strand
GGGCGGTCGGACAAACTGCCGCACGACCAGATGTGGCATGAGGCAGCGGTGCTGCTGGGCATCTGGGTGGCCGTCGGCATCGGCGGCATCGTCAGCAATATCGCCGTGGCCCTGCAGACCGAGCGCCTGGCGCACCGGCACCGCATCAAGTCGATGGGGCGGTACTTTCAGCATGTTCTGGCGTTGCCGCTGTCGTTCCACGGCGGGACGCATTCCGGCCGCCTGATCAAGGGGATGCTGACCGGGACCGATGGTCTGTTCGGCACCTGGCTGGTGTTCTTCCGTGACCAGCTTTCCACCATTCTTTCGGCCGTCGTGCTGCTGCCGATGACGCTGTTTTTGAACTGGCGCCTTGGCCTGGTGCTGATCGTGCTGGTCTCGATCTTTCTGCTGTTCACCGCGGTCGTGGTGAAGAAGACGGAAACCGCACAGCGGCGCGTTGAGGGCCTGAATTCCTCGCTGGCCGGGACGGCGCAGGATGCGCTGGCCAATGTCATGGTCGTGCAGTCCTTCACCCGCCTGTCGGCCGAGGCGCATCTGTTCAGCGATATCGCCAATCAGGTGATCCGCCACCAGTTTCCTGTGCTGAACTGGTGGGCCCTGGTGAACGTGATGACCCGCGCATCCAGCACGCTGGCGATCATCACCATCGTCCTGGTTGGCACGTGGCTGCACATGAACGGCATGGCCAGCGTCGGCGAGATCGTCAGCTTCATGGGCTTCGCGATGCTGCTGATTGGCCGGCTTGAGACCGCTGCGTCGTTCGTCTCGTCGCTGTTCTTCAAGTTGCCGGCGCTGGAGGATTTCTTCAACATCCTCGACGCGCGCAGTTCCGTGCCGGAGAAAGACGACGCCCGCGTGCTCTGGGCACCTCGCGGTGAAGTGCGCTTCGAGGATGTCTCGTTCGCCTATCCTACCAAGGATGCCTCGGTTCCCGGCGCCGCGGTGCTGAGCGATGTCAGCTTCCGGGCCAGGCCCGGGACGTGCGTCGCCCTGGTCGGGCACACCGGCGCCGGCAAATCCACCGCGATGACGCTGTTACAGCGGCTATGGGATCCCACGGCCGGGCGCATCACCATCGACGGGCAGGATCTGCGCGACGTCACGCTGGACAGCCTGCGCTCCAACATCGGCGTGGTGTTCCAGGAGAGCCTGCTGTTCAACCGCTCGATCCGCGACAACCTGCTGGTCGGCAAGCCCGACGCCACTGATGACGAGATCGAGCAGGCCTGCCGCATGGCCGACGCGCACGAGTTCATCGTCCGCCAGCAGAATGGCTATGACACGATGATCGGCGAGCGTGGCACCACGCTGTCGGGCGGGCAGCGGCAGCGTCTGGCGATCGCGCGGGCATTGCTGAAGAATCCGCCGATCCTGATCCTCGACGAAGCCACCAGCGCGCTGGACGCGGCGACCGAGGCTCGGGTCAGCAAGGCGCTGAAGACGCTGATGGCAGGACGCACAACGTTCATCATCGCGCACCGCCTGTCCACGGTTCGCGACGCGGATGAAATTCTCGTGTTCGATGACGGGCGTATCGTCGAGCAGGGCAGTTTCAACGAGCTGCTTGCGCGCCAGGGGGACTTTGCGACCCTGGTGGAAACTCAGCTTTCGCCGGCTGTTGAGCATCTGGTGGCGGCAGAGTGATCGTTGGTCAATGACGTGTGATTGTCGGTCGTGATGGCGGGCTGCCTATATCCGTGTGGGTTGTTGCGTTGGCCCCCGGAAATGGAAGCCCGTCATGCTGCGGTTAGCGCTATTTTTCCTCATTGTTTCGATCGTGGCGGCGTTATTCGGTTTCGGGGGTATCGCCGCCGCGTCCGCTGAGATTGCCCGCGTCCTGTTCTTTATTGCGATCGTGGTGTTCGTGGTGTTGCTGGTGGCCGGCCTGATGGCGGGTAGCACGTTGTGGTGAGGACTTATGCTGCACTGCACGTCTAAAAGTTGCAATTCGAATATTGGCAGGCGCATGCTACGACCGGCGTAGGGCATTGGGTGTGTGATCCGAAATATCAAATTTCAGTGATATCCTGACATTCGGTCGCCCGCCCGCCTGAGAACGAAGGGGCAGGACGATGACAACGGTTGCTGCAATTCTGAAACAGAAAGGTTACCAGGTCTCGACGGTCGAGCCGACCGCTCGTATCTCTGAGGTTGCGGCGGTGCTGGCGGAACGCCGGATCGGTGCGGTACTGGTGTTTGACAGCGCGGAGACGATGATCGGCATCGTCAGCGAGCGGGACATCGTCCGCTCGCTGGCGGCGAACGGTGACCGGACACTGGACATGACAGCGGCGGCATCTTCCGGTGGTCGACCACGACACGCTGATCGGCGTGATCAGTATCGGCGACGTGGTCAAAGCCCGCATGATGCAGCAGGACGCGGTGGTGGAAAGCCTGACCGCCTACGTTTCCGGATCTGCCTGAGGGACGTAGATACGGCCGTCGAACAGGCGCCGGGCGGTGCGGTAGAAGGCGCCGCTGTGGGCGGTCCACGCGCCGGCTTTGTCGCGGGTGACGTCGGCGCCAACCGTCAGGATGCCGGACGGCATGCCGATGCGGATCGACCCAACCGGTTCAGCGTGTAACGCCTGATTGACCAATGTTCCGGTGATCCGCGCGGCGACCGCCGTGCACAGCGAGGACGTGACGGGCAGCGAGCGATGCGGCTGTCCGTTTGAAATGAACCGCGCGGTCAGGTCGATGTCAGTCGCCTGGATCATCTCGCCCGACAGGGTGGGTGCGTCCATCGGCGGGGCGATGAATCCGACTGCCGGGATGCCGCGGCTTTGACGCGCCTCTTCGTCCGATCCGGCGAGGCCCATGGCGATCGCGGCCACGCGGCGGATGCTCTCCAGCAGAGCCAGCACTTCGGTGTTGGCGTCGAGTGATTCCGGCAGTTCGGTCCCGGTCAGGCCGATGTCGCGGGCGCGGACGATCACGCAGGGTCTCGCCGCATCGACCAGGGAGGCTTCGATCGAGCCGTGGCCGGGGATTTCCAGCCAGTCGCGGACGTTGCCGGTGGGCAGCAGTTGGCCGGTCAGCGAACCGCCCGGTGACAGGAAGTCGAGGCGCACCGGGGCTCCGGTTCCGGCGACGCCGGGGATGGCCAGAGTGCCGTCGGTGGCGGCGCGGCCGTCGACCAGGGGGAAGGTCGAGCGGATGATCTTGCTGGTGTTGGTGTTGAAGATGCGCACGACGGCGGTGTCGCCGTTGGGCCGGACCAGGCCTTCGTCGACTGCGAAGGGGCCGACGGCGGAGGACATGTTGCCGCAGTTGCCGCGGTAGTCGACCGCCGGCTCGCGGATCTGGATCTGGGCAAAGGTGTAGTCGATGTCGGCGTCTTCGCGGTCGGAGGGGGCGAGGATGCAGATTTTCGACAGGGAGGAGATGCCGCCGCCCATGCCGTTCAGCTGCCGCCCGTTGGGGTCGGGGCTGCCCATGGCGGCGAGGAAGATCGGGTCCCAGGCCGAGCGGGCGGGCAGGTCGCGTTGGTGGAACATGATTGCCCGGCTGGTGCCGCCGCGCATGAACACGGCGGGAAGGGCGAGGAGGGGCATTTGGGTTCTCCCTGGGCGGTGGGGTTGTCGCACGCACTATCTTTGGCGGGGGGCGTCCGCTCCAGGATCCTGCAGGAGCTGGCTTATTAGGTATAGCGTGGCGCGTGCCGATACTCCGCAACCATATTCATGAAGGTCATCGCCCTTTTCCACGTCCGCCATGTCCACCACGCACTTGAGCGAGAACCAATGCTCCGGCGACGGGCCAACCTCATGTGCGGCGTAGTAGAGCCCGAACGTCTCCATATCCAGAGTGGCGATTTTGCGATGCTGGATCTTGATGTGATCAAGCCTCGAGGAGTCCGCGATAACCGCCGAGCCCGTCGCGGCTGGGGCCGGTGTTGGCTCAGCCCACCGGCTGGGCCTCACGACGGATCTGGCCATCCCCTCCTCCATTACCCGGTGCAGGTTGGGCGAAGCCAAAACCTGATCAGCGATCACACGGGTCCGGGAGGGTAGAGGGATTTGCGTAGGAGCTATTTGGAAACCGTTGTCGGACCACTTGCCCGCCTGATACTCCCAGGCAGGGGATGCAAGAACCAACTGGCCAAGCGTTACGCGATCCGAGAAGCCAGCGCAGATGCCGCTCATGCAGATCACGCGCGCGTCGAAGGCGCTCAGTGCCAGGGAGGCATCCAGCGTCGCGGCCACAAGCCCCATCTGCCGCAGCTTGATGATTGCGCCACTGCGTGGCTCCGCCCCGTGCGCAAGCTCGACGTAGCGGACGTTCAACCCCGCGACAATCGCATCGCCCACGAACGCCAAACCGGTGCCATCGAAGCCGGCGCGCTCCTCCTCGAGCGCTGTAAGAATTAGGAAATCGATCTGGTGCCGGGCAGCCCGACGACGAAGCACGTCCGAAATGGTCTGGCCCAATGCGGCCCTCCAGCTACCCGCGTCATCGTAATTTACGATCAGAACACCGGCACGCTCGAACGAGTCGCGGAAGTCAACCACCTCGTCGGGGTATGCGCTTAACCCGATCACCGCCGCTCCGCAGTTGCGGCTCTTCTCGTTCCGAATCTGCAACAGCATCTCCCGGCCCGCGTGAGCGTCGGCTTGGCCGTCTTGAAGGTACGGAAGCATTAGATCAAGGATGATCAGGTCGAACGAAGTGGTTGCCACCATCCTCACTGCCTCGCTGAGGTACGAGGCGACAAGAACGCGCGTTGGGGTTCCCCTGCCTGAGATCTCCCGGTCGAGCAATGCTTGGACCTGAGCGGTCTTTCCCGAATCGTCGTCGATGATCAGAATGTGCATCATCAGGCTGCCCCCCTCCCACTAATCACGTCGCAAAGGGCACGTTTGAACGCATGCTGCCAATCGTCGCGGTCGAACTCGTAGGGCAGACATGCTTTGACATGGATCCCAAAGTGACTTGAGAGCCTCTTGGCAGCTTGAGCCAGCGGGACATCGGAACCGTCGATCTCGACGTCGGGGTACTGCGTCACCACGATGTATTGGGTCTTCGCCTCAAGCCGGCGGGCGAGACGCAGTATCTCGACCCCCCCCTGCCCCTGCGGAGAGCCGCCACCCCCGGGACCTGAAAGATCGAAGGTCGGGAGCGACATGTCCAACACGATTAAGTCGAACTTTCCGTAGGTAATTGCGCGAAGCGCCGAGGTCACCGATGCAGCACGGATGATCACCGCCCCGGTCACACCCTCCTGCAGCAGCTTCAGGAGGTCCGCGGCCTTGAATTCGTCATCCTCGACGACAAGGACGTTCATCATGTGCGCTCACGTGCGAAGGCGATTGTCGAGGGGACGACTACTCGGCATCTCACCAGAAGCTCGTGGGGGTCGAAGTCGACTGTGAAGATCGCCGACCGATTCTTCACGCGGTTGAGAAGCCCAATTACCTTTCGAATGCCGCTGAAGCCTTCGATGACGCCGGCCGACTGGATGAGTGCCAGATCTGACGCGTCTTTGGCCCGCCGGATGGCCGCCTGGGCCGTGAGAAGGGCATCGGAGTTCTCGACCTCCGAGACGACCTCGATTGCAATGAGCTCGCACTTGGCGCCGATCGCCTCGGCGCCGGTAAGCACTAAGCCGCCGCGCTTACCATGCTTGGCTGCGTTTCCGATCAACACAAAGAGGATGTCTCCGAGTACGTCGAAGCTGCCGCGATTGATTATTAGACTATCGCCCATGTCCACCCGCTCCTCGAATCGGTAACTCTCGTCGAGTTCGCGGACGATCGAGATCGTGCTCTCGACCAAAGTCCTCAGGTCATAGGCATTGCGGCGGAACACCGGGCGGATAAACCATCCGCAGATCTCCTGAACGCGGCCGTTGAGCAAAGATGCGATCTCGATCCAATATCCCCAACCGGCACGCCGTGCGTCCGGGTCCATCTCGTCGCGCAGGATGATAAGCTCGGCAGCCAAGTTCTTGTAAAATTCGCGGTTCAGGTGAAGGCGCAACTGGGCTAGGTCGCGCTCTAGGAAGTCCCAGCACAGCAGGTAGACGTCGCTGAAGACGTCGTCGTCGCCCTGCCCCCCGATCACCCGCGCCCTTGTTCTCGCCATCATCGCGTCGAGGTGTCGAACATTCGTCGGGGTTCGCCAAGTCGCCTCTATGAGACCGACCGGGTGTCGATCCGAAGCGATCTGAATCACCTCCCGCCGCAGGTAGTCGAGCCGCTCCGCCAGAATGGCGAACCACCTGTCCAGCTGCTCGGCCACCCGCTGGAGACTCTCCCTCTCGGCTGTCCGCTGCTCCCTCTCTATGTCGTCGGCCAAACGGCGACGGACCCGTGCTACGGGTGTAGTCAGGAAGCCTCGAAGGGTTCCATGGCGGATGCGCCGGCTGAGATAGGAGTCGAGGCCAAAAGTCTTGTCGGTAACGAAGACCGTGAGCGTGGCTTCGAATATGCTCAACAGGATGAACTCGGAACCGATCTGGGCATCGGCAAACAGATCTTCCCCGCTTTCCCGGACCTTTGGCTGTTCACGACTGCGATTGTAGAAGTCGAGGAACGTGCCGTGGTTACCCGAAACCCCCTCTGTTATGACGGTCTGCCTGTACCGCAGCTCATTCGCCCGCTGAGTCTCGTTGTACCACTCGCGAAGGGAATCCTCGTCAACATGTACGCGCGTGCTGTCGAGATCGGAACGCGCATCAAGGTTAGCGAGCTCACGTTCCAGGGCGTCGCGTTCCTCGCTGATTGTCGCCCGGCCCGTGCCGCTATTTGCAAGAATCCACTTGCAGATTGCGATCCTCGTCTCGACGACCTCCTTTACCGATTCGACCAGGAGGTAGAGCCGCTCCAGAAAGGTCCGGGTGCAGAACTGTGCAACGTATCTCGCTGTTTGGGGACTCCATCGGGCCACCGCGTCGAGGAACGGAACTATCTCGTCCCGACCTCCAACAGCGAAAAGGGCCATGAAGGCCGCACGACGGTCGAGCTCGTGCTCCTGGGTCCGATCCTTTCTGAACAGCACGTTGCGTAGCAGGAAGACGAGCAGATGCGACTGAGTAAACCTCTCAACCCCAAGCAGGCCGAGGATTGTCTCGCGCTCGACATATTCGTGAATGTTGGAGGTTTCTGTCAGTATGCGGATCAGTTGCTCCGGGCAAAGCTCGATCTCTGGCTTGAAACGACGTAAGAAGTCCGCCGCGACTGCCGAGGCCAGGAAATTGATCGACGTGACCCTTACGTCGGGTTCCAGCACCGATCGCACGATCGCCTCCAGCGGGGCTCTGTTGTCAGCGGGGCCCGGATGCTGCTCTTCGGCCTCCGGTGAATCGGCCATCCGGGGAATCCCGAACGCGGGCGGCCCGACCGCAGCCCCTCCTACGGACCGCGGGTAAAGCACGCACATGAACGACGAACGCCAGCGGGCGATAGGGGCATCCTCCTGAAAGAAGAAAGTCGCCCTAAAAACGTTCAGGTCGCTGGACGCCGCTAACTTCAGAGAGTATCGAGTCGGAATAGAAACCGTGGTAGTGCAGAACCGGTCGCGCAGTATACTTAGGAGTTCCGGCCTAAGAGACGCATTGAGCGTCTCCAGTTCGCTCCACTCGGAATGCACCGCGCTCGCCTTCCACATGCAAAGCGCCAGATCGACGAGCGACGTCGCGCTGTATCTTAGCAGGGCGTCGGCTAATGAGGACTTCGATGGCCAGCGGGTGAGAAGTTCCGACAGGGCCGGCCGAACGTAGTAGCTCGACTCCTCCGGTCGCGATTCCAGCCAGCGAAGCCAGGTCCGCGTCGCTCGTTCGGGACTGAATGCAGGATCCATGAGATCGTAGGTGATGTGCGCAAGGAGTGCCCAAGCCGAGCGCTCGACGTTGTGGATGGTCTGTCGGTACCTTCGCGAGAGCCCGCTCAGCCCGAGCGTTTGGAATGAGGTGAGCAAGTCCTTCCTAAGGAGAACAAGCGAGATGCCGTACTTTTCACGGTGGGCCACGATGAACGATTCGGCTCCAGCCCAGTTGCCCGATCGAATCGCATCGTTTATGTCGGCCAAGCTGATCAGCGCGTCGGCGAGCTTCCCCCCATGATGGTTGAGGCGGCCGACCTGAAGCGCCACCTCGCGGCTGAGCGACGAGGGCGTCAGCCGCAGTAGCGTGCTGTCCGGCACGCGGGCTGCTGCCTTGGGAAAAGTGTTGCCCATTCCAGGAAACCGGTACGCAGGGTTATGCTCCGTCAGACTGTAGAGTTCGTCGAGGTTGGAAAGCGGAACGCTCTGGCGAATGGTCTGGAACTGGGAGGTCCGCCTGATGTCTCGGCGCGCGCCGAAGAATGGCCGAAGGGCATTCCGCACCTGGAGCATCGGCGATCGATTTTTCCGCTTACTCAAGCCCTATCCCCACGGACTAAACGGAAGCCGCCCGCCCCTGCGCGGCCCCGATCGAGCCTACTTCAGATTCACTTTATAACTTGTCCATGATAATAGACCGCAGAACCGATGTCGACGTCCGATGCGGAATGTTTGCCGAAATCCGGGCCGACCGCCTCGTCCCAGTCGGCCTGTCGGTCCCCACCTAAGGAACGTCTGCTTCTCAAAGGGGCGTGTTGCTGAGTGGCCGATCGGCTTCAGGCCCATCTCGGCTGCGGTGCTGTCGTGCGATCAACGGGGGCGGCACCCGCCCAGAGCTGCGCCCTGAGTCTCCATTTCCTTACCCCGCCGTCCGGGACCCAAACCCACCCGTCAGCGGCCGCAGCATACCCACCCCGAGCGCCCGCGCGTTCACCCACAGACTATACGGGCTGACCAGAAGCTGGCTCGCGGTCCAGATCATCACCGCGTGCCAAGGGTCCATCGGCCGGAACACCAGCACCGCGCCCGCGGCAGCGATCAGTCCGGCCAGATTGGCGTACAGCGTGAACCGCGCCTGGCCCACCGCGATCAGCGCCACGCCGGCCGGAAATGTCAGCGTCGACCACGCCATCAGGCCGACCAGCGGCACGGCGGCCTGGCCCGTCGCGGCCCAGTTCGGTCCCATCAGCAGAGCGACGACCTGCGTCAGACCGATCGCCAGCAGCAGGCACAGCGGAAACACCACGACCGCGCACCAGCGCAGCCAGCGGTCCACCTGCGCGAGCATCGCCGCGCGGTCGTGCTGATACTCGGAAAGCACCGGCAGCATCAGGCTCCTGACCGCCGAGATCGGCCAGCGCCT
>JBEKLE010000349.1:0-6918 GCA_050010355.1 Rhodopila sp. | reverse complement strand
GCGCCGCTGGCCGGACTGGATGCGCTGCAGGCGGTGATGCGTGCCGTGCCCGGACGGGAGCTGCTCGTTCACCGAGCCCCCTATACCGCTTCCAGAGGCGGCCCCGCGGTCGCCGCACTGTTCCAGACCGAGCCGGACGTCCCCCTCATGGAGCGTGGCCGTGAGGCTTTGGCGGCCAGCTTGCGGACCGTGCAGCGCCGGCTGGAGGTTGCCTGTCAGGCCGGCCCATTCCTGCCGATGGACCCGGCCGCCGCCTGCTGCCCGGCCGCGGCCGTGCCCCTTCTGCTGGCATCAGCCTGGGACGCTCTGACAACGGCGCTGGCCCGTCATGGCGCACACCATCAGTGGGATATCGTGCTGAGCTGGACGCCGGAGCACGTAGTGGCCCGGCATCGCAACGAGATTGCGCCCGCCGCGGCATTGGGCCCGTCCGCTCTGGCCGACGCGGTGGCCGGTGTGCTGCGTAACGAACGCGGCCGGCGCGAAGCGGCATTGCTCGCGGCACTTGCCCCGGCGGTGCTGGCCCTGGCCGCCGGCGGCGCGGCCGGCACCGAGACCCAGGTCGCGGTGACCGTTCTGGTGGCATCCGGCCGCGAGGCCCCGGTAGAAGCGGCATTGGACGCGATGCCGGCAGAGCATGTCGGGGATGCCACCATTGACATGCGTGGCCCGTTGCCGCCGCTGAGCTTCTTCTCTGTGAAGATCGCAACGGTCGAGGAGGAGGCCGTGACCAGCGCGTGGTCCACGCTTGGACTCGACGATCGGATCGACCTGTCGGGTCTGCACCGGCAGTGGCGCTTGCTTGCCGCCGCGGCGCATCCGGATCGGCAGCAAGCGCCCGAAACGCCAAAAGCTGGGGCCGCGGTGTCCGACCTCACCGACGCGTACCGGCTGCTCCGCGACCTGCTGCCGCCCGGGACGGAAGCCGAGGGCCATACCCTGAACGGCCTGCTGCGGCGTGCCGGCTACCGTCTGATCATGCCGGCAGACATCGCCGCTCCCGTGCGGCCGGTTCAGCGAGCGGGCGCGGCGGCGGCGGCATTGCCCGAAAGCTTGTTGGAACGCCTCCCATGACCGCCAGCCTCGCCCAGGCGTTCTATGTCTACAGCGTGCTCCCCGCGACCGGGGGCGTGCCGTCCGCCGATGGCGTGCTGCCGGGCGTGGCGGTTGATGCGACCCGTTTCGCGGATCTCACCGTGCTCGCGAGCGTGGTGCCACGCGCCCTGTTCGACAGCGAGAATGCCGCAAACCGGACCGCCGATCCCGATTGGATGGCCGACCGTCTCCAGGCCCATCATGCCGTCAATGTGGCGGCGGCCGCCGACGGCCCGTGTCTGCCGCTGGCGTTCGGCGCGTTGTTCTCCTGCGTCGACTTGCTGCACGACTGGCTGATCCCACGGGCGGCGGCATTGCGCGCGGCGCTGGCGCGCGTGGCCGACCAGACCGAATGGGCCCTGTCGATGCAGGAGGATACCGCCGCCCACGCCATTTGGCTCGACCGCGAAGATCCCGACCTGAGGCGCCTGGCCGAGACCGTCGCGGCCGCCGGCGAGGGCACTGCTTTTCTGCTGACGCGCCGGCTCGATAAAGCTCGCGCCGCCGCTTGCGCCGCTCATATCGGCGCCGCCGCGGCAACCGTTGCGGCACAGCTTGCCGATGCGGGGTTCGACTTGCTGGACGACCCGCCGCGAACGGGCTTGCCGGGCTGGACTCTCCTGGTGCGCAACCGAACACCGGCCGTGCCGGCGCAACCGGACACACTGTCAGGACCGGCGCAGGAGTTGGCGGAGAGAGTGCATGTGCTGGCCGCTGATCTCGCGCCCGCCGGGCTGTCGCTGCGCTTGTCGGGCCCTTGGCCCGCCTACGCGTTCGCCCGCGCCGCCCTGGCGCAGGAACGCATCCAGGCCGCCCTGGCGCGGGAACACGTCCAGACCGCCCTGGCGCGGGAACACGTCCAGACCGCCCCGGCGCGGGAACACGTCCACGCCGCCCTGGCGGGCGAGGCCAACCATGGCTGACGCACGGATGTCCGACGCAAAACATGCTCTGGGGCCGAGCAAACCGGAATCGCTTGTCGACGTGCTCGACAGCCTGCTGGACACGGGCGTCGTGGCGGATGCGCAGCTCGTCATTTCCGTCGCCGGCGTCGACCTGATCTTCGTCGGCCTGCGCGCGCTGCTCGCCTCGGTGGACACGGCCGGGCGGATGATGCTTGCGCCGCCCGCGGTCAGGACCGCGGCGCCAGGGAGTGCACCATGAGCGCGATCACCGCTGATCTGCCGGCGCCCCAGCCGCTGGTGCGTCTGGACATCGATCCCGATCGGGTCGAGCAGGATCTCACACGGCTGGTGCTCACGCTGGTCGAGTTCCTGCGCCGGCTGATGGAGGCACAGGCGGTCCGCCGGCTGGAAGCGGACACGATCACCGCTGAGGAGGCGGAGCGCCTCGGGCTGACCCTGATGCGCTCGAAGCAGGCGGTGGCGTCGCTCTGCACCCGCCTCGGTGTCGAGCCGGCCAGCCTCAACCTCGATCTCGGCCCGCTCGGGCGACTGCTTTAGGGGACGATTATGCCGCTCAGGAACCCTTCGACCCTCCTCGCCCACGTGTCCGCGCGCAGCGTCGCACTCGGCTGCATAACCCTCGCAGCACTCGGTCTCGCTGCGAGCCTCGTCCTCATGTGGCCGCCGGTGCTGGAGGCATGGCAATCCAGCGGTTGGGGGATCGGTCAGCAGATCGGCCCCTTCGCACTCCCGCGCCTGCTGCCGCTGCTTGCTGGCTTCCTCGGCCTGCTCGCCGGCATGCTCTGCCTGGCCGGCCCCTCTGCCGCGGCGTCCGCCACCGCCGGAGTTGTCTTGAGCCAACCGTCCGCGGTGGTGTCGTCCGGGCTGATGGCGGTCGTCAAGGAACTCCGCACGGTCCTTGCCGACGAGCGCAGCAAGGCTGATGCGTTCCAGGAGGTTTGCAGCGCCAACACCCGCGAGGTGCGGATCGTGAGCGGGCGCGTGGTACGCCTGGGGGAAGCGGCCCTTGACGCCGAAAAGCGTCTTGCGGCTGCGGTCGCACAGGCCGGCGAAGCGATGCGGCAGTCCGGCTCGGGCGCCGGGCTTGCACCCGAGGCGTCGCAGCGGGTTGAGCGCATGCTGCCGGAGATCGCCGATCTGATCAGGCGAGGGATCGCCGAACAAGGCCAGGCGATGATAACCAGGCTTGACGCGGCGGTCGGGCGGATGACGGCGGAGGCGGACAGCCCGGTGCAGACATTGCGCACGGCCGTAACAGACGCCGCAGGTTATATGGCGGCATTGGGCGACACCGCCGTTGCGCTGCGCCGCGACGTGATCGCCCTCGACACCGCCGCCCGCGAAATCGCGACTGCCAGCGCCACCGTCGTGTCGCGCGTCGGCGGCGCCGTCGCCCACATCGATACCGCTGCCGCCTGTCTGCCCGATGCCGCCGCTGCGGTGGTCGCCGCGGCCGGCCAGGCTGCTCAGACCCTGGCCGAGGCGTCGGCCACGTTAAGCGCCGACCGCGCGGCCATGGAAACATGCGCCCGTGACACGGGCCATGCGGCCGAAGCGCTCCAGCAGGAGACCGTGGCGCTCGGCAACACACACGAAGCGATTCGCCAGGAGACCGTGGCGCTCGGCGCCACACACGAAGCGTTGCAGCAGCAGACCGCGGCGCTCGGCGCAACCCATGAAGCGATCCGCCAGGAGACCGTGGAGCTCGGCAACACACACGAAGCGATCCGCCAGGAGACCGTGGCGCTCGGCGCAACCCACGAAGCGATCCACCAGGAGACCGCGGCGCTCGGAGCCACACACGAAGCGATCCGCCAGGAGACCGCGGCGCTCGGAGCCACACACGAAGCGTTGCAGCAGCAGACCGCGGCGCTCGGGGCCACGCACGAAGCGGTCCGGCACGAGACCGCAGCACTCGGAGCGGCAAGGGAAGCATTCCAGCGGGACGCCGACGCGCTCGGAGCGACGCGCCAGGAGATCGCGGACGCCGAGCAGCAGGCGATCGCGACGGTTGCAAAAACCTTGGAAATCGCGTCGGCACACCTCGCCGCCGTAATCGCCGACGATGCCCGCCAGGGTTCGGCTAACCTGGTTCAACTGACCACCACCCTGGACAAAGTCGCGGCGTCGATTCTGGATGGCGCGGCGAGCCTGGACGCGGCAGGCCAGCGGGTCGTGGCCGCCGGCGAGTATGTGGCTGGTCAGCTCGCCGCGGACACGAACCGCAGCGAAGCGCTGCTTTCGGCCTTGCCGGATGTCGCGGCGGAGTTGACCGCGACGGCCGCGCAGCTTGCCGCCGTGATCGCCGACGCCGGCGAAGCCCGCCAGGATTCGGCCCGCCTGGTGGAACTGACCACATCGCTGAGGCATGTCGCGGCCTCGCTCATGGACGGCACGGCAAGCCTGGACGCGGCCGGACAGCGGGTCGCAGCCGCCGGCGAGTGCGTCGCCGGCCAGATCGCGGCGGACGCGGCCCGCGGCGACGCTGTGCTTTCCGCTCTGCCGGACGTCGCGGCGGAGTTGACGGCGGCGGCAGCGGACCTGCGGCTTGAGACGCGCGTGCTTGCCGAGGCCGCACAGCAGATGTCGACAGCGGGGATCGCCGCGACATCCGCGGTCACCGACGTTGCCATTCGGGCCGAGACCTCCGCCGCATCGCTCGATACGGCTGGGCGTATGATGACCATGGCGAGCGCTCAGCTCGCCTCGCAGATCGACCGGCACGCCGGCGTTGCCCGCGATGCCGAGACGCAGGCCTCGCTGCTGCCGGATATCGCGACGGAAATCGCCGCGACCGTAGCGCGGCTGGCGGCACTGACAGAGACGTGGCCGCCCGAGTCGATGCGGACCATTCTGCCCGAGGCGGCCGCGCGTCTCGAGGCGGCAGCCCCTGGGCTCGATCGGCTGGACGCGCTGAGCCTGCGGCTGGAAAACGCGGTGGCAGCGGTCGCCGCATCCATGACGCAGGTTCAGGCGGCGGCGGCCGCCGTGGCGCAGGCGGCAGCCGACAGTTCCGCTGCACGGACGCCGAACAGCGATCATGACCTTGCGGTGGACAGCCCGCCAGCCGCCCTTGCGGCGACACTGCGGGGGCTGGACGACGTTTCATCCCGGACCGAGCGGCTGCTCCGGCAGACCGAAGCGTTGGCCGAGGCGGTCGTCAACGGCCGAGCCCCTGGCCTGCCGCTGCTGCTGGCGGATCGCACGCCCACACTGCTTGCCGGTATCGAAGCCACAACCGGGCGGCTGCGCTCCGTGGCAACCGCGCTGGCGCTGGTCAGCGACGGCGTCCCGACATTGGAGCGTCGGTTCGGCTGAGAGTTTGAAAATCAATGCCCTCTTACCCCGGAAAACAACAGGAAAGCGCCAATGATTCCAAAGCGGATTCAATTTCAGGTCGATTGATTTTCAGGCTTCGAGGGCGGTTAAAGCTTTGGTAAGTTTTGTCAGATAGCGTCCTCCAAACACCAGGAGACGATTGATGTCCGCGTTCTCGTTGCCCAGCGTTGAAGCCGTAACGTCCTCGCCCGGAGCGATCGCACTGAACGAGCCGCGAGATGGCACGGTCACGTTGCGAATATCGGGCGGCAAGCCATTACGTGTGCGGGCTGAGCTTCTGGCGGAGTGCAGCAGTTGGTCAGCCGGTGCGCCGGCCTGGCATGAGTTGGTGCTGTATCGTTGCCATGCGGCGGGCTTCGCCGTGGGCGTCAAGACCTGCCGAGCCTCGGCCGACGGCAGCGACGTGTTCCACGCGCGGATCTTTCCGGAGCTGGATCCGGCCCTCGCATGGTTGCAGGCATTCAATCCGACCGCTGATCTCGGTGCCGATATCGACGCGTCCGACCGCCGCATCAGCACGACCGAAATCGCCTTGCGCGCGGCGACGCTGCGCCAGCATACCGACCGGGTTGAACAGCAGTACCGCGTTATGATCGGCGAACTGCTGTACAGAATGGACATCGGAGAGTAGGCTTTTTCTTCATGCCCACGCCTCAGCGCCGCAGCACCGTATGTGAAATGGAAAACCACCTGGCCGGTATACGGCGTTTTGGGTCCCGGCCGGCCGATCCCACGATAGCGGGGGATTATTCATCGGAATGCCCCGGCCATGACAGCCTGCGGGGCCATCCCGGTTTTCACTGGCCCGGTTTTCACTGGACGGTACTGCGGCGACACGGCAAACGCCCGCTGGCGGTGCTTGGCCGGGCTCTGTTGGAGGCAAATAATCGTTGTGCCGGCCTGCATTACTGGTCGGAAATCTCGATCCACGAGACCTCGGCTCGCCGCTTTGCGGCCTGCGTGCGACACGCCGCGCCAGGGGCGGATGGTCCGGCGTGGTGTGACACCTGGTTGTGCGACAGTCCAGAAGCGGTCCGAACCATCCTTTGCGAACACGACCCGCTTGTGGCTCTGCCGTCCTGCATCATGCCGAATCCGCTCATGCCGGCGGGCCGCCGGGCCCTCGGCGCCGATTTGGCGTCCGGCGATGCTGGCGCGGCACAACGTTTCCTGGGCGCCTGGGCCGGGCTCCTCGCGGCGATCTTCGGCCTGTCCGCGGCGCACCGGCCGCCGGCGTGACCTCGATCGTTTCTCTCTCCGCGCCCGGTCCTGTCGTGGCTTCTATGTCCGCGCCCGGTCCTATCGTGGCTTCTCTCTCCGCCCCCGGTCCTGTCGTGGCTTGTATGTCCGCGACCGGTCCTGTCGTGGCGGCCGATCGCCCGTCCCCGGCCTGGACTCTCATCAGGCTACGCCGCGATGGCCTGCCGCCGTTGCGTTTTTCCGGACGCCTGATCGCACGCCACCGCGGCATCGCGCCGCGTGTCGCGCTGTGGCATGATCTTGCCCTGTACCGGACCGCCGCGGCCTCCTTCGCGGTCGAGATCGTAGCGCAGCACAT
>JBEKLE010000348.1:0-6922 GCA_050010355.1 Rhodopila sp. | reverse complement strand
GAGATTCGTTGTCAGCTTCCCTGGACGCGAATTGCCCATGCCCTCGGAGGACTGAAGGCGGTGCGCTACCGCTGTGAAGGCCGGGGTATTGTTCAGCGGACGAAAGTCACCGCAGAGCTGTCTGCGATGCTGAAAACTCTGAAGGTATCAGTGCCCAAGCAAATCCTCTTGGTGGAAGAACCGCCTTCGGCACCTGCCGTGACTTAGGCACACGCCCCGAACCTGCCCATCGTAAACGATTGAGATATTGGCGAATTTCCAGCGTCTGCCTCAACACCGCGAACCCAGGTTTGGGCGGCGCCGATGGATCTTGCCCAGACTTCCGCGTGTTTGATAGTACTGGGAAGAAGGAAGCTCGGTCTAATGCTTGCTCGACGCCGTATTGCTTCGCACCAATAAGCGGGCTATCAAGAGCGGGCTATCCGGTTTGACATCCAATCTTCAACGTCAGGGGAAAGCGAACCGATTGCAAAATACCGCCATCGGAAAATCGGCAAGGATAGCTTGAAGCGGGAGTTCGGACCTCGCGCTGCCGCTGGACAGTAGCGAGTGGAGTTCAATTCCACGCAGTTGATCTGGCAGCAAGACCGTGGTTTCACGCAATTGGTACGGATCGATTGCAAGGCGATCCTCCCTGCGGAGCAAGCGGTGAGCAAGGCGGGGAACCACGACGATCACTATCGACCTGCCGAGGCTGCGCGCAAATGCAACAATCCGCTGTTCAAGTCCACCCTTGACCGGTAACGGATTATAGTCGCCGCTGGCGAAGAGGTCCGGCATTCGACGGCGCAAATTGAGCAGCTTGTGTATGACCGCCTGCTTGATCCGCCCGTCGCGCCAGGAGCTTTCGCATTCCGGCGGTTGGACAACAGCGTCCAGGGCTACCCGTCGCAAAGCGTAATCCACCGGTCGCCGGTTGTCTGGATCAACGAGGCTGAAATCCCAGAAATCCGTTCCTTGGAAGAAGTCGGGCATTCCCGGAACAGTCATTTTCAACACCGCCTGCGCCAAACCATTCACGGCCCCCGAAGGCGCGATCATATCAACAAATGATCGAGCGATCGGCAGGAAGTCGCCGTAAGGATCGAACAGACTGAAGAGGAAGTTTCTTGCAGCGGTCTCGTACGATTCACTGGGCGCGGTCCAGTCGGTGCGCAGCTTGGCTTCGCGCATCGCCTTCTGCTGCCAAGCGGCCAGCCGCTCAGCGAAGGCGTAGCATCCCGCTTCGTCGGCAATGTTGAGGTCAAGCGGCCATGCACCGACGATCATCTGATACAGCATGATCTCGTCGGCGGGATCAAGCCGCCCTGCCCCGATCGCTTGGCACTCTCCGAGGAAGGCAGCCCACTCCTCGGGAACCTCGCTGATAACCGCGAGACGTGCGCGCAAGTCTTCACCGCGTTTGTGATCATGTGTGGCCGTCGCCAGCATACTTCCGGGGAATGACGCCAGCCGATTCGCCTGGGCGCGATGAAAATCAGCCACCGACCCGCCAAGACGCGCCGCGTCGAAACCAACGTCGTTTCGTGACAGCAATCTGCCATACCGGTAAAACGCTGTGTCCTCAACAGCCTTGGCGGCGACGGGGGCGCTTAACTGCTGAAACCGCGTGCCAGCGATCTTATCCCCAGTTTCGCCGCCGAGCCATCGGTCCAATTGGTCGAGGACAGGGTGCGCGGAGGCTGGGGTATCCTGCTTCGCAGCGGCCAGCGCCTTGGCGAAGGACTGCTGGTCCATTGGAGATCGCTTCAACCCGGCATCGTAACCACGATAGACCGGAAAATGCGACAAGAGCGCAACGAGGCCACGACGAATAGCCGCGATGGACGTGTCCCGTGTGTTCCGGTTGGATCGGGCGACGCGGTGCAATGCCGTGGCAACTGCGTTCAATTGTGCATCGAAGTCACGCTGCAAGACCTCCTGGCGCGCGGCGACTTCCTCGTCTTCGAAGTCAGCGGGGCGCTGCGTCGCGCCATGCCACAATTTCCCGAGCGGCGCTGCGCTGGACGGGTCATGTAGAAGGGCGCTGACCTCGTTCATAAAGTCATACCCGCTGGTGCCGTCAACACCCCAGTCGGTGGGCAGCGACTCGCCAGCGCCGAGGATTTTCTCGATCACCAGATAGCCATGCCGGTCGGGCGCGAGGTCATCCAACCTTTGGCGCAGACGCCGGCAGTAGCCCGGCGGGTCGGACAAGCCATCCACATGATCCACGCGAAAACCGTCAATCAGCCCGTCCGCGTAGAGGCCGAACAGCGTCGCGTGGGTTTCCTCGAATACTTCAGGTGCCTCGATTCGCACACCGGCGAGACCGTTGATGTCGAAGAAGCGTCGCCAATTGATTTCGTCACCGGCGATTCCCCACCATGCGAGGCGATAATGCTGTCGCTCCAAAAGTTTGTGGATCTGGTCGCGTCCGTCTGGATTGGCGGGATCAAACGATTCCAGCCCGCTCTCGGCGATGTGGGCATAGTCAGCAGGATCAATCGGGAAATCGCTGTCGAAATAGCGGATGACCGGCTCGCCTGACGGGAGGTGCACCAACCGGATTTCCCCGGCGTCCAACGCTTCGCCGTATGGCCGGCCAAGAAACGGTGCGAGTACCTTGCCTTGCAGTTCCGGGTCGTCCGATGCCCAGTCCACGTCGAAGAAGGCTGCGTAGCGGCTGCAACGGCCGTAGCGCAGCAGGTCCCACCACCAGGGATTGTCGGAGGCACCGACCGCCATGTGGTTCGGCACGATATCGACGATCAACCCCAAGCCAGCACCGTGCAAGGCGGTAACGAATTGACGGAGTCCTCGCTCGCCGCCCAGTTCCGGATTAACGGTCGTGGGATCAACCACGTCGTAGCCATGGACCGATCCCGATCGCGCGGTGAGGATCGGCGATGAGTAAACATGGCTGATTCCCAGATTGACCAGATACGGTATCAGAGCAGCAGCGTCCGAGAAAGTGAAGTCGTTGTAGAGCTGGAGGCGCATCGTCGCGTGAGGGATCACTGCCGGGGCCTTTCTGCAACCACAAAATCGATCCGGCGCGCAACGGCTTCGGCCTCCAAGACGGACTCCGCCGTCACCGGCAGGCGCCGCCGCCAATTCGGATGTTCAGTGACGGTGCCCGGAAGGTTAGGCTGCTCGACCTGACCGAGCAGATCCTCTAGCGGGATCAGGGACAGCGGCACTTCGGTTCTGGCAATGAACCGCACAGCGGCATCGACCACGCGGTCGGTTTCCTCGGGTTCCGGAACCGGCCCCTCACCGACATGCTCCCGCACAAATGCATTCCATAGTCTTGGGCGGTCCTGCTCGCGTGTCCTTCGCACGGCGTCAGGATCGACGTCTTCACCCAACCGCCCGTATTTGTGACGCACGTCGATATCGCTGCCCCGCCACCAGCCGGCAACCGTCGGCAGATCATGA
Organism: Rhodopila sp.; assembly: GCA_050010355.1. Taxonomy (GTDB): domain Bacteria; phylum Pseudomonadota; class Alphaproteobacteria; order Acetobacterales; family Acetobacteraceae; genus Rhodopila. The sequence goes on along the minus strand of JBEKLE010000348.1, from coordinate 3,502 downwards.
GTCGACGTCATCGCCACGTCGGTGCTGCCCCAGCCCCTGGGCGGGACGAATCCGGTCTGTGCATCACGTTCGAACCAAAGGACACGCATGCCATGAATACCACTTTGTTCGAGCATATCGTGGAAACCCTCGGGCACAGTTCCAAGGTCTTCGCCGATCACGACGACGTTGTGCCGCACGGACTCCAGTGCCAGCAGGCGTAACAAATCGCCCACCGGGAAGTTCAGGTAGGCGCCATCAGCCGGGGATGCGCCGTCCGGTATCAACCACAGCCGGGCCAATCCCATTGCGTGATCAACACGAATTCCCCCGACGTGTCGCATCGCGGCCCGCAGCGTTGAGAGGTAGGGGGCAAAGCCGTTTGCCTCCATCGCACGCGGTGAAAATCCTGTCAGGCCCCAGTCTTGTCCCCGCGGATTGAGCAGGTCGGGCGGGGCCCCGATCGTCAACCCCAGCAGGACGTCGCTCTGCCGGCTCCATGCGTGACTACCTGCCGGGTCCATACCCACAGCGAGATCGCCGATGAGGCCAATCCGCATGCCCGCCTGCCGCGCCACGGCCTGCGCCGCGGCCACGGAACGGTCAGAAATCCATTGCAGGAACTGATGAAACAGCACTTCGTCTGGTCGCGAGCCGGCAAAGAAGGTCACTGCCGCACTACGCGGATCGCGAAGATCGGTCGGCCAGTTCCGCCATTCCCGTTGAGGCATACGGGCGGCCTGCAGGGCCTCGAAGCACGCATGCTCATACAGCAAGGGCCCCCGATCTGCCCGGAACCGTGCAAAGTCCGCACCCAACAGGCCGTCCCATTCATTACCTTCAACAAAAGAATTGAATGTCGCACGCAGAAGTGCATACTTCGCAGCCGACGCCGCCGGCCAGTCGATCAGGCCGTTGGCGGGTGGTGCGTCTGAGGCGCCGCTCGGCCCGAACACAAGGTCTGGCGAGGCGTGCAGAGGATTGAGAAACAAGCGGCTCGAGGGTGAATACGGACCAAACCGGGCAGGGTCGGCGGCGTAAAGGGCATGCATTGGACTGAGCGCAATCGCATCGGCGCCTTTCATCCCGGCGACGCGGGCAAGATCAGCCGCGCCGGCCAGATCTCCAATGCCCACGTCGCCGGGGTGGCTCAAGCCATACAGCTGGGCGGCCAAGCCCCATAATCGCGCATCGGGAACGACATCCTCGATCGAGCGGCATCGTGCCGGCGACACCGCCAGAACGATCTCCCGGTCCTCCACGCGCAGCCGGTGATAGCCGATCTCCGCAACGGCCGGAATGCGCAGTCGCCCCCGGGCGGGCAGCAATGCCACCGGCCGGGAGTCGCCTTGTTCAAGAACCAGTTCTGCGGGCTGCGCCTCGTTTCCCCCGACGTCCAGGCGTGTCGGCCGGCCGGCCACCGCAGTAACGAGCGGAGGCAGGTCGGCCAAGCTGCTGCGTTTCGTCAGCAGACGCCGGCTGGCAGACAATTCGCGGCTTGTATCGGCGGGGAGGCACAGAGCTGCCAGTACCCGGCGGAGGACAGGTGGCGCCACCGTTTTTGGCCGCCCTGCGTAATCCTGCCAGTCGACCGCGATACCGGCGCGACGCGCCAGGTCTCGAAGGACTTCGTCGCTCATGCGGCACCCTCCAGGTACGCTGCTGTCATCGGGGCTGCATCGCCCACTGCGAAAAGCAGGCAGCCCGACGGCGTATCAAACGACACCGCATCCGTCCCAAGGTTGGTTACGATTGTTAGCTTCGTGGCATCGCCTAGCTTCCAACGAGCCACGACAGCTTTCGGCCCAATCGCCTCGGCGCCGAGCGACACTGTCCCCGACAAACGCGGCACAATCTTCTCAAGGCGCAAGGAGATAAGCCTCTGATAAAACGCGAAGCGATCGCCTGACCCGGGTTGCGGAACACACGCGGCGAATGTTTCGATTGCGTTTGGGTCTGGGATACGCTCACGCTTCACCGGATCGGCGAATTCATCGAACCCGGCAAACTCCTGGCGGCGCCCTTCCCGCACGGCGTTCGCCAAGTCGGCGTGATAATCGGTGAAAAACAGGAACGGTGTGGCGGATGCCGTCTCTTCGCCCATGAACAGCAGCGGTATCTGCGGGCACAGCATATACAGCGCGATCGCGCATTCCAGGGCCGCCACGGACGTCAAGGACGTCAGCCGCTCTCCAAACGCGCGGTTTCCGATCTGATCGTGGTTTTGCAGGAACAGGACGTGAGCATAGGGCGGGAGGCCGGCGCTCGGCTCTCCACGCGGCGCGTTCAGATACGACGAGCGCTCGCCCTGATAGACCCATCCTTCCGCCAGAACGCGGGCCAACTTGACCGCGGGATGGTCGGCATAGTCGGCGTAATAGCCGCTGACCTCGCCCGTCAGGAGAACATGCAGCACGTTGTGGCCGTCATCGTTCCACTGGGCATCAATGTCTTTCCGCAAAAGCGAGGCGGCGTTGTGATGCTCCAGCACCAGGTGGACACGCCGATCAGGGTCGATGGTGCTGCGCACGGTCGCCGCCATTTCCTCCACCCAATCCTGCTGCTGGATCGCGTGTACTGCGTCGAAGCGCAGGCCGTCGAAGCGGTATTCCGTTAGCCACATCAGGACGCTGCCGGTGAAAAAATCCCGTACCTCCCGGCGGCGAAAGTCGATCGCGGGGCCCCACGGCGTGTTCACGTCGTCCCGAAAAAACTGCGGCGCATAAGCTTGCAGATAGTTCCCGTCCGGTCCGAAGTGGTTATAGACGACGTCCAGGAACATCATCAGGCCCAGCCCGTGAGCGGTATCGACCAGCTCCTTCAGATCGTTGGGCGATCCGTACGCAGAGTCGGGCGCATATGGCAAGACCCCATCGTAGCCCCAATTGCGGTTGCCGGAAAAGTCATTGACCGGCATCAACTCGATTGCCGTGACTCCCAATGATGCTAACCGCTGCAAATCGTCCTTCACGCCGCGGAATCCACCCGCCAACCCGACATGCACTTCGTACAGCACGGTCTCGGTCCAGGGACGTCCGCGCCACTCGGGATGCTTCCACTTGATCGAGCCGGTTCCGACGACACTGGCGTCGTGCACGTCCGGTGCCTGGCCAGTCGATGCGGGATCAGGCACCGTCAGACCATCAGACAGGCGATAGCGATAGCGCGTGCCGTCCGGCACTGTTGCGTTCGCCTCAAACCATCCGTCGGAGGCGCGCCGCATCGGCAGCAGATCACCGGACTCGATCGCAACCGACACCGTTTCCTGAGCGGGTGCCCAAAGTCGGAACTTGACCGAACCGTCTGCCTGACGCTCGGCGCCAAATTTATTTAAACTATCTAAATTTTTTATCATACGACATCCTGACCGAAGCCGCAAACCACCCATCAAAGGTTAAAGCCACGCTGGCTCCGTTCCTTTCAAGCACCGACAACGATCACCCGCCCCGTTTGTTCCAGTGGTATAGATAGATTTCCGCGCGGACGTCAAACACGGGCGGATCCGGACAGCGTACAGCCGCCG
>JBEKLE010000347.1:0-7269 GCA_050010355.1 Rhodopila sp. | reverse complement strand
CAGACGTCGAGGATGTTGGCGATCTCGTGCCGGTTTTCCGTCAGGTGGTGGACCGCATACGCGTTGTCCCAGAACAGGCGAAAGTCGGGGGCGCCGGCGCGCATCATGGCCAGCCGCCGCACGGTCTCCTCGGAATACACATCCCCGGTCGGGTTGGAGTATTTCGGCACACACCACATGCCCTTGACCGTCGGATCGGTCGCGAGCGCCTCGACAGCGTCCATGTCCGGGCCGTGGCCGGTCAGCGGCACGGAGCCGGGAACACCCTTCAAAAGTGCCCAGACGATGCAGTCGTGCATTACCGCCAGGCTGGCATTGTCGGCGACGAAGATCTGGCCGGGCGGGGCACCGAGCATCGGGGCAAAGAGGGCGCGGGCTTCGGGAAGGCCTTGCAGGATACCGTAGTTGCGGGCGTCCTCGCCGGCCTCGGTCAGGAAGTCGCGGTTGCCCGGAAACGCCAGCAGATCATTTGCCAGATCAAGCTGGTCCGGCGCCGGCTTTCCGCGTGTCATGTCGAGCTTGAGCCCGCGCCCCCGGAAGGCGTCGTACTCGCTACGCACCTGAAGGCGCAGGGTTTTCAGGGCATCATCGGGCAGATCGGCAATTCGGCTCATGGGACCCTCGGCGTCAAGGCGGCCTGTCGACTGCAACTCTGGGCCTGACGGTCGCTGTTTGTAAACGCGGTTTTGGTATGCGCGTGCATTTGGACGAGGGTTATTTGCGTTCTGTCAATCGCCGCTTTCGGGCCTAGTGCGGGTGGGACCCACGCCACGACCGCCGTAATACTTCGAGCGCGATCGTTGCTGTTCGAAACATTTCGGGGTGCGGCTAACCAGGATTTAACCCCAGCCGATCGCGTTGACGCGATTTCGCGGCGCCGCGGGACTTGCGCGAACCGTCCCGCTTCTCAGATAAAAGGCATGGGGCTTGTTACATATGCGCTGAAGTTTCGCATCACTTTTTATGTGATGTCGATCCTCATCCTGCTTGCCGGTATCGGCGGTTATATCGTCATGCCGAAGGACGTGCTGCCGGAAGTGAACATTCCGGTCGTGACGATTGTCTGGACATACACCGGTCTGGACACACCGGAGATGGAAAAGCGGGTTACAACTTATACCGAATTCGCTCTCAGCAACAACGTCAACGGCATCCGCAACATGGAGAGTACGACGCTGCAGGGCGTCACCATCACGCGGATCTATTTCCAGCCCGACGTCAGTATCGATCTCGCATTGTCACAGGTCACCGCATCCACCAACTCGATCCGCGCTGTGCTGCCCCCTGGAATCCAACCACCGGTGGTGATGCGATTTTCCGCCTCCACCGTTCCCGTCATCCAGTTGGCGATGAGTTCGCAGCAGGAGAACGAGCGGCAGCTTTACGACTACGGCCAGTACCGGATCCGGCAGACACTGACGACCGTTCCGGGATCGACTCTGCCATCGCCCTATGGCGGACAGCCGAGGCAGATCATGGTCGATCTCGATCTGCACGCGCTTCAGGCGTATGGCCTGACACCGGCTGATGTCACCAACGCCATGACCGCACAGAATGTTACCGTGCCGTCCGGACTGGCGAAGTTCGGCACCAAGCAGTACGTGATCCGGCTGAACTCGACGCCCGAAGCGATCGCGACACTGAACGAGGTGCCGGTCAAGATCGTCAACGGTTCGCCGATCCTGGTTCGTGACGTCGCCTATGTGCGCGACGGCGGTCCGCCGCAGCAGAACATCGTGCGCCAGGACGGCCAGCGCGGCGTGCTGCTGACGGTGCTGAAGAACGGCAATGCCTCGACGCTGTCCGTAGTCGATACGGTGAAGTCGCTGCTGCCGGGTATTCGCGCGGCGGCGCCGAAAGACATGAAAATCACGCCGCTGTTCGACCAGTCGGTGTTCGTGTCAGGCGCGATCGACGACGTGATCCGCGAAGGCGCGATCGCCGCCGGGCTGACCGGGCTGATGATCCTGCTTTTCCTGGGATCGTGGCGCTCCACGCTGATCGTTCTGGTTTCCATTCCGCTGTCGATTCTGACCTCGCTCGCGGTGCTGGCCGCGCTGGGCGAGACGGTCAACATCATGACCCTGGGCGGCCTGGCCCTGGCGGTCGGCATTCTGGTGGACGACGCCACCGTCGCGATCGAAAACACGTATCGGTTGCTGGAGGAAGGCAAGGATTTCAGGCAGGCGGTGGTGCACGGTGCGGCCGGCATCGCCAAGCCGGCGCTGATCTCGACGCTGTCGATTTGTTGCGCCTTCGTCTCGGTGACGTTCCTGACCGACGCACCGAAATACCTGTTCACGCCGCAGGCCCTGGCGGTGGTGTTTGGGATGCTGGCGTCCTACGTCCTTTCGCGGACGCTGGTGCCCATCCTGATCGACGTGCTGGTGAAGAACGAAACCCACGGCCACGACCCCGACGCCAAGCCATCCGGCATATTCGGCCGAATCCACGCAGGCTTCGAGCGCGGCTTCACGAAATTTCACCGCTCCTATGTCGGCTTGCTGCACGCGGTGATTCTGCACCGCTGGATCACGCTGAGTGTCGCCGGTTCGATTCTGGCCTGCGGCGTCGTTCTGTTCATGTTCGTCGGGACGGATTACTTCCCGCAGATCGATGCCGGCCAGATGACGCTGCACGTGCGCGCGGCGCCCGGAACGCGCATCGAGCAAGCGGAGAAACTGTTCCAGCAGGTTGAGGATACCATCCGACAGGTCGTCCCGCGGAACGAGGTCGGCACCATCATCGACAACATTGGCCTGCCGGCGTCGAACTATAACTTCGCCTTCGGCAACGGAACATTCGTTGCCTACAACGACGGCGAGGTATTGGTGACCCTGGCACCCGGCCACGGCTCAACTTTTGGCTACCAGAAGCGGCTCCGCACGGTGCTGCATCAGCGTTTTCCGGACGCGATCTTTTATTTCGAAGCTGCTGACATGATCACGCAGATCCTGGATTTCGGTGTGCCTTCGCAGATCGACGTACAGGTCAGCGGCCGCCATTCGGACAAGGACCTGCAGGTCGCCCAGACGATCGCCGGCAAACTGCGACAGGTGCGGGGCGCGGTCGATGTCCACATCCAGCAGATCACCAACGCGCCGGAATTCTTCGTCCAGGTGGATCGGCAGCGGGCCATGGAACTCGGTCTGACCGAGCAACAAGTGGCGACAGATTTGAACGTGTCACTGTCGGGCAGTTTCCAGGTCAGCCCAAATTTCTGGGCCGATCCGCAGACCGGCATCCCGTATCAGGTGTGGGTGCAGACACCGGAGTACCGGAACGACAGCCTCACGTCGATCACCAACACGCCGCTGCTGATCTCCGCCGGTTCGGGTATCGGACCGAGCGCGCTGCAGCTTCTGTCGAATGTGGCGACACTGAAACGAGGCAGCGAGCAGACGGTCTCGAACCACGTGAACACACAGCCGACCTATGACGTTTACGCCGCGGTGCAGAACCGTGATCTCGGCGGGGTGGAGAGCGACATCAACCAGATCGTTGCCGATCAGCAGAAGCAGTTGCAGCCGCCGGACCGGATTTCGGTGAAGGGCCAGATCCAAAGTAAGGATCAGGCGTTCTTCCACATCGGCATCGGCCTGGCTGTCGCAATGATCGCGGTGTATCTGCTGATGGTCATCAACTACCAGACCTGGGGTGATCCTTTCGTGGTCCTCGCCGCGCTGCCTCTGGCGTTCTGCGGCATCGTCGCCAGCCTGTTCATCACCCAGACCACGTTCTCCATCCCGTCGCTGATGGGCGCAATCATGAGTGTCGGCGTCGCATCGGCAAATTCCATTCTGCTGGTGACCTTTGCGCGCGAGCATCGCGAAAGCACCGGGTGCAGCGCGATCGAGGCCGCCATTGCCGCGGGAGAAACCAGGCTAAGGCCGGTCCTGATGACCGCGGGCGCGATGTTCGTGGGTCTGCTGCCGATGGCGATCGGGATCGGCGAGGGCAGCGAGCAGAATGCGGCTCTGGCACGTGCCGTGCTGGGCGGGATCGCCGTGGGCACGTGCTCGACCTTGTTGTTCGTACCGTTCCTATACTCCCTGCTGCGGCGCGGTGAAGCCAAACCTCTGGAAGATTACGTATGACCGAGCCCGACCGGACGCCGCCTCCGCCGCCGCGCAAACGCACTTTCTTGTTCGTGCTGCTACCCGTCATCCTGCTGCTCGGTACGGGCGGCTACCTGCACTGGCGAACCTATGCCGACGCAGCCGAGACGCAGAAGGAGCAGGAGGATTTCGTTCCGCAGGTGCGGACAACGGTGGCGAAGCGAGTCGATTCGCCGGTGCAACTGACATTGCCCGGCCAGACCGAGGCGTTCGACGTCGCCAATCTTTATCCGCGCGCGACCGGCTACGTGGCGGAGCGGCGGGTGGATATCGGCAGCCGCGTGCATGCCGGCGACCTGCTGCTGCGCATCGCGGCCCCTGACCTCGACCAGCAGCTTGCACAGGCCCAGGCACAACTTGGACAAAACCAGGCGGCGGTGTTGCAGGCGCAAGCCCAGGTGCTGTCTGCCGAGGCCAACACAAGGCTGGCCGACATCACGAAGTACCGTGAGACCACGCTGGCAGGTCAGGGCTGGGAAACCCGGCAAAACGCCGACAATGCAACCGCTAATTTCTCCGTTCAGACGGCCGGAATTGCCAATGCCAAGGCTGGCGTCGCGGTGGCGCTGGCCAATGTGAAAGCGCAGCAGGCCACCGTGGACCGGTTGGTCGCGTTGACTGCTTTCGAGCAGATAAAGGCACCATTCGACGGCGTGATCACCGCACGTAACGTCGATACCGGTGACCTGCTGACCCAGGACAGCCTTGGCGGTAACCCGATGTTCAGCATCGCGCGTGATAATGTGCTGCGCATCGCGGTTTACGTGCCGCAGAGCAGCGCAATCGGCATCCATGACGGTCTGGAGGCTCAGGTGACCGTGCCGGAGATGCCAGGGCGGATCTTCAAGGGACGTGTGGCGCGCAGTTCGGTCGCGTTGCAGTCAGCGTCGCGCTCGATGCTCACCGAGGTTGACGTCGCCAACCCGGACGGCGAGTTGCGGCCCGGCCTGTTCGTGAACGTTACCTTCGCCGTTCCGCGCCAGGCGCCCGGGATTGTCGTACCTGATGGGGCGCTGGTGTTCAATGCGAGCGGCCTGCAGGTGGCGACGGTGGAACCTGACAACACAATCCGGTTCGAGAAGGTCTCGGTGTACCGGGATTTCGGGACGACCGCCGAGTTGCACGACGGACTGCAGGGCGGCGAAAATCTGGTCCTGAGTCCGCCGACCGAACTGGCTGACGGCAGCAAGGTGCGGGTGACGAACCCGTCGCCGCAGCAGGATACGGCGAACAAGACCGCGAGCCGCTGAACGGCGCGCCGAGTGCGGACGAAGCGTGGCTGGGTGTAGGCCCTGCTGGATCCACGTATCTTTGGGCCGCCGAACCGGTTGCGCCACGGATGCGTTATAGTCCGTAAGCGAGTAAGCTTCTAACACGGAGAGCACGATGAACCACGAAGGTCCACCGAGAAGCCAATAAAATGCTGATCGTTCTGGTTAGATGATGATCAGGAATGACCGACTCGGCGAACGAGTTCCACGGGTGGGGGATTCCGGCGCCGCAGCCCCCCTGTGTACGATTCGTCGGTCAAGGGTCTCCGTGCGCCTTCGTGATTCTTCGTGTGCTCGTGTTGAGTCCTTGCTTGCGCAGAGGTCAGAGCCCCGACCGAATCCATTGCTCCGTGTCGAGTCCTCGCTTGCGCAGAGGACAGAGCCCCGACCGAATCCATTTGTGCATGCGGCAGGGCGAAAGCGGCGGCCGAGCTTTGTTTGGACCAGCCAAAAGCGTAGATCGATCCCTGCCTCCGCCCGAACAACGGGGCAGTACCGCGGCAGCGCCGTTGCCGACACGAATTGATATGACTTGGATATTCGCCACATCAACGGGACACATCGAACTCCTATGCGGGACGGACCAATCTTCTCGGGGCCGGATCGCCCCACCCGTAGCGGGCTGGCGTCCCGGCTAACCCACCGCCGTGCACCGATGCCCCCGGTGCATGAGCCGAGAGGATTTTTTCGATGGTCCAAACGTCCGTCGCCGCGCCTGCACAAACGCGGCTACCACCTGAAACCCAGGAAGACACTTATCTCGAGCCACCCTGGCTGCTCGAGCCACTTTGGCGCCTGGCCGGAGATCTGCGCAACGCCCGGGTGCTGATCGTAGCGGAGCAAGGCCTCGATCTGATGTGCGGCCTGATCCGGCGCGGTTGTCCGGCGGCAACCGTTCTTCGCCCCGGCGACAAGCCGGATGCCGATGATTACGACGTCGTCCTCGTGCCGCGCGTGACGGCATTTCCGTCTTTCGAGGACGTCATCCGGCTCGCCCGCCGGTCTCTGGTCCCGAATGGCAGGCTCATCGCGGGGGCGCGAGATGTGGGCGCGTTGGCTCGCCGGCTGCGGCTGAACGGCTTTTCCGCCCTGCATTCGAGCCATCTTCCCGGTCTCACGTTACTCCGGGCCGACCTGCGGAGGTCGTCATGAACCGTCTTGCCCTGGGTGGTTCCCTGACCGCACTGGCCACGCCGTTCAAGGACGGGGTGATCGACGAACCCGCGTTCGTTCGCCTCTGCCAGCGCCAGATTGCATGCGGCACCGCGGCGCTTGTGGTCTGCGGCAGCACCGGTGAGGCTGCGGCACTCAGTTCTGACGAGCAGGCGGCACTGATCAGCCTGGCCGTCGCGACATCGGGCGACCGTGTTCCGGTCATCGCCGGTTGCGGCGGCCCGTCCACCGAGGCGGCCGCCGCGATCGCCGGCCTTGCCGCTGCGTGTGGTGCGGCAGCTCTGCTCTGTGCGCCGACGCCCTATGTCAAACCCTCGCAGGAGGGGATCATCGCACACATGCGCGCCCTGGCGCACGTCTCGGACCTGCCGTTGATCGTCTATGACGTGCCCGGGCGCGTCGGCGTCGCGATCAGGGACGAAACAGTCGCCACGCTGTTTGAACGCGGGTTGACCATCGGCATCAAGGATGCCACTGCCGATCTGGGCCGTCCGCCGCGCCTGCGAGCGCTGTGTGGGCCAGATTTCCTGCAGGTCAGCGGCGACGACGCGACATCCGCCGCCTACCGTGCCGCCGGCGGCAACGGGTGCATCTCAGTGACCGCCAATATCGCGCCGTCGCTCTGCGCGTTGCTGCACCTGGCCTGGGACAGCGGCGACCTCACGTCGTTTGCGCGCACGCGGGATCTGCTGGCGCCGCTGCACGAG
>JBEKLE010000346.1:0-11121 GCA_050010355.1 Rhodopila sp. | reverse complement strand
GGGGGCGATGGCGGGCAGCGGCGTGACCTGGAGCGCCACGGCCCAGGGTTGGATCGCGGCCTGCGCGAGGCGGCTGGCCGACATGGCGATGGCCATGGCCGAACCCAGCACGGCGGCGACGAGAAGGGCCGAGAACGTGACGAACAGAGTTGAGGCCAGGGCCTGGAGAAGGCCGACCGGATCGGCCACGAAGGCGCCGACGATGGCGATCGGACCGGGCAACTGGTAGACCGGGACGTCGGTGATCCGGACGGCGGCTTCCCACAGCGCCAGCGCGACGAGACCGAACAGGGCGGGGGCCCATTTCATCGCAGCGCGTCCTCCATGCCGCGGGCGATTTCGGCGACCAGAGCGGCGTAGGCCGGATCGAGGCGGGTTTGCGGGCCTGATGTCAGTTTGGAGGCGATTTCACGGTCTATCCGGCCCGGGCGGGGGGTCATCAGGATGATGCGGCGGGCGAGAAAGGCGGCCTCGTAGATGGAGTGGGTGACGAAGACGACGGTGCAGGCGGCCTGGCGCCAGACGTCGAGCAGGTCGGCTTGCAGCTTGTGCCGGGTGAATTCGTCGAGCGCGGCGAAGGGTTCATCCATCAGCAGCAGGCGCGGCTCGGTGACGAGGGCTCGGGCGATCGAGACGCGCATCCGCATGCCGCCGGAGAGTTGTCTTGGGCGGGCTTTTTCGAAGCCGTTGAGGCCGACGCGGTGCAGGGCGGCGTGGACCTGCGGCATTGCGGTGTCTCGGGTTGCGCCGCGCAGGCGGAGTGGGAGGAAGACGTTGTCCTCGGCGGTGGCCCAGGGGAGGAGGGTGGCATCCTGGAACACGTAGCCGATGTCGCCGGGGGCGGGTGGTCCATCGTCCCATGCCAGCCGGCCGTCGTCCGGTTGGTCCAATCCGGCGATCAGGCGCAGTAATGTCGATTTGCCGCAGCCGGAGGGACCGAGCAGAACGACGAAATCGGATTCTGAGAGTTGTATGGAGGCGTCGCGCAGGGCTTCGACCCCGCCGGGGAAGCGGCGGGCGACGTGGCTGACAGTCAGCATACGTTGCTGAACGTATGGGGGCGGATTGGAGCGTTGTGGGGAGTCAGGCGACGCCCAAGAATCAACGCCTCAGAAAGGACCTTTCGAACCCGGCGCCGGTAAGTCGTGGGTGGCCGGGCCGAGCCCGGCCATGACACCTGGGGCAGGCTGCGGCGCGCCGTCTCAGCCGAGTCGATTGGTTTTGGGCGTTGCCTCAGTGTCCGTCCTAAAACTCTCGCGGGTAGGTCCAGACTTCCCGGACGAACACTCAATGCTTCAGGTCCATCCCGACCTTGTGGTTCACGAATTGCAGCGTGTAGGCCTTGGTGACGTCCAGGCCCTTCGGATAGACCCCGGCGTCGGAGGTGGTCTGATAGAAATCGGCCCATCGTTCGGCGGTCATTGCACCAATTCCCATTGTCAGGGCGTCACCCGAATCCAGGATGCCGTGCGATATCATCGAACTGCGGCCATAGGCGATCAGCGCGTCGGTCATCTCGGGGTTGGCCTGCTTGATCAGGGCGTTTCCCGGTGCGGGGTCGCCGTAGAGGTAGGAGTACCAGCCCTCAATCGAGGCATCGACGAAGCGTTTCACGAGGTCCGGCTGCTGCTCGATCTTCTTATCCGAGGTCGCGATCATGCTGGCGTAGCCCTTGAAGCCGGCGTCGGCCATCAGCAGCACGACGGGGTCGAAATGGGCGGCTTCCTTGATGGAGAACGGTTCGGAGCCGAGGTAGCCCTGCTGGATGGCGGACTTGTCGGCCAGGAAGGGTGCCAGGTTGAAGGTGTACGGGCGGATCTGGCTGTCGGTGTAGCCGAACTTGGCCTTCAGGAACGTCCACCATCCCACGCGGGCGTCGGCGCTGATCATGATCGGCTTGCCTTTGAGTGCCTGGAAACTGTCGTTGCCCTGGCCGGGATGGGCGATCAGCACCGACGGGTCCTTCTGGAACCCTCCGGCGATCGCTCTGAACGGGATGTTCTCCTTGACGAAGTTCAGGGCCAGGAAGGAGTTGGAGGAGATATTGAAATCGAGGCGTCCGGCCAGCAGCAACTGTGTATGGTTGACCTGCGGCCCGCCCTCCTGGATCGTCACGTTCAGGCCGTGCTTCGCGTAGATGCCGGTGGCGACGGCCTGGTAGTAGCCGCCGTATTCCGCCTCGGCCTTCCAGTCGAGGCCGAAGGTGACCTTGTCGTCGGCGCGGGCGACGCCGGAGAGCAGCAATAGAGACAGGATCGCGGCCAACCGGCGCATCGAGCGGGGCTCCTTCCCGGGTTTCGAGGCGAGAATGGCACCGATGTACGGGGAGACAAGATGGGTGCGGAACTGAGTTTTGGGCTGGCGGGGCGGCGGGCGATCGTCACTGGCCATCGGGGTGGCATCGGGGGGGCCATTTTCGACGTTCTGTCGCGGGACGGCGTGGAGGTGATCGGGCTCGATCTGCCGGATTTTGACCTGTCCGATACGGTGACGCTGGAGGCGCGTCTGGCCGCGCTGATTGGCGGCCGGTCCGTGGATATCCTGGTCAACAACGCTGGTGTGACGGTTCTTGGGACTGTAGTCGAGACCCCGCTGGCGGAGGTGGAGCGGGTGTTCCGGGTGAATTTTTTGGCGGCGTATGCGCTGATGCGTGCGGTGCTGCCGGGGATGGCGGAGCGGCGGCGGGGTGCGATCGTGAATATCGCGTCGGACCAGGCGTTGATCGGCAAGCAGGTGAGTGCGGCGTATGGGGCGTCGAAGGCGGCGATCGCGCAGCTTTCCCGGTCGGCGGCGCTGGACTGGGCGGCCTTTGGTATTCGGGTGAACTGTGTGGCACCGGGCTCGACCGACACGGCGATGCTGGCGACGGTGATCGGTGATCTTTCGGCGCGGTATCCGGACCGGTTTCCGGTGTCCTCGGCCGATGCTTACAAGTCGGGCGTGCCGCTGGGGCGGTTCGCGGCGCCGTCGGAGATTGCGGCGGCGGTGGCGTTTCTGGTCTCGGATGCGGCGTCGTTCATCACGGGCGTGGTGCTGGCGGTGGATGGCGGCGGAACCGCGCAATGAGGCTGGCTGTGGTAACCGGTGGCACGCGCGGCATCGGGCGGGCGGTGGCGGACCGGTTGGCGGATGAGGGCTGGGACGTGCGGGTTCTGGCGCGCCGGGCGGTGCCGTCGCGGCACCGGGTGGTCGTCTGCGACGTGGCGGATGCGGTTGCTGTGCGCGCCGCGTTCGCGGGGCTGGAGCGGGTCGATGCGCTGATCAACTGTGCCGGGACCGCGGGGGCGAACCGGCTGGACGGCGACGATGATCTGTGGCACGCGATCATCGGATCGAACCTGCACGGCACGTATCACTGCTGCAAGGCGGCGCTGGCGCTGTTGCCGGACGGGACGGGACGGATCGTCAATGTCGCCTCGGTGCTGGGGCTGCGCGGGGTGCCGGACCAGACCGCCTATTGCGCCGCCAAGCACGGGGTTGTCGGTCTCACCCGAGCGCTGGCGCTGGCGCTGGCACCGCGGGGGATCACGGTGAATGCGCTGTGTCCGGGGTGGGTGGATACCGGGATGGCGGCGCAGCGCTATGCGGAAGTGGGCATTACGGCGGCGCAGGCGGCCGCTGGGGTGCCGACCGGGCGGATCGCTTCGGCGCCGGAGGTTGCGGATGCGGCGATGTGGCTGCTGAGGCCCGAGGCGCGGGGGATAACGGGGCACGCGTTGCCGATTGACGGGGGCGGGCTGGCGCTGCCCTGAGGGCTTGTTGTTAGTTCGATCTTAACTGCTGTTCGGCGCAGGCCGCCACCGGCCTGTCGTTGCGTTTCGCGCTTGTTGGGGAGACTGTGTTGCCAGTTCGGGGAATGATGATGATCGCGGCCAGTCTGGCCGGTCATTGTTCCCTTGGTCTGGCCAGCGAGGCTTTGACGGGGTTTCGGTGGGGACGCCGGATTTCGATCTGCCGGCGTTTTCGCTGATCCTGGTGGTTGGCGCGGCATCCCTGCTCGCGGGCGCCGTTCCTTGCCCCATCTGGGACCGCTGGTCTGGGTTCGCTCTATGAAAGGACTTCACCACAAAGACACAAAGATCACTAAGACTTTGACATGCTTTGGAACTGAGGTTTGAACTTTGAGTTGAATAGACCATCGGTCGCCGCGCGTTGTTGTTCACTGCTTCGGGCCGGTGGCGCGCTGGTCCTGGGGCAGGTCATGTGCCAGGCTGGAGCAGCTAAAGGGCGGGGGAACGGACATGGTCACCATGGGCAGCGGCGACTTCACTTACGAACCGGTGGAGAACTGGGGCAAATTGCCTCCCGGCTGGTCGTTCAAGGAGATCGGCGGGGTCGGCGTGGACAGCAAGGACAATGTCTACGTCTTCAACCGTGGCGAACACCCGATGATCGTGTTCGACCGCGACGGCAATTTCCTGCGCTCATGGGGTGAGGGTGTGTTCCCGCGGGCGCATGGTGTTTTCGTTGCGCCGGACGAGACGTTGTGGCTGACCGATGACGCCGACCACACGGTCCGTCAGTGCACGCTGGACGGCCGAATTCTGCTGACGCTCGGCGTTTCGGGCAAGCCGGCGCCTTATATGAGCGGCGAACCGTTTCATCGCTGCACGCATACCGCGATGGCGCCGAACGGGGATGTTTATGTCTCGGACGGCTATGGCAACGCGCGGGTGCACAAATACTCGCCTGACGGACGGTTGCTGATGTCGTGGGGCGGCTCCGGGACCGATCCCGGGGAGTTCAATATCGCGCACAACATCACCTGCGACGGGGACGGCTGGGTCTATGTCGCCGACCGGGAGAATCACCGTGTGCAGGTGTTCGACGGCAACGGACGTTACGAGACGCAGTGGAACAACCTGCATCGTCCGTGCGGGATTTTCATGCCGAGCGGGAAATGTCCGGTGTGTTATATTGGGGAATTGGGGCCGGTGCAGCGGGTCAATCGCGACGCGCCTAATCTTGGCCCTCGGGTAACGATCGTGGATCACACGGGCAAGCGCCTCGGGCGGCTTGGCGGGGTGTGCGCGGGTCTGGGCGCCGATCAGTTCCTGGCGCCGCATGGATTATGTGTCGACAGCCGTGGCGACATCTACGTCGGTGAGGTGTCGTGGACGCAATGGCCGCAGTTGTTCCCGAAGGATCCCATGCCGGCCGATTTGCGATCGTTACGAAAGTTCCGCAAGGTGGGCTAGACTGTCTGTGGCTGGACTGGCTGTGGGTTAGACTGGCTGTGAGCTGGACTGGGACATCGAAGAACAGAGGGGAACGGACATGGTTACCTTGGGGAGCGGCGACTATATCTATGAACCGGTGGAGGACTGGGCGAAGCTTCCGCCCGGGTGGTCGTTCAAGGAAATCGGCGGGGTCGGCGTGGACAGCAAGGACAATGTCTACGTCTTCAACCGTGGCGAGCACCCAATGATCGTGTTCGACCGCGACGGCAATTTCCTGCGCTCATGGGGTGAGGGCGTGTTCCCTCGGGCGCATGGTGTTTTCGTTGCGCCGGACGAGACGTTGTGGCTGACCGATGACGCCGACCACACGGTGCGCCAGTGCACGCTGGACGGCAGAATTCTGCTTACGCTCGGTATTTCAGGCAAGCCGGCGCCTTATATGAGCGGCGAACCGTTCCACCGTTGCACGCACACGGCGATGGCGCCGAACGGGGATGTGTATGTCTCGGACGGGTACGGCAATGCCCGCGTTCACAAGTATTCCCCGAATGGCACGCTGCTGATGTCCTGGGGCGGTCCGGGCACTGATCCCGGCGAGTTCAACATCCCGCACAACATCACCTGCGACGGGGACGGCTGGGTCTATGTCGCGGATCGGGAGAATCATCGCGTGCAGGTCTTCGACGGCAACGGTCGTTACGAGACGCAGTGGAACAATCTGCATCGTCCGAGCGGGCTTTTCATGCCGCCGGGCAAGTGCCCTGTTTGTTACATTGGAGAAATAGGACCGGCTCAGCCGGTGAACCGGAATGTGCCGAACCTGGGGCCTCGGGTGTCGATTGTCGATCATACCGGCAAGCGCCTGTCCAGGCTGGGGGGCTTCGGGCCGGGGCTGGGCGTCGATCAGTTTCTTTCGCCGCACGGGCTTTGTGTGGACCGGCACGGGGACATCTATGTGGGGGAGGTGTCGTGGACCAACTGGCCGCAGACGTTTCCGGACCGGCCGAGGCCGGACAACCTGCGGTCGCTGCGGAAATTCCGAAAGGTGGGATAGGGGCGTGGGGTCCGAGGGAGGATTTTCAGGGGTGGCTGGAAACGGGCTTTGCCGCGTTTCGCTCGGGAAGTCGTGGGTGGCCGGGCCGAGCCCGGCCATGACACAAGTGGTGAGGCCGGCGGGTTATGGCGCGGCGAGTGGTGAGGCCGGCGGGTCATGGCGCGGGGGCGAGCGGTCTTGCCATGACGGGGGTTGAGGCCGGCGGGTCATGGCGCGGGGCCAGGGGTTTAGTCTGACACGAGTGGTGAGCTTACCGGGACAGGGGGTGAGCTGGGCTTGGCGCGGGGGCGAACCGGCCGGCCATGACGTAGGGTCTGTGGGCGGGGCGTCGTGTGGGGGATGGAGTGGCGTCCACCGGTTGGCTTACCGGATCACCTTGGCCGGGTCCTCGCCATACGGTGGTGAATAGATCACCAGAAGCTTGATCCGCTCGGTCAGGACCTTGATTGAGTGGAACACGTTCGCGGGAAAGAACATCATGTCACCCGGGCGGACGTGGTGGTCCATGCCGTCGATTCCGGCGATCGCCTCGCCTTCCAGGATATACACCGCCTGCTCAAGATCGGGATGTGCGTGCGCTGGCGAGCCTTCGTTGCGCTCGATGTCGCCGAGGGCGATTTCCATGTATTTTGCGCCGTTCACGTTCGGGCCGATCAGGCGATAGTTTTTGGTCCCGGTGTGGTTGGCAGGGCTGTAGGGCTCCACTTCGCCGGCGCGAATGATGTAGGGGGATTTTTCATGCATCGAACGGGTTTCCTTCTCAAGATGGCGCGCCGGCGGGATGTGCGGCGCCCGACGCCTGCCGTACCCGGCCGACGGCGTACAACGCCGCCGCGGCCAGGACTGCCAGGCAGCCGACGGCGCCCAGGCCCCAGCGGAAATCGCCAGTCAGGTCTTTGAGGTATCCGACAAACCAGGGCGAGGCGAAGCCGCCGATAACGCCCACCCCGCTGATCGCGGCGATGCCACCGGCGGCGCCGGCACCGGAGAGGAACCCGGCCGGGATGGTCCAGAACACGCCGGCGAACGATAACGTCCCGGCGAGGGCAAAGGACAGTGCCGCCATGCGGGAAACCGGGTCCAGCAGCAATGCCGAGGCGAGCAGCGCGCCGCCGCCGACCAGGTTGGCGAAGGCGGCGTGACTGTAACGTTCCCGGTGACTGTCCGATCGGCGGCCGAACCAGATGACCGCCACCAGCGCGACGACGCTCGGGATTGCGGCGACGAAACCGGTCTGGGTGTTGGTCAGGCCAAAGCCTTTGACGATCTGGGGAAGAAACAAAGCAATGCCGTTATTGAGGCAGACATTGGTGAAGTAGATCGCGGTGAGGAAAACGACCCATGGATTGGTCAGCGCTTGCAGCACGGAATAGGTCCGGTTGGCTTCCAGTCTGCGTTTTTCGGTGCTCAACCGGCGGACGAGCCATTCGCGGGAGGCGTCCGGGAGCCAGCTTGCCTGGGCCGGCGTGTCCTGGAGATAGAATGCGACGACTGGTGCGAGGATCAGGGCGGGGGCAGCCTCGACCAGGAAGAGCCATTGCCAGCCTTGCAGGCCGGCGACGCCGTCGAGCGACAGCAGGACGCCGGAGATCGGGGCGCCGATGATGCCGCTGACCGGGATGGCGGCGAAGAACATGCCCATGACGCGGCCGCGGTAGGCTTCGGGGAACCAGAGGGTCAGGAAGAACAGCACCCCGGGCTGAAACCCGGCCTCGGCCATACCCAGCAGGGTGCGTACCACGTAGAAGCTGTGTGCGCCGCCGACGAAGGCCATGCCGGCCGCGCACAGGCCCCAGGTGAGCATGATGCGCGCTATCCAGCGGCGGGCGCCGAATCTGAACAGAAGCAGGTTCGAGGGAACCTCGCACACGCAGTATCCGAGGAAAAAGAGGCCCGCGCCAAAGCCGTACGCCGCCGCGTTGAGGCCGAGTGCCTTGTTCATCTGCAACGCCGCGAAGCCGACATTCACGCGGTCGAGGTAGGCGACGAAATAGCACAGCATGATGAACGGCATGATGCGGAGCATGACGCGCCGCATGGTGCTTCGTTCGAGCGCATCGCCGGCCGTTTCGTTGTCTGTGAAGCTCACCGGTCTCCTCCTGCGTGGCGGTGGTTATCGTGCTGCGAAATTCCATTCGCTGTAGCGAAGGAACACTGTGAGCGGCCTGGCGTCAAGGCCCGATTGCAGGGCACACGGTGATTCGTTTTGCCCGCTTACGCGGCGCATGATCGCGGGCCAGTTTCCTCCGCGCCAGTGTAATTTATTTCGTATTCGCGAATGATCGAGCGAGTCCATGGCGAGCGTCCGGCCGGGATGGGCCCCGATGACCCCGCCGCCCGGCCGAAGGTTGGTTGGACGCAGGTGCGCCGGCTGGCGCCGAACCTGGGCGAGGCACATTGGCCGACGTGCCTGGCGATGGCAGCCATGCCTTGACATGACGTTCTACCGCCGTTCGCCCGCGGGATCGTGCTGGCGCATCTCCAGCAGTTGGCACACATTGGTGAGAAGGCCGGCCGCCTGATCCAAACGAGCGTCGATCCGCAACGCGGGGCCTGCGACGGTGACGACATAGACGGCGGTGTTCCATCGGAAGCGTGCCGAAAGTGTGGTCACACCCTGCAAGCTTTCTCCGTGGTTGAGGAACCACCCGCGCTGCCGGCTCAGATCGAGGTTCGCGCGCAGAGCCGCGGCGGTGGTGATCGTTCTGTCGGTGAAAGCGGTCAGTTTGGCCGTCTTGAGGAAGGCGCTCAGGTCGCGCTCCTCCAGGCTGCCCAGCAGCGCCTTGCCGGCGGATGTGGCGTGCAGGCTGCGGACGTTCTCACCGACACTGATCATGAACCGCAGCGGATGGGTCGCCTCGAAGGCCAGCAGGTAGGTGGCGCTCAGGCCGTTGACCTTGGCCAGCAGGACGGTTTCGTCCAGGGTATCGCGCAGGGACCGGAGCAGAAGGTCGGCGCGGGCGACGACGGGGTCGTTGTCGGCGATGACTTTGCCCAGCGCCTGGAGACGGAGCGTGGGATAGTAGCCGGCGCGTGGGGCGATTTCGTAGAGGTAGCCGCGGCCCTGCATGGCCTGCAGCACGTCGTGGCAGCTCGAAACCGGGATCTTCAGCAGGCGGGCTATGTCGGACAGCGTCAGAGGGCGCTTTTCGTCGCCGAACAGCTCCAGCAGGTCCAGGGTTCGCTCGACGATCTTCGACATCCACGCTCTGCCGGTATTCGGTACGGCGGAATAGGCTGCGTGGCCGGCGGCAGTCAAGATCGCATTGTCTGGCGGTCGGCCGGGCGGGGTGACGCTCGCGCGATCGGACTTCGTCACCCGCCGTTGAGAATGGCATTACGCTTCAGCGAATAACTGGGCCCAGATGGTGGGGTGTCCGTGATCGGCCGCTCAGTCGCTGTGGATATGAATGGGGACGCTGCGGACCGCTGCTGGGATAGGTTATCGGCGTCGACTTCGGGTCGCCATGGCGGGCGCCCATCCACGCCTTGTGATTCGTCCCGGCAAAGGCGTGGATACCGACCCCCGTCGGCATGAGTGCGTCCCGTGAGGACGCTTTGTCTGCACGGTGCAAGTCCGCGCCCGGGATCGTCGCAGTCCCGGAAATTGAAGGTAACTGCGTCGCCGCGAGGCGGGGTGGAGAGCAACCGGAGGTGAACCGGCAGTCCGTAGAGCCTGCCCCGGCGAAGGCCGAGGATGACGAACCTGTTTCGGCGGGATCTCGTGGCGAGCCTGCTCATGTGTGGCGAAGCCTGGAACAACCGATGGCGCTGACGCGACTGATACTTCAAAGCGACCAGCGGGCGGATCACGTGGTTGAGGTCGGAATGTCGGGACGGCAAAGCGGGGTAAGCGGAGAGACCTGGTGGTCAGGGTGAGGCGGCCAGGAGTCAGAGCCTTCATAATACCGCGGCCGCTTCGAGCGGTGGAGAGGGGCGGCTAGCAAAACCGCTCCGAGGGAAGGGAGGCAGGAAGCTGGATGCGAGAGGTGCGGTGTGGAGCAAGAGAGTCCCGGTAGTGCCGTTAAAGCTAAGCAAGGGAGAGACGCCACCGGTGGGGAGTCCCACGGACTGTGGTGGGCGGAAGCATCCATATGGACCGCGTTTCGTTAACGCGAGTTATCACCGCCGAAACGCGGACTGGACGGATCGCATGGTGTCGGCGCTGGGTAACGGCGTCAAAGCATGCCCACGGGCCGGCAAGCCGGTCCCGAGGGGGGGCAAATGGTTCAGTCTGATCGACAAGGTGATGAGACCGGCGACCCTGGATATCGCGTGGCAGCGTGTTGCGCGGAACAAGGGGGCGGCGGGGGTTGACGGCCAGAGCATTGAGAGGTTCGCAGCCCAATCGGAACGGTATCTGCACGAACTCTAGCATAGCCTGACGGAGGGCAGCTACCGGCCGGACCCGGTGAAACGGGTGGAGATACCCAAAGCGGACGGCAAGACCCGGCCTTTGGGGATACCAACGGTGAAGGACCGGATTGTCCAAACCTCGCGTTTCGTTCACGGCACGTGAACGTGCCGAAACGCTGGACCGCACTGAAGATGGTCATCGAGCCGATCTTTGAAGTTCAGTTCCGGCCTGGAAGCTTCGGCTTCCGGCCGGGGCGCGGCTGCAAGGATGCGCTGCGGGAAGTCGATCGGCTGCTGAAGGCAGGCTACACCCATGTGGTGGATGCCGACCTGAAGAGCTACTTCGATACGATTCCGCACGACCGGCTGATCGCGCTGGTGGAGGGTTCGATCAGCGACAGCCGGGTTCTGGCACTGATCGATGGCTTCTTGCAACAGGAGATCATGTCGGAGATAGCGTGCTGGCAACCGACGACAGGGACACCCCAAGGGGCGGTGCTGTCGCCGCTGCTGGCCAACCTGTATCTGCAT
>JBEKLE010000345.1:0-7186 GCA_050010355.1 Rhodopila sp. | reverse complement strand
CTGTTGCCGATACCGGTAGCCAGGCGGTGGGGCTAGATCACGCGCGGCGATCCCGCTCAGGACCGCCCGCCGCGATTGTTACGCCGCCAGTTCTGCCTGCGGCCCACGGACCAGCTTGCCGGGCAGTGTGCCGGTGGCCTGGCCTTCGCGGAATGTCACGTTTCCTGAAACGATCGTCGCAGCGTAGCCGTTCACCTTCTGCAACAGGCGTATGCCGCCGGCGGGCAGGTCGTTGACGACGTACGGTGCACCGGAGCCCAGCTTCTCCCAGTCGATGATGTTCACATCGGCCTTCTTACCAACCGCCAGCACGCCGCGGTCATGCAGCCCCGCCGCGCCCGCCGTATCGGAGGTCAGCCGCCGGATCAATTCGGGAATATCCCAGCGCTTCTGGTCGCGGCCCCAGTGGGACAGCAGCCAGGTCTGGTAGCCGGCGTCGAGGATGAACGCGACGTGAGCGCCGCCGTCGCCGAGGCCCATGATGCAGTTGCGGTTGTCCAGGAGTGTCTCCGGCATGGACAGGTTGCCGTAGGCGTAATTACCGAGCGGGTGGTAAATGAAGTTTGCACCGTCATCTTCGATGAGCATGTCGTAGGCGACTTCCGGCGGCGTGCGGTTGCCGCGGGCGGCGATGGCGGCGATGCTGTCTTCCAGTTTCGGCTGGTAGTTCGGCGGGTTGCCGAAGCGGAACATGAAGTCGAACGACATGCGGTGGAAGAGCGGGAAGGTGCTGCCCTCTTTCGGATCTTCGCTGAGTATTTTGGCGCGGATCGCCGGGTCGGACATGCGGCGGGCGCGTTCGGGCACGGGCAGATGGGCGATCGTCTTGTAGGTCGGGGTGCCGGAGAACGGGTTCTGGCTGCCGGCGAGACCGAGCAGCACGCCGATGGCTCGGGGCGCCACCACGGCGCGGATCGCCAGGCCGTCGCGGGCTGCCTTGTCGGCGTGTTTGATCAGGTCGCGCCAGACCTCGGGGCGGGAGTGCCGCTGCGTCAGGGTGAACACCGCCGGGCGGCCGCAGGCCTCGATCACGCGGCGGAGCATGGCGAATTCTTCGTTGTGGTCGGGCGCCCATTCGGACACCATTTCGAGCATGCCCGAGCCGGCATCCTTCATGCCCAGGGCGATGCCGCGGAGTTCTTCCTCCTGGGCGCGCAGGGTTGGGGTGGGATCGCCACGCAGTGTCTTGTGGGACAGGCTGCGGGAGGTGGAGAAGCCGAAGGCGCCCGCGTGCATGGCCTCGCGGGCAATCTGGCGCATCTCGGCGATATCGGCCTGGTTGGCGTTTTCCAGGTTGATCGCTCGGTCGCCCATGACGAAGACGCGCACAGCGGCATGGGGCAGGAGGGCGCAGACGTCGATGTCGCGCTGGCGGCGTTCGAGGGCGTCGAGGTATTCGCCGAACGACTCCCACTCCCATTTCAGGCCTTCGTGCATGACCGCGCCGGGGATGTCCTCGACACCTTCCATCAGTTCGATCAGGCGTTCGCGATCGGCGGGCTTGCAGGGGGCGAACCCGACGCCGCAGTTCCCCATCACCGCGGTGGTGACGCCGTGCCAGGAGGATGGCGCCATGTGGCTGTCCCATACGGCCTGGGCGTCGTAGTGGGTGTGGATGTCGACGAATCCTGGGGTCACGAGTTTGCCCTTGGCATCGATCTCTTCCGTGCCGCTGCCGGAGACCGCGCCGACAGCGGCGATCCTGTTGCCGATGATGCCGACGTCGGCGTCGCGAGGGGCGCTGCCGGTGCCGTCGACGACGGTGCCGCCTCGGATGATCAGATCGAATGCTGGCATGGAGTTTCTCCTGTATGATTGGCGTCGATCCTGATCCAGGCTGTCCTGGATGGCAAGGTTCGGAGGTTTGCCGGTGATCAGCCGCGAGGACCGTGTGCGGATGGAGCGGGCGCATGTGCTTGCGTGGCCGGCGCTGCGTTCGGCCGTTATAGATGGATGGCTATGGCGTTCGTCGGGCGGCGGATCGCAGCGCGCCAATTCGGTTTCGACGATCGATTTCGGTGGTACCGCGGCTAAGGCGGCAGTTTTGCAGGCCGAAGCCTGTTACCGTGCACTTGGCCAACCGGCGCGGTTTCATACTTTTGAAGAAACGTCTCCGGCCGGCCTGGAGAATCTGTTGCGACATCGTGGCTACTGGCAAAGCGAGTCGACGATCACGATGTTCAAGCGCATTGAACCCCGCGACGCGGTGGCCGGGGTTGAGGTGCGCGACGATGCCTGGGTGGGATGGCGCAATGTCTATTTGGGCAGGATCAGCGAGAACCGGCGGGCGGTCAACTCGCTGATCCTGGACCGGATACCGGGGCCGCGGGCGTTTTTCGGTTTCCATGACGGTGTCGAGACGGTCGCGACTGCGTTGGGCGTTCTCGGCTGCGGCTGCGCCGTAATCGAATGCGTGGCGACCCGCTTGGATGCCCGCCGCCGGGGCGCCGCCCGATCCGTGCTGGGCGCCCTCGAACGATGGGCCGGGCAACAATCGGCAGACTGGCTCGGTCTGCAGGTCGCCGCCGGTAACACGGCGGCGATAACGTTGTATCAACGGCTCGGGTTCGTTGCCGGTTCAATGAACCGTTTCTGGGTTGAGGCGCTTCGGGACCGACGATAGAATATCGCAGAACGACGGGCGGGCGCCGGTCGCCGGACAATCAATGACGTCGATCCCGCTCATCTTGCTCTTCCGCGATTGACATGGACCACATGATAGTCCAAATTTTGCTGCTTAGAGGACCTCATATGGAAGTATCCGTTTCCGAGGCCAAAGGACAAACGACCGAACTTGTACGCCTCGCAAAGGCCGGCGGTGAGGTCATACTGACTCGGCATGGGCATCCGGCGGTGCGTCTGGTCCCGGTCAAGGCAGCGCCTGACAGGAAATCTCGCAGGACGCACCTGGAAGCGGCGCGGATCATTGGCGCAGCCAAGGCGAATTCGGGACCGAGCGCAGCGCGGAGTCAGGATTTTCTGTATGGAGACGACGGACTGCCGGCATGATCCTGTCGACACCTCGGCACTGATGGCGATCGTTCTTAACGCGTCCGAGCCCGACGCCTGCATCGCGGCACTCGAGGCCGAGGATGATGACCTGCTTCTTTCCGCCGGCACAGGGCCGAAGCGCTCATTGTCGCGGCGCGGCGGAACGTCGGCGGCTTCCGGCGTTCCGGCTAGGCCAATGATCCAAGTGGACCGGCACACGCCGCTCAGTCCCTGCATCCCACATCCGTTCAATCGTCGAAGAAAACCAGCGTCCGTAGCTCGATGCTTTCGCGCGGCAGCATGTTGGCGGGGGCGTTGGGGTCGGCGAACGAGGTGTGCGGCATGAAGCGCGCCCGGCCGTCCCTGGCCGAGTCGAAGCATTTCAGCAGCAGCGCCTCGTCCGCCTGCATCGCGGGGGCGTAATACCAACGGTGGGCCGGGTTGAACGTCAGGCCGTAGATCTCGCCCTTCCGGTCGCGATAGATCAAGTCCTGCGGCACAAGGTCTCCGTCGGCCAGGGACGTGGCATCGCAGACTGCCAGGGGCGCGTCGTATAAGGGTCCGCGGATCGGGCGCCACACGTTGACGATGGCGAACCGCCGGGTCAGCAATTCGTCCGCTTCCGCGCCCATCAGGTCGCGTACGCGCTGCGGACCGGATAGCTCGGTGTAGTCGCCATGAATGCGGGTCACCGGCTGGCGGGGAATGCCGGGGGTGCGATCCTCCACGCCATGCTCGCGCCGGCGAATCGTGTGGTCGAACACCACCACGCGGCTGGCGCCGGTGGCCTGTTTCACGAGGTCTTCGGCTTCCTGGTAGTACTTGGTTTTGACTTGCGCCTCGTCATAGAAGTCGGACACCGCAGTCGGCGCATCCACCAGCGCGAAACCCTGCACGTCAAGATTCAGGCCGTCAGCTACAGGCCGCATGTCGAAGATCGGCACACTGTGCGACTCGGGCACGATATTCGTCTTCGGCACACCGTCCGGCGGATCATACGTGTAGACGTGGGGCTTTGCGGGTGTTTTCGCCAAATACACCACCTCGCCTATGACCTGCGGGAGAGAAGAAACAACGTCCATGATGATCGTCCTCCTTGCCGATGCGGTTCGTGACCCTGATATGAGCCACACCGATCTGTGTGGACGCGGAGGTGGGGTGCCAGCGAGGTTTCTGCAAGTTAAATCACGCCGACGCATAGGAGGACTGATCAGAGTGACCGAACGGGCGCCAATGGCGGAGCGGATCATGGAAGCGGCCGACCGGCTGTTCTACCAGAGGGGCATCCGCGCGGTCGGTGTGGATGCGATCGCGGCCGAGGCGGGGATCAGCAAGCGATCGCTGTACGACACGTTCCCCTCCAAGGAGGTCCTTGTCGCGGCCTATCTGCGACAGCGCATCCAGCCGCTGCCGGCGTCGGACCTGCCGCCGGCAGAGCAGGTTCTGGGGCTGTTCGACCAGCTTCACATGCGCTTCGGCAAGGGCGGCTTCCGCGGCTGTCCTTTCGTTAACGCTGTCACCGAACTTGGGGAGGACTGCGACAGCGCCCGCGCTATTGCGGCTGGGTATAAAGAGGAACGGCGCCAGCAGATCGCGGCCGTGCTGAGACGGACCGAGGCGTCCGATCCCGGCGTGCTCGCTGGTCAGATCGCGCTGCTGATCGAAGGTGCGATCGGCTCGATGCTGGTTCGGCAGGATCCCGCCGTCGCGATCGAGGCTCGGGACGCGGCGGCGGTGCTGATGCGCGCGGCGGGCGTCGCGATTTAACCTGTCGGGCGGGTTCCTGCTAACGTTGCGCTGGCCGCGGGGCGGCGCTGCCCGCACCAGGAGGGGAAACGAGGAGTCGAGTCGATTCGAGGCAAGTCGATCGTCTCAAATCTCAACGCGTTGGTACAGAAGCAGTCGGATGGTCCGACGCTCGAACCAAGGTGGCAACGATATCGTCAAGGTCCGCCGGTTCGATTCTGAGTGCTGGCATGGCGGTACCGCTGGCAAATTTGTAGGTGTCCGACAGAAATTCGGAAAGCAGAGCCGGCGTCCAAGCTCCCAGCTTTTGCTTCGCCCGGAGCGCCGGGGAATATGAGAAAGCGTCTGATGCGATTGGCCGGTTGAGCAAGTTGCTCAGGGTCGGCGCGAAATCGGTGGGATTTGTCGGTCCGAAATGATGACAGCCTAGGCAATCATCATTTATAAGACCGGTGCCGATAATGTTCGGCGTCCGGCGTTTCACCGCGAGCTGGTCCCTATCGACGGTAATGAAAAGAAGCTGAGTGTCGTCAGTCCATAAGATAATAGTTCCGTCGTTTGTCTGCGCAAGATCACGGATCCTCTCCCCTATCCAAATCCGTTCAGAGTACAGTACGCGATCAGCTTCCAATCGGAGCCGGTAGAGCGAGGCGGCCTTCAAACTTCCGACCAGCAGATCGCCGTCCCAGCGGGGATCAAAATCGGTGACCTCGATGACCTGTGTCGGGGCGATGCTCGGCACCCACGCGAAGAGCGGGGCTTTGTACCCGGCATGGCTTCCCACAACAAGTGATGTGCCAGCATCCCAGGCGTAGGTATTGTACTCGGAACCGAGCGTCACATTCGGCCAACCGTAATCACTGCCTTCTGTTATCTCGTTGAGTTCGTCGCCGCCGCGGGGACCATGTTCGGTGGAAAATAACTGGCCGGATTTGAGAAATGTCAGGCCTTCCTGGTTTCTATGACCTTTCGTAAACTGACGCCATTTATTTGTATTCAGATTTATCTCTATTATCTTTCCTAAAGTGGTGTTGGGGTCTTCGGATACTTTTGGGTAAACTATGTCATGACCGCCGACAGCAACGTAGAGATCACCACCTCCGTTATAGGCCAACCGGCCGGCGCCGGAGGCGATGCCTTCACTGGCCGCAAAGGCATCACTGGCAAAAATTTCTTGCCAGCCGCCGGCCGCGGCAAGCGTCGTAACATCAAACCGAATTACCGAAACAACTGTCCTCATTTTGCCGAGGGTCTCATCAAATTTGTCGTAAGCGGCCGCAAGTTCACTGCGGTCTGATAAGAAGATGATGTCACGCGCACGGAAGTCGTCGTTCGGGGCGTCGGCAAGGTTGACCGGCGGACCGGGACGCTGAACGAGATAGGCATCGAGGTTGTTGGGCAGTCGAGGAATTCCCGGCAGCAGCCCGAAGGAGCCAGTCGTCACATCGTAACGGTACAGGCCGCCAAGTCGATCCAGGATGACGACCGTCGTACCGACCACAGTGATTGCGCCACCCATTTTCGGAACCGGATAGGAGTCGGACAGCCGCTTTCCATCGACGATCAGAGGAAGAAGGACAGTCTCCAGATAACGACGAGAATACACCCCGCCATGTTCTTGCGTGTATTGCAGTTCTTTGAACGAACCCGAGGCCCTCTCGTGGATTCGCCATAAGGCCAGCGGCGATTTCAGAAGAGTAGCGGCGGAAACACCAAAATAGTTGCGAAAGGTGCCCCCGACAACTTTGTCAAAGCCCAATCCCATCGAAAGTGCCAATCCCGTTGCAAAGGCCAATCCCATTGCAACGGACAGCACGAGAAGTGATCGAAGGACGATCTTGTTAAGGCGCACGATATACCCTTTTTTGGACAGACTATGCTGCGAGTTCCTGAACCCGCCGGCCGGGGTGGTCATACGATGAGGCCCCGACGTGTGCGTCCGCCGGTGTTCTCCCGCATGGCATGCCGCGTGGCCTTTCGGCCGCGCCCGCCAAAATCTCGGCGGTTTATGCAGCGCACCTCTCATCTAGAGTCCTACAACGCAAGAAACAACCTAAAATAACTCTAATCGGCAATTCAGGTGGCGCTCAGGTTCGTGGTTGATCGTCGACGCCGACGGGATCAACCTAGCGCTTGCGGCGTTCTTCTGAACTGGCTTGTCTTGCCGGCTGGGATCGGACACTTCGCACAGACCGGACCATTCCGACACCTGGCGAATTCATTCGAAACAATATGCGCCGGGCCGGAAGCCCGTTGGGCCGAATTATGCTTAGTTTTCTCAGCTCGGTGGAACGGTCGAATGCTGTCGCTGTTCGCGTTCGCTAGAGACCCGCGAACCACGGAAATCCTTTTTCCTCCCAGAATCCGCCCGGGTAGGTGTTGGTCACCTCGATGGCGGTGATCCATTTCGGGTTCTTGTAGCCGAGCTTGGTGGACATTCGCAGGCGCA
>JBEKLE010000344.1:0-7716 GCA_050010355.1 Rhodopila sp. | reverse complement strand
CCCGGTGCGACCGCATTGACCGTGATTCCCAGCGGTCCAACCTCCCGCGCGAGCGAACGGGTGAAGCCAATCATCGCGGCTTTGGTTGCGCTATAGACTGAAAGGCCCTGGTAGCCTGTGCTGGCGACAATCGAGGATATGTTGACGATGCGACCGGCACGTCCAACCATCATCGGCCGGACAAGATATTTGGTCAGCGTCAAGGGCGAGAGGACGTTCATCCGAACGATCTGCTCGATCTTTGCGTCGGATGTCGTCGAAAGGATGCCGGACAGCCCGATGCCTGCATTGTTGACCAGGCCATGGATCGGGCCAAATGCCTCGCCGAGATGGCGTGCCAGACCGGACAACGTCGATATGTCGGCCAGATCACACGGAACGAAGTGCATCGCGGGAAATTCAGTTTTGGCTTCGGCGAGATCACCTTCTGTCCGGGCGAGCGCGATTACGGTGAAGCCCGCCCGGGCAAGCGCTTTCGAAATCCCCAGCCCGAGGCCACGGCTGCCGCCGGAAACGACAACGTTACGCACGATAAACTTTCCCGGATACCGTCATTTCGATCTTGTCGACCTGTCGCCAGGTGGCGGGCACCTTGTAGGCAGGCATCGCCTGACGGCAGGTCTTCACAATGTCCGAGCGTATGACGTCGAACGAGCCGGTCGGCTGTGCCCGGAGCACCACATCGGCAGCCACGATCGCACCCGTGATAGGATTTTTGCGGGACCACACACGCGCGATCTGGACGTCCGGGTGCCGGTTGATCACCGCCTCGACTTCTTCCGGATACACCTTCTGCCCGCCGACGTTGATGACTCCCTCTTTGCGGCCCATGAAATAGTACCGGTCGCCACGCTGCATGACGATGTCGCCGGTATCGATGAAGCCGCCCGATGCGGGTAACTCGGCGCCGAGATAGCCTGTCGCGGTCCGGGACGAACGGATGCGCAAGGTGTTTTCCTCGATCCGGATCTCTATTGTCGAATTGTTGTTGGGGTGCGGCAGGAAGGATGCCGGAAAACCGGCCAGCCCGTCGCGGACATCGAAACCAACCCCGGCTTCGGTTGAGGCAAAAGCGTGCGCGATATTGGCGCCGGGATAGCGGCTGCGCAGCCGATCCAGGATCGCCTGATCGGCAACCTCTCCCGACAGGCGCACGTAAGCGGGGGCGATCGCGCCCGCGAGCGGGCTCATGAGTGCCCGGCGCCAGTGCGAGGGCGTTCCGGAGATATGGGTTATGCCAAACGTTGCAAGACGAGCCAGGAAGTCGCTGACGCTTTCCAGCGGGCTTGACAGCACCATTGATCCGCCGCCGATCAGAGCCCTCAGAAGGATCTGCAAACCGCCGTAGCGTCGGATGTCATAGAACGTGCTCCAGACTGCGCCACTGGTTACCGCAACCCCGTCATCAAGCGGGCCGCTGAGGCTGGACAGTGAGTGGGCCACCATTTTCGGCCGCCCCGTCGTGCCCGACGTAAACAGCACCCATTCGGTCTCGACATCCCGGACGATCCCCGGCTGTCCTTTGGAAACGACGGTGCTGTGCACGTTGATCAACGAACTGCCGAGTGAGGCAAGCTGCGGGTCATTCTGATCCGACGCGACAGCATCGACCTGGGCCCCGGCGGCAATTTCGGAAAAGTGGGGCGCCAAATCGGGCGTGCAGAGCAGGATGCGACGGGCAACACCATCGAGTTCGATCGCCGCCAGAACCGTCGGAAGCTGCGCTGCGGTCGCAAGCAGGACCGAACGTCCACGGAAGTGGTCCATCGTCACGCCGGCAAAGCACGAACCACCCCGCAAGTCATTCAGCGCGACATTGTTGCGGTCATCGCTGATCGAGCGGCCCTGCGGGGCCGACAGCGCAAGCGATGCCAGTGACCGGCGGTTAGCCGACGGCTGTTGCGGCATGTTCGTAGATCCGGATCAGGTCTCCCAGCGTCACTGGGATTTCAACGTCATCCGCATCGAACGGGCTGATCTTCAACTCATCATCAAGGTTGGCGATCAGGATTGCGATGCAGAGGGAGTCCAGCCCGGACTCCAGCAGGCGGAGCTCGTCAGTCAGTGGCGGGAGGGACTTCTTCTGCTCCTCGGCAATGGTTTTGACTTGATCGTAAACGGCGCTTCGAACGGTCATTCGGGTTTCTCCAGCGTCTGCTTCAGCTTATGGTGGTCCGGTCAGTACCCAAACATGGCCTGTTCGGAGTAGGCCACATCCCCGGGGCGAATCTGGTCGCCGCCCTTCCGGTATTTTGGTCCGCCCGGGTAATGTTTGCCCACGATCCCGCGAGTCGGGCCGTTGGAATTGAACTTGACGACGATGCAGCCGCGCCGTGCCAGGAATCGTCCCAGGGGCCCCGCCAAGCGGACAAATTCACGAAGATTGCGACAATAGACGAGATGCGCGATGGGCATTAGCCGATAGCGCCGATCCACGCCGAACACAAAGGGATGCCGCTCGCCATCAACCTCGCAGATCATGCTCAGACATCCATAGTTCGCATGGTGCCCAAGGACATCGATCTCTGCTTGATTCAAGTCCTGGCCGGGGCGAACGTCTTGCTGAAACGCTTGTACACGAGCGCCGGTCGGTGATAGGGCAAGCGCCGGGATTGCGATCGTCCGCCCGGTGGCGAACGGCACAAAACCTTGTTTTTCCAATATCGGCCAGGTGTGAGGTGCAGGCGACGTATTGAAAAATGTCGCGTCCTTGTGCCGGATCGCGCGTAGCGCCAGAAGTGAACCGTAGCTTCGATAGGCTGGGTCCACATACCAGCTTGAAATATTGCACCGAATCCGGCTTTCGCCGGTCACCCGCAGGTCCGTGAAGATCAACAGTAAGACGCCGACCAGCGCCCCGTCATCGTCGAGGACGTAACCATATTTCGGCAATCCGGGTGGCGTCGGATGATCCCTTAACCGGCCGAGCGCTCGGGTCCAGTAGTCTCGCCCACTGGCAAAGCCGCGCGTGAGCAAGACAACCAGATTGTCGATATCATCTTCGCGTATCTCACGGCAACGAAGCACCGCAGAGCTCCCTGTTTCGACCATTCCGTATCACCGGCATCTGGATCATATCGCCAGGCGCGGAACGGACGTAACGAGAAGGTCGCGAAAGTACAACCACAGACAACGGATCCGGTCATCCGGGTTGAGATGTCGGATCAATGATCCGTGGCCCTCGTCCGGATCGCTATCAAAACCGACGTGCTTCACCAGAAAATGCTGGAAACCTTGCAGCAACGGGGTGCCCCATTGTTCGGCCTGCAGGATAGACCTGAAAACGCTTTCCAGACCGCCGGATTCGTAGCTGGCAATGCTCATGGCCCTGGTCTGATCATCCACCTGCCGCGCCTTGGACAGATAATGCTGCCCTGCTGCGTCGATGACCGCTTGCAGCCGACGATCAAAAGGCGACAGACGCAGCACCCGTCTCATGAATTCGTCATGATCCAGTTTCTCCCCGGGGCCGGCCACGCCGGTCCACGGCGACAGGTTGTCCGTGGCACATTCCTCAGCCGCCAGGCGCTGCAACTGCGGATCCGGGTAGAGGCTGACCGCGACCTGCAGGTTCTCGCGGAACTGGACGGAAAAATAATAGTAGGCCCAGGCCACGGCGGAAAGCTGGGTCTGATCGAGCGCAGCCCAGTCGAAGCCACAGATCTCTTCAATGACTGTCTTGTAGCTGGTACTCATGCCGTCCACGTGTCTTGCTCCTGCGATGCAATCGTCGCTTCCGCCGCCTGCACCAAAGCAGTCACGACGCTGAAAATATCGTCCGGCATGGTCATACCGCTCGTAACGCAGACTCTGATCACCTCTCGACCCTCGAATACAGCAACGGAAACCCACGCTCTGCCTGAGCTGACTAATTGATGCACGATCGGTCGGACTGGTTGGCGATTCGGGGGGATGAGGCACAGCACACCGACCGGCGAGTCATTGATGACCCGCCAGCCATGGGCCGCGATCCGATCCTTCAACCGATCGGACAGCGCAATTGTTCGTTCCACATGCTCACCGTATCCCTCCCATCCCGCCGTCGCCAGCGACAGGAACAAGCGGAGACCAAGAAACCGACGAGACCACTGAACGGACGTGACGTATGGATCGATGTCGGCCGTATTGGAGGGCATGTAGCTTGCCGAGACATGGAACGCGGCGGAAAGCTGCGCGGGCCACCGCGTAATAAAGATGCCGCACCCCATGGTCGTTGCGAACCATTTATGGGCGTCGATGGTCAACGAGTCCGCCCGAACGATGCCCTCAAGGCGCTCGCGGAGGGTGCTGGAGGCGATCAGGGCGCCACCCCACGCGGCATCCACATGATACCACAACCCGCCCCGCAGGGCGGTCTCAGCGCAGCCGCCCAGCGGGTCTACCATCCCGGCATTCGTCGTCCCAGCCGTGGCCGCGATCATGAACGGAACCGCTCCGCGTGCGCGGTCCGCCATGATGGCATCATCCAGCGCGCCGAGATCGAGACGACCCGATCCATCCGTTGCGACAAGACGCACCGCGGACCGGCCGATCCCTGCCTGATGGGCAATCTTGAGCCAGGCCAGATGGCTTTCCCTGGAAACATAGAACACCGGAGGTCCGCCGAATGCGCGCGCGCCTTCTTCGGCGAAGCGTGGACAGGCGCGCGTCAGGGCCAGGATGACGGCGGTATAATTTGCTTCTGCGCCGCCGGTGGTGAAATGGCCTCGCGCTTCCGGCGGCAACCCGGCCCGCTTGGCGACGGCCCGTACCACATGCGCCTCGATTTCGACGGCCGCGGGCGAGGTTGTGGCGGTTGCAAGCTGCGGATTGAAGACCGCGGCGATCCGGTCTGCGCATTGCGCGGGAAAACTCGGTGTCGGATTGAACAAACCGAAGTAGCGCGGGTGCGTGATGTGTACGATCCCATGCTCCATCTGTTCGACGGTCCAGGCGAGGGTCTGCGCCAACGGACGCGGTCGCTCGAAGTCGAACGCGGCAAGCTGATCGCGGAACTCGGACACATCAAACGTCGGTACGACCGAGCCCTGAAGGACGCTCGTGTGCGCGCTGGCCAGTTGGCGGGTGAGTAAATCGTCAACCCGCAGCCGGTCTTCCTGCGACGGAAACAACGCACTGTTCATACCGCAGCCTGCTCGGGCGTTCGGGCATTATTCACCAGATTGACAAGCCAGTTGCGGTAGAGCTGCACCGCAATCGGATTCCAGCCGTCAGGCAATTCCGCTCGCCGTAAAATCTCAAGCCCTCTGGTTTTCCGTTCATCCGCGGAGTCGCCGTTTATGGCTTCCAGCTCGGCGGCGACCCGGCTGTCAAAGTAATTGCGCGGAAGCTTCGGATAACTGTTTTGCCCGTCGTTGTGAAACCGTGCAACATCGCGGCGATACTCACGCAGCAACGTGCTTACGTCGTATTCTGGATGGGTCTGGATAAAAACGAACAAGCTGCGCTTGAACTGCTTGATGAACAGGTCAACGCCGGCATCTTCGGACTTCGCCAACACCTTGTATCCACGGCTGTCGAGGTCAGCTTCGGGCAGATCGTTCCAGCGGGAATGCGGGACGCGCCAGACATCCTGCGTGTCGGCAAGTATTGCATGCTCCGCAATCTTCACGGAGTCGAAAATCCCGAAGATCTTCTCCCGATGCGCGCGTCTTTCCACACCATCAAGATAAAGCACGGCCGCATGGGCCGCGAGACACGACCAGATGACGGATGATGTATGCTGTGCAGCCCAGTCGGCAATCTCGGTCAGGGGTTGCCAGATCGGCTCATCCGGCAGCGACGCGGCGCGGGGTTCAGCGCCAGTGATGATCAGGCCGTCGAGTTCGCTGTCCCGAAGGTCCTTCAGTCGGCCGTAATGCGCGGGACGGGCACCGGACAGGCGAAACCAGCGGATCTGGAAAGGGATATCCTCCCGTCCCGCTACGGTCAGGATGTCGCAGAATTGCCGCTCGGTTGACGCGATGGCGGCCGGCGGCATGTTATTGACCACTCCGATCGTGAGCATGTCATGCGTTTTCCAGTGCCTGGTCGAGATCCTCGATGATATCGTCAATGTGCTCGATCCCGATACTGAGGCGGACCATTTCGGGCAGCACACCCGCCTTCCGCTGCGCCTCGGCGGACATCTGCCGGTGTGTGGTCGAAGCGGGATGACACGCCAGTGATTTCGAATCGCCAAGGTTCACGCAGCGCACCACAAGCTTGAGTGAGTCATAGAACTTCGTTCCTGACTCGTAGCCACCGTGCACCCCGAACGCAATCAGGGCACAGGCTTGCCCACTGAGGTACTTCCGGGCGAGCCCGAAGTAGGGACTGTCGTCAAACCCGACGTAATTCACCCATTTTACTTTGGGATGTTGGCGCAGGAAACGTGCCACTGCATTGCCATTGGCAACATGTCGTTCGACCCGCAGCGCAACCGTCTCGATCCCTTGTAGAAGAAGAAACGAGTTGAATGGCGAAAGAACAGAGCCGGTGACACGTTGAAAGAAGCTGCGGCAACGCTCGATATATGCTGTCCGCCCGAAATGGTCGGCGTAAACCATACCATGGTAGGATGGATCGGACAAGTTGAACATCGGATACTTTTCGGGATATCTCTCCCAGGCGAAGTTGCCACTGTCGACGATCGCCCCGCCGAGCGACGTGCCGTGTCCACCCATGTATTTTGTCAGCGAATGGACGACGATATCGGCGCCGTATTCGATCGGCCGGAGCAGTACCGGAGTCGCGACTGTATTGTCCACGATTAACGGGACGCCGTGCGCATGCGCGACTTTCGCCAACGCTTCGACATCGCATATATTTCCGGCCGGATTACCGACACTCTCGCAGAAGATTGCCTTCGTTCTGTCGTCGATCAGTCGCTCGATCGCTGCAGGGTCATCTGACTCGGCGAGTTTCACCCGGACACCCATGGTCGGCAAAAAATACGTGAACAGCGTGTGGGTCGTGCCGTAAAGTTGTGGTACCGACACGATATTGCTGTCCGCGTCGACCAGATTGGCGAGTGCATAATGTAACGCAGCCTGTCCGGAGCTCACGCATAAGCAGCCAAGGCCGCCTTCCAGGGCGGCAACTCGCTGTTCGAGAACGGAGGTGGTCGGGTTCTTTATCCGACTATACCGACAGGGCGGCAACTCGCTGTTCGAGAACGGAGGTGGTCGGGTTCTTTATCCGACTATACCGAAACCCCTCTGCTTCGAGATTAAACAAGGCAGCACCGTGGTCGGCGCTGTCGAAGGCATAAGTCACGGTCTGGTATATCGGGACTGCAACGGAATTAGTCTGGGAATCCGGCTCGTATCCAACGTGTAACGCGATGGTTTCACTTCGCATCTGTTGTCTCAACCCTCTGCCGAACCACCTGCAATCATCACTCAAGTGGCCCCGCGCCCCGCTGGTGCGGAACTGCGCTCCGTTTGCCACCAAACACGAAATTTTAGGATCGCGAGCAGGCCGATGCGTTAGAGCCAGTGGAGTATCGCATCGCACTAGTCTCGGGACATTACCAAATGGCCCGAAAACATCCAGATGAACTTATCGTATTGACAGCCCGTATCAATCGAAGGTGATAGACGCGGTACCCGATACTCAGCCGCGCCCGATCCATGGCATCTTGGTGGCCATGATTGTCACGAACTGGACATTCGATTCCAGCGGCAGACTCGCCATGAACGCGACCTGCTTGCCAACATGGTCCGCATCCATCCG
>JBEKLE010000343.1:0-12779 GCA_050010355.1 Rhodopila sp. | reverse complement strand
GCCGAACGCGGCGCCGTGACCGACGAGTTCATGATGGTCTGCAAGGAACTCTGGACCGCCGACGAACCGAAATTCGATGGCAAATACGTCCAGTTCAAGGACGTGCTGTTCCCGCCGAAGCCGCCGCAGGGGGCGATCCCGATCTGGGTCGGCGGCGAGAGCGGTCCGGCGATGCGGCGCACGGCGCGGTATGGCGATGCGTGGTACCCGATCGGCACCAACCCGCAGTTCCCGATGGATACGCTGACCCGCTTCAAGGCCGGTGCGGCGAAACTGCGCGGGCTGACCGAAAAAGCCGGGCGCGATCCGGCGGCCGTCGGTCTGGCGTACCGTGTGTCCTCGAATCCCGAGGCCCAGCCGAAAGGCACTGTCGACGGCGAGCGCAAGCTGTTCACCGGAGGGGCTGCTGATTACGCCAGCGATATCAAGGCACTTAGGGATGTCGGTGTGACGGCGTTCGACTTCGGTCTGTTCGGTGCCGATGCCGAGGCGACAGTCGGCAACCTGCGCCGGTTCCGTGACGACGTCATCGCAAAGGTCCGGTAGTCATGCAGCTCGGTATCACGGTCGGCATGTCGGGGCCGCACCCGAAACTCGACATGGAGATGATTCTGGAGGCGGAGCGTCTGGGATATTCGCAGGTCTGGACCGGCGAAGCCTACAGCACCGACGCCGTCTCACCCGCCGCGTGGATCCTGGCCCGAACGACGAAAATCAAGGCTGGGACTGGGATCATGCAGATGCCCGCCCGCACCCCGGCCTGCGCGGCAATGACCGTGTTGTCGTTGCAGGCGCTGTCGGGAAACCGTTTCATCTGCGGGGTCGGCCCGTCCGGACCTCAGGTGATCGAGGGCTGGCACGGCGTGCCCTTCGGCAAACCGATGCAGCGCACGCGGGAGTATATCGCGATCATCAAGCAGATCCTGGCGCGGGAGAAGCCGCTGGAGTTCCATGGCGAGCAATACTCGATCCCCTACGACGGCCCGGACGCCACAGGGCTTGGGAAACCGTTGCGCAGCATCGCCCACGGCGACCCGAACGTCCCGTTCTACACGGCGTCCATTACGCCCGCCGGTTTGCGGATGGCGGGGGAGGTCGCGGATGGCAATCTGCCGATCTTCTTCTCGCCCGACGCGCCGGATGTGGTGACGGGGCCGACTCTGGAGGGCCGCAAGAAGGTCGGCAAGACGATGGATGGTTTCGATACCGCGCCGTTTGTGCGGGCGAACATGGGGCCGGATGTCGCGGCCTGCCGGGATGCAATCCGGCCGGAACTGGCGCTGTATATTGGCGGGATGGGCGCCCGTTCGAAAAATTTCTACAACGCCATGGTGTCGAAGATGGGCTTCGAGGGGGAAGCCCGGGCGATCCAGGATTTCTACCTCGATGGCAAGAAGAACGAGGCCACGGCGGCGGTGCCGGACGCATTGATCGATGCTATTTCGTTATGTGGTCCGGCGGAGCGGATACGCGATCGGCTGGAAGCGTGGAAGGATGTCGCCAAGGCGGGGCATGTCGGGACGATGGT
Organism: Rhodopila sp.; assembly: GCA_050010355.1. GTDB lineage: Bacteria > Pseudomonadota > Alphaproteobacteria > Acetobacterales > Acetobacteraceae > Rhodopila. Next base: position 11,251 of record JBEKLE010000343.1, on the reverse strand, counting down.
GCTGAAGGGGACCGGTGTCGACGTGTTGCGCGTGGTGGCCGAGGCCGTGCTTTAGGATCAGCGTACTGGATGCCCCTTCCGCCAGCCGCCAGGACTGCATCTTTGCCAGTATCGCCGCGATCGGGGGGTGGCATCGCGCTGATCGCCGGCCAGGTGCATGAGCGGCCGTTGCTGCTCAAGTCAATGCGTGGCCGGGTCGAGCCCTGGGACAACAAGCCCGGCCACAGCGCAACGAATAACGTTACGGATCGATACGCGCGCTCGCCGATCCGGACACAACTTCCTTGCCGTCCTGATTTGTCGTCGATAGCGTCAGATCAACGTAATGTTGCCCGCCTTCCTCACGCAAAGCGACAACTGTGGCCTTCGAATCAAGCGTATCGCCCGGCCACACCTGGTTAGTGAAGCGCACGCCGAACTTCGTCAGCGTCCCGTCGCCGACGTAGTTCGTCACCATTTTGCCGGTCAGCCCCATCGTCAGCATCCCGTGCGCGAAAACAGTGGGGTAGCCGGCGACCTGGGTCGTGTAGATCTCATCGGTGTGCAGCGGATTATAGTCGCCCGACGCGCCGGCGTACTGGATGATCTGCGTGCGCGAAAGGTTTTCGACCACACGCTCGCTGTAGGTGTCGCCGACCTTCACGGCGGATGCTTTCAGTGCCATGATCTTGTCCTGCCTTCAGCCCTGGTCCACGGGACGCTCAGTCGTCACACCGATACTGTGGACGGTGATCACCAGTTGGCCGTCCTGGTCGCGATACTCGGTGATCCGGTCCCGGAACGTCAACTTACCGGCGCGCTTGCTTTCCTTTTCCCAGACCTTCCCGGGCTTGATCTCCACCGTCAGCACGTCGCCGGGGCGGATGTGGCGGTGATACTCGAAATGATGTTCGGCATGCAGCGTGCCGGACGAAGCCGGTTTGCCCTCGACCCCGGTCGGTCCCTTCGCCGACCCGAACCACTTCCGGTCGGGGCTGGGACGCAAGTGGTAGTCGGGGTCGAACTGAGCAACCGACTGAGGGAAGGTGGGGGGCGCGATGATGCCGCCCGCTTCAGTATCTTTCGCCGCGGCCGCGTCATGATACACAGGATTGGTGTCGCCGATCGCTCGGGCGAACATCATGATGTGGCTCGCTTCCACGGGAAAGGTGATTTTGGCCAAGGTTTCTCTCCGATTGCTTCTTCCCGGACAAGTTAGCAGGCTTCTCGAAAGAAGAAACAGGCGCGCCCGGACATGAGACGCCCACGCCGCCGTCCTGGCTTACGAGCGGCGATGGATGCCGCGGCAATTCCGACGTTCGGCGGCCCGCGGGAGATGGCGGCATCGCCCGAGGCCATCCGTTTCATGCGCGCCCCCGGCTGGCTGCCCCGCGGCCGGCGGGTTTACGCGATCGGCGATATTCACGGCTGCCGCGACAAGCTGATGACCCTGCATGCTTTCATCGCGACGGATATTTCGATGCGACCAACCGGGCCGGCCGTCCTGGTGCACTTGGGCGACTACATCAACCAAGGGCCGGACAGTGCCGGTGTTGTGGCACTGCTGTCGGCCGGGCCGCCCGTTCCGGGCACGAGCGTCGTCAATCTGCTGGGCGACCACGAGCGAATGCTGCTTGATGCCCTCGCCGGCGATCGCGCCGCTGCGACCGACTGGCTGTGGGCCGGCGGCAAGCAGGCGCTGGCAAGCTGGGGCCTCGACCCTGGCCTGCCGCGGGACGATTGGCAGGCGGCACTGCCGGCCGCCCACGTGGCCTGGTTGCAAAGCCTGTCGCTGACCCACCGCGAGGGCGATTACCTCTTCGTCCACGCCGGCATCCGGCCTGGCATTCCGCTCGCGGAGCAGTCTCGGGATGATCTCGTGACGATGCGCCAGCCGTTCCTGTCAACCGAACAGGACCTTGGTCTGGTCGTTGTGCATGGCCATTCGTCGAGTCCGTCCGTATCGATCGCCGGCAACCGCATCGGCCTCGATACCGGGGCGGGCATCGGCGGCAAACTGACCTGCGCGGTCTTGGAAGATGATCTCGTTGGATTGCTGGCGGTGTGACCGATTGTTCCACCATCTGAAGGTGCGGCACCGCAGGCCGGCCGATACACCGGCATGCGCAACGTATCTATCCGACATTGAACTGCCCAACCGATGCTCATGTGAGCCATTCGCCGCCTATTTCGTGGTCACTGATCACCAGCACGCGAACGTTTCAGGAGGGGCACGCCGTTTCGTCGTTGACCGTCTTGCTCATCCTGCCGTTAGTTCTGTCCCCTGGACGCGGCGCCGCACGCGCTGACGTCGGAGCGAAAGGACCGGCAGCGCGATGCGCGACACACTCCACTTCCGCCTCGGACCGGAGCATCGGACGCTGCGGGACGTGGACCCGACGATGACCGTTCTCGAGTATCTGCGCGGGCCGGAGCGCCTGTGCGGCACCAAGGAAGGCTGTGCCGAGGGCGACTGCGGCGCCTGCACGGTCGTGCTGGTGGATCGGAACGGCCGCCGTCAGGCCGTGAATGCGTGCATCGTCTTTCTCCCCGCCCTGGACGGGCGCCAACTGCTGACCGTGGAGCACCTCGCGCACGCCGACGGGTCGCTGCATCCGGTTCAGCAGGCGATGGTGGATCACCACGGCTCGCAATGTGGCTTCTGCACGCCCGGCTTCGTCATGTCGCTGTTCGCACTGCGCACCGAGGCGAAGCCGGACCGTGTCGCGGTCAACGAGGCGCTGGCCGGCAATCTTTGCCGCTGCACCGGGTACCGCCCGATCGTCGATGCGGCGTTGGCAGTCTGCACAGCGCCCGAAATGCCCGAGCCGGTCGCGTTGCCGGTGCCCGAGGGTGCGCTGGCACTGTCGCATGGCGGCAAGCGCTCGTTTTCGCCGCGATCGAGCGACGAACTGGCCCGGACGCTGCTGGACCATCCTGAGGCGGTAATCGTCGCCGGCGCCACCGATGTCGGCCTGTGGGTGACCAAACAACATCAGACGCTGCCCACAACTGTGTCGCTCGACGCGGTTTCAGACATCCGCAATGTGACAGAGACGGCGGACACCATCCAGATCGGCGCCGGCGCGACGTACCAGGATGCGCTGCCGGTGCTGGAAAAGCACTACCCGGATTTCGGTGCGCTGATCCGTCGCATCGGATCGCGCCAGATCCGCAACCGGGGCACGATCGGCGGCAATATCGCCAATGCCTCGCCGATCGGAGACTCGCCGCCCGCCCTGCTGGCGCTGGACGCCACCCTGATCCTGCGTCGCGGCGACACAAGCCGTTCGGTCAGGCTGGATGACTTCTTCACCGGCTATCGCCGCACCATGCTGACGCGAGGCGAGTTCATCGAACGCATCGACGTGCCGCTTCCGGAACCCGGGGAGATGTTCCGCTGCTACAAGGTGTCGAAGCGGTTCGATCAGGACATATCGGCCGTCTGCGCGGCATTTCGGCTCCGCTTGCGGGACGGCATCGTCAGCGACATCCGCATCGGCTTCGGCGGCATGGCCGCGACGCCGGCCCGAGCCCTCACCGTCGAGCAGGCTCTTACTGGCCGTGCCTGGACTGAGGCGACGATCCGGATGGCGCAGGTGGTCATGGACAACGCGTTCTCCCCGATGTCCGATATGCGTGCCAGTGCCGCCTACCGCCGCACGGTCGCCCGCAACCTGTTGCTGAAGTGCTTCCTGGAAACCACGGAGGAGGCGGCCCTGACACGGCTGGTCCCGGCATGAACGCGCTTCCCCCCATCCCGCGCTCGGCTGCCTCCACCATTGGCGTCTCCACCCCGCACGACAGCGCGGCGAAGCACGTCAGCGGCCGGGCGATCTATATCGACGACATACCCGAACCGCCGGGTCTGCTGCACGCGTATCTGTTCCTCAGTCCGCACGCCCACGCCCGCATCAGGTCGATCGACCTCACCGCGGTTGCAGCAACCCCAGGGGTCGCCGCTGTCATGACGGCGAGGGACGTTCCCGGCGTCAACGACGTTGGCCCCGCGTTCCTCGGCGATCCGATTTTCGCCGACGGCCTGGTCGAGTATCACGGTCAGTCGATTTTCGGTGTCGCCGCCACTAGCATGGCTCTGGCGCGAGAGGCCGCCGCGAAAGCCGTCATCGAATACCAAATTCTCAAACCAATCCTGACCATCGACGAGGCGCTCGCCGCGCAGACCTTCGTCCTGCCGACCCAGGTCATGCAGCGCGGCGACGCCGATAGCGCCCTGGCACAAGCCCCGCTCCGCCTGTCCGGCCGCATCGACATGGGCGGCCAGGAGCATTTCTACCTCGAAGGCCAGGTCGCCATGGCGATCCCCGGGGAGGACGGCGACATACTGGTCCACAGCTCCACCCAGCACCCGACCGAGGTGCAGCACCTGGTCGCCCGCGCCCTCAAACTGTCCGACCACGCGGTCGTCTGTGAAACCCGCCGGATGGGCGGCGGTTTCGGCGGCAAGGAATCCCAGGCCTCACTGATCGCCGTCGCCGCGGCTTTGCTGGCGCAGAAAACCGGGCGCCCGGTCAAGCACCGCCTGGATCGCGACGACGACATGATCCTGACCGGCAAGCGCCACCATGCGCGAATCGACTACGATGTCGGCTTCGACAAGGATGGCCGGATCCAGGGCATCAAGTTCATGCAGGCGATCGGCTGCGGCTACTCGCCTGACCTGTCAGGTGCCATCGCCGACCGGGCAATGTTCCACGCCGACAATGCCTATTACCTGGATCACGTCCATATCGTCTCCCACCGCTGCAAGACCAACACCGTGTCCAATACCGCCTTCCGCGGCTTCGGCGGCCCGCAAGGCATGGTCGGCATCGAGCACGTCGTCGACGAGATCGCCCGCCACCTGCACATCGACCCGCTGACCGTCCGCAAACGCAACTTCTACGGCAAGCGCGACCGCAACGTCACCCCCTACCACATGACGGTCGAGGACAACGTCATCCCCGAACTCGTCGCCGAACTCGAACGCGACGCCAACTACGCCGCCCGCCGCAAGGAAACCAACACGTTCAACGCGGCAAATCCCTGGATCAAGCGCGGCCTCGCTCTGACACCCATAAAATTCGGCATCTCGTTCACCCTGACCCACATGAACCAGGCCGGCGCGTTGGTCCACGTCTACACCGACGGCAGCGTGCAACTGAACCACGGCGGCACCGAGATGGGGCAGGGGCTTTATCTGAAAGTCGCCCAGATCGTCGCCGCCGAGTTCGGCGTCGCACTCGACCGCGTCAAGATCACCGCCACCACGACGGCGAAGGTGCCAAATACCTCGCCCACCGCCGCATCCTCCGGCACCGACCTGAACGGCAAGGCCGCCCAGGCCGCCGCCAAAACCATCAGGCAACGCATGGCGGCCGTCGCGGCAACCGCGCTGGATGTCCCCGCCGCCTCGATTGTCTTTGCCGACGGCCGCGTGGGCGCCGGCGACAAGACCCTGACATTCGGCGAGGTTGCGCGGCCGTTCTATTACTTCGCTTACGGCGCGGCGCTGTCCGAGGTGGAGGTCGACACCCTGACCGGAGAATACCGGCTGCGCCGCGTCGATATCCTGCACGACGCCGGCCAGTCACTGAATCCGGCCATCGACCTGGGTCAGGTTGAGGGCGGCTTCGTCCAGGGCATGGGCTGGCTCACCACCGAGGAACTCTGGTGGGACGACAAGGGCCACCTGCGCACCCACGCGCCCTCCACCTACAAAATCCCCGCCTGCGGCGACATCCCGGCGGCCTTCAACGTCTCCCTGTTCAAGGCGGGGCGCAACAAGGAGGACGTGATCTACCGCTCCAAAGCCGTCGGCGAACCGCCGCTGATGCTGGGCATCGCGGTGTTCCACGCGCTGCGCGACGCGGTTGCCGCCTGCGGAGACGGCTGGGCTGTGCCCCGGTTGGACGCCCCCGCGACCGCCGAACGCGTCCTGATGGCGATCGAAACCCTGCGCGGCGCCGTGGCACAAGCCCCGAGGATCCCGGCCGAGGCCGCCGACTAATGGCCGCCCCGTGGTAGCAATCTGGCTGGACGCCCTGACCGCGGCCGAACGCGACAACCAGCCCGCCGTGCTCGTCACTGTGCTGTCTGCCAAAGGCTCTACCCCGCGTGAGGCCGGTGCGAAAATGGTCGTCTCCGCCGACGGCCTGTCCGGCACGATCGGCGGCGGCAACCTCGAACATCAATGCGAGGCCGCCGCGCGCTTCTTTCTCGCCAACGGCGCCGAAGGCCCGTCCACCCGCGACTTCCCCCTCGGCCCCGCTTTGGGCCAATGCTGCGGCGGCCACGTGACGGTCCTGTTCGAGGTCTTTCGTCCCCCACGCCTGCATATCGGCCTGTTCGGTGCTGGCCACGTCGGAAAGGCGCTGGTGAAATTACTTGCCGATCTGCCCTGCCGGGTGAGTTGGATCGATCAGCGGCCCGAAGCTCTGCCGGCGAATTTGCCGCCCAACATCGATCCGGTGCGCACGGTCTTGCCTGCCCAGGCGGTCGCCGCGTTGCCGCCAGGAAGTCTGGTTCTGGTCATGACTCACGACCATGCGCTGGATTTCGATATCGTGGTGGAGGCGTTGGGTCGGCCCGACCTCCTTGCGGTGGGCCTGATCGGGTCGGCGACCAAGCGCGCGCGTTTCGCCGGGCGCTTGGCCAGGCAAGGCATCGACGCGGGGAAACTGATCTGTCCCATCGGCCTGCCGGGCATCGACGGCAAGGAACCCGCGATCGTTGCCATCTCGGTCGCGGCACAGATCCTGCAAATATGGACGACACTGTCATCTGTGCCGTCGATACAATCGTCCTCCCCGAAGCGGAGCATCGCGCCTATGCCGACCATCGAACGAAGCTGTGGAGACTGCGTCTGCCCGCCGGTCACCGCACGGGTTCCCGGCTGATGGCCGAAGCAGACCACATGCACCGGGCGATCGAGCTGTCGCTGGAGATGATGCGCTCGGGGCGAGGGGGGCCATTCGGCGCCGTGATCGTCAAGGACGGCAAGATCGTCGCCGAGGGGTTCAATCAGGTCACCTCGACCAACGACCCCACCGCGCACGCCGAGGTGGTGGCGGTGCGCCTTGCCTGCCAGGCCCTCGGCACTTTCGACCTGACCGGTTGCGAGATCTACACCAGTTGCGAGCCTTGTCCGATGTGCCTCAGCGCGATCTACTGGGCGCGGCTCGGGCGGATCTACTACGCCAACGACCGGTATGATGCGGCGAAGATCGGGTTCCGCGATGATTTCCTGTATCACGAGATCCCCCTGCCGCTGGACAAGCGGGCGATCCCGACGTCAAGGCTGCTGCAGGCCGAAGGTTGGGCGGCGTTCGAGGAATGGGACCGTAAGCCGGACAAGATCCAGTATTAGTGGCTCAGTGTGCATCTGGCGATTCCACGAAATCACCCGACCACGCAGGCAGAGCAAACCGCGGGTGCGGACATTTTCTGCCCTTTGACCTTCGGCGATCTGGTTGCTCTTTTTTGCCATCCATTATCGATAGACATCGAAAGTGCGACATGGCTATACCGGCGCACTCGACGCTGCCCAACGAATCAGCAAACAGATGACCCAGCTAAGCGAAAGAACGGTGAGCCGCCATGTTCCGCGCGAAGTTCACGTGATGAACCTATTAACGTTAAAGGACACTATTAAGCGCGCACTTGAGAAAGAGCAGGGCAAAATCTGTGCGCACATCAAAAAGGTGCAGGCGGAGAATCGTACGGGTGGAATCGAAGCAAAATTCGCCAAAGCCTTTGAGGCTGAGCTCGCTGGCACCAAGATCGAGCATGAACGACCGCTGGATGTCATTGAGGCCGACAACTATAACCCTGATCACACGGCTGGAAATCTCGACTGCTACCTTCCCGACATGGCGACGGCCTTTGACCCAACTTTCGCACCGTTGCACACATGACAGCAGCAAAGCCGCAGAAAACTGCGGGGTAACGAAGCCGCCGCCGATTTGTGGTGCTAAAAATCGCTGCCCTTCTGAAGGGCTTTTCGTCTTGACCGGCTCGACGACGGTATGCTGGCATTCACGGCGGAGGAAAGCATTTCGCTCTGCTGGACGCCGAAAATCAAGGCTATGTCACGATTTTCGCCTCAGGGGCCTCTCCAAAACTCCCCTACCAACCCCAAAAGGTGTGGTGCCTAAAACACTAAGGCGCTGATCCAAATGTGCTTTTCGGGCCAAACTGTGGAAGTCGGGTTTGAATACAAAGCCGTCAGGTTGCCGAGCCGCCATTCCGACAGCGTGGGCGGGGCACTTTACGAGATCGGACAGTTGGCAAGTGATTACCTTCGGCTAAATCGCGCGAAAAGCTTAAGAGCGGATACGTCATCGCCTTCGTCTATGGTCCACTCGTGCTTGATGCGCGGACGCCCAAGAAACTCTATCGCATGTTGCACAACCAGATGCTTGTAGACTTCAGCGTTGCCTCAGACGACAAACAGGAGGACCTGACAGAATATCGTCGCCGAGCATGTCGCGAACTTAACTGGGACAGGGCGCATGGCGGAAATACGCTTCCAAAACGCATTGGGGCGATACAAGTTGGCTCGCTGGGTGCGATCTGCATCGCCTGCCGGGGTTGAACGCCGCGTCGTGCGGTTCTCTCTGATCGAAACCGAACCGCCCTATCGCGTGCTGACCTTCAGAAGGCTCTTAATCGGCCAATGCCTCACCAGATAGGTGGGACGTTTAGCAGCCCCGCGCCGAAAAAGCCTCTCATATGGGGCGCCGTTGACCCAACTCTGACAGGTCAACATCAACGGCGGCAGTATAAGGCAGAATCCGTGTTCATCCCTTCTTATCCATGTTCATCTGCGTTCCGACTTGCTTTCCTGGCGTGCGCGACGACATACGGGCGGGATTGTCCTCCAGCTGGATAAACCCATCCGCGAGGAAACACATCTGCCGCCGCTCAAGACTGCTGTCGTGGTGATTCAAACTGGCTTGGCTGAGGGCTGACTCGGACCCTGGCGATTGTCCCCGGCCGCCATCGACGATCTCATGCTGGGCCATGCCGGCCGCTCCGTTTTGACCGCCGAGCGGAAGGTGGCGTCGGGGCCTGCGCAGACACGCCGTCTGCGTCCAGACGCCCGAACGCATCCCGCCGCCCCATCGGTGGCCCTTTTTTTGCTTGGATTTGCTCGACCGATAACGCCGCCCGGCTTCTGCCCATTCGGTGGCCGGAGGCGCCCGATTTGTGGTCAGGAAAAGGGCAGGTTGCGCGCATGGAAAGACCGTCCACCGTCTCTCGACGTCATGCCCTGGCCGGAGCACTCGCCGCCCCCTTCGTGCTGCGATACGGGGCAGCCAAAGCCGACCCGGTCACCATCCGTGTGGGATCGCTTAAGCTGATCCACTCGATCACCCCCTGGTTCTACGAACGCTTCCTCCCCGCCGGCTACAAACTCGAAATCGTCCCGTTCGAAAGCCCGACCGACGGCAAATCCGCCGTCGTCACCCGCTCGGTCGATTTTGGCACGTTCGGGATTGCCGCCGCCATCCTGGGCGCCGCCGCGCATGAACCCGTGGTCGTCTTCGGGTCCTCCTGCAACAAGGGCATGGCCGTGGTCGCCCGCAAGGACGGGGACGTCGGCACGCTGAAGGACCTGAAAGGCAAACGCGTTGCGATCTGGCCCGGTTCTACACAGGAAGTCTTCATTCTCGAACGCCTGCGGATGGAGGGCATGACGATCCGCGACGTTCAATCCGTCCGCGTGTCGTTCAGCGAGATGCCCGCCGCGCTCGCCCGCGGCGACGTCGATGCCTATGTCGGCGCCGAACCGGGCCCCGGCAACTCCCTCGCCAGCGGTGTGGGGAAGATCGTCGAGTATCCTTACTCCACCGCAATGGGCAGCCTGAACATGATCCTGGCGGCCCACCGTGATACCATCGACCAAAAGCCCGACCTCGCACTTCTCGTGCTGAACCTGCAAAAGCAAGGCAGCGAATACGCCATGTCCCACCCGGACGAGATGGTCGCCATGACCGTCACCAAGCTCGGCATGAAGCGGGAAGCCGTCGAACTGTCGGTGAAAAACGTAGAACTGAACTGGAAAATGACCCCGGAGATGGTCGAGGCCGGCAAGACCTATGCCCAGCATATGCTGGAATTGAAACAGATTCGCACGCTGCCGGATTTCACAACGTTCTTCGACACGAAAATCTCCGACCAGCTTGCGGTATGACGGCTAGCCCCGTTCATTCCGGCGCCGGAGGTCCGCATGGCGGCGTCCCCATTGAAATGAGAATTGCGCCATGAGCGAAGCCGTCGACCGACTGGCCCTCGACCCAGCGCCACCGCGCATCGACCTGACACCAGTCCTCCGCATCATCGTCCCCGTCGTCCTTCTGCTGCTGTGGTGGATCGGCACCGCGTTAAACCCCGGCGGCCTGATCCCGTCTCCGCAGGACGTCGGCACCGCGCTGTGGGACCTCGCCTTCGGCGGGATTTACGATGATGCATTCAGCCAGATGCTGCTGCCGGACCTGGTCGCCTCCGCCGGCCGGGTCTACGGCGCCTTCATACTGGCCGCTGCATTGGCCTTGCCGCTCGGCATGCTGATCGGCCGCCTGCGCCTCGTGAAGGAGTTGCTGGAGCCGACCCTGCAGGTGCTTCGCCCGGTCCCCGTCACAGCCTGGCTGCCGCTCTCAATGATCATCTTCGGCATCGGACCCAAATCTGCGTTCTTCCTGGTGGCTATGGGCGCCTTCTACCCGATCCTCGTCAACACCGTCTTCGCCGTCCGCAGTGTCGAACCGCGCCTGTTCGAGGCCGCGCAGATGCTTGGCGTGTCCCCGGCTCGCCTGTTTCCCAAGGTCGTGCTGCCTGCCTCGCTGCCCGGCATCTTCACCGGGCTGCGGCTGGGTCTGGGTTTCGCCTGGGTGGTCATCGTTGTCGGCGAAATGACCGGCGTGCAGACCGGCCTGGGTGCCATGATCATGGACGCAAGACAGTTGTCCCGCACCGAAATCGTCATCGCCGGCATGGCCGTGATCGGCGTCGCCGGCTTCCTGTCAGACTACGCGGTCGTGTTGCTGGGCCGCCGGCTGCTGGCCTGGAGTCCGCAGCATGGATGATCGCCACGACACCGTCTGTGGCCAGCACCAACAGTGCCGCCATGACCGCACGTCCAACCGATGACTGACCCCCTCCTCCAGGCAATCAACACCGGAAAGATCTACCCCGGCGGGATCGAGGCCCTGCGCAACGCCAACCTCACGATCGCCAAGGGCGAATTCGTCTGCCTGATCGGCGCCTC
>JBEKLE010000342.1:0-13367 GCA_050010355.1 Rhodopila sp. | reverse complement strand
TCGGACGGACACTGAGAGTTTGAAAAAAGGCGAAACGCACCCTCGGGCGCACCGCGGAACGCAAGCGCGCTTGCCCCATGTGGATCAACCGACAACAATGATCCCCTGCGGAAAACGAGGAGGACGGCATGGCTCGATTAACGGGAAAGATCGCCTGGGTAACCGGCGCGGGCACCGGCATCGGGGAAGCTGCGGCGCTTGCGCTGGCCGAGGAGGGTGCCACTGTCGTGCTCACCGGCCGTCGCATTGCCCCGCTCGAAGCCGTCGCTCGGCGCATCGACCAGAGCGGCAAAGTCCACGTGCAGCAAGCTGACCTGACCCTCGCCGCGCAGGTCCAGAAAGTTGGCGACTATATCAAGGAAACCTTCAACCTGACGCCGCAGACCATCGACACGCTGCTGCAGGGCAATCTGACCGCCGCGCTGTATTGCGTCACCGTCGCGCTGCCCTTCATGCGCGCGCAGCAGGACGGTCTGCTGATCCACACCGCCTCCATGGCTGGCCGGTTCATCGGTGGTCTCAGCGGCCCGATCTATACGGTCGCCAAGCATGGCATCGTCGCAATGAGCCACGGCCTGAACATGCAGGAATGTATGAACGGCATCCGATCCACCGTCTTCCTGCCGGGCGAGGTCGCCACCCCGATCCTCGACGCCCGCCCCAATCCGGTGAGCTTCGAGGACCGCGCCCGCATGGTCCAGTCCGCCGATTGCGGCGACCTCATCCGCTATATCGCGTGCCTGCCCAGACACCTGGTGATGAACGAGGTGCATCTGTCCCCGACCTGGAACCGCGGCTACGTCGCCGCCCTGCAACGCCAACTGTAGACGCGTGCTGCGTCGCCCGCATATGGACGAAATCGCGGCTGTTTTCGGCGACCAGGCGGCCCTGGCCGAGCGCCTGTTGGCGGCTTTCGGGACGGGCGGCGATGACGGATCGCACGACCGGTCCCACCTGCTGCGGGTCTGGCGAAACGCGACCGCGATCGCAGATCAGGAGCCAGCGTGCGACCGGGCGGTGTTGACGGCCGCGGTCATCCTGCACGACTGCGTGGCGGTGGAGAAGAATTCACCGCAACGATCCCAGGCGTCGCGATTGGCGTCAGCCCGTGCGCGCATGATCCTGGCCGACCTTGACTGGGACAACGCTCGCATCGATGCCGCGGCGCATGCGATCGAGGCACACAGCTTTTCGGCCGGCATCCAGCCGGAGACTGTGGAAGCCCGCATCCTCCAGGACGCCGACCGGCTGGACGCAATCGGCGCGGTCGGCATCGCCCGGTGCTTCTATGTCGCCGGCCGGATGGGCTCGAACCTCTACGATCCCGCCGACCCACAAGCGGCCAATCGGGAACTCGATGACCGCAGCTTCGCATTAGACCATTTTGGCGCCAAACTGTTCAAGGTCGCCGGAAACTTTCAGACCAAAGCCGGCCAGGCACTGGCCGACGGGCGAACCCGGACGATGCGAGGCTTTGTGCGGGCATTGCTGGCCGAAATTGCAGGCGCAGACAAATGATACGGGCAGCGACCGCCGGATTCGGCTGGTGGGGCCAGAATCTCGTTAACAGCGTGCGCGGCAGCGATGCGATCCGCTTCACCACCGCGCACACCCGCACCCCGGCGACTGTCGCCGCATTCTGCGCCGGCGCCGTTCATGCCTCTGAAAACCCCGATCCGCGCGTGGTGACGCCCCGGCCCGTGGCCTGCTTGATCCAGCCGAACTCCTTCAGGATCTGCTGGCTGTAGGTCACGCGCCCGTTCACATTCGACGGTGCTTCGCTTGCCAGCAGCAAAGCAGCGCGCGCCATCAGCATCGGGGGCTCACCCCTGGGATCGTCAATTCCGGTCACCAGCTTATGATGGATCGTTCCGGGAGTCGGCACTACTTGCGACGGAGAAACCGCCGCGACCGTGATCCCTTCATACTGTGCGACTTCCTGCGCCAGGCCCTGCGTGAATCGCTCCACGGCCGCCTTGGTCGCGCCGTACATCACGCCGCCGAGGGCGGTTTTGTCCTCGTACGGCCCGCGCCCCGGCCCGATCGCGGCACCTGAACTGATGTTGACGATGGCACCCGAGCGTCGAGGGATCATATCGGTCAAGACTTGTTTCGCCAGGATGAACGGCGCGTGCACGTTGATCGCGAAGCACCGCACCCATCGGTTGGTCGGATAGGTCTCTGTGGGAAGGTAATAGTTCAGCGCTGCATTGTTCACCAGGATGTCGATCGGGCCGAAGGCCTCCCGAGCGGCCCGGACCAGCTCGATACAGTCTGATTCCGAGGAGACATCGGCGGTCACCGCCGTCGCGTCCCCGCCGCGCCAGCGGATGAGATCGACAGTCCGCGACAGCGAACCTTCCAGCATCCGGTGCTCGCCTTCATTCAGCGTCCGGGCCGCACAAACCACCCTCGCCCCTTCCGCGGCGAACAGCTCGGCGATCTGCTGACCGATGCCCCGGCTCGCGCCGGTGACGATGGCGACTTTTCCTGAGAGCTTTCCCATGATCCGTTTCCTTTTGTCCCAAGCGCATCATCCGGCACAGCGGGGTCCGGACGCAACCCGCCTGTCTTACCCCCGGGCGCGGCACGCGACTTTTTGCAGAAAGCGGCAAAGACCGTTTCGAGTAACCCCGGAATACTCTAGCCCGATGCGCGCACGAACGGATTTCGCAGTAGGCCGATCCCCGTCAGTTCCACCTCGACGACGTCGCCATCCACCAGATCCGGCGAGGTCCCATCGGTACCCATCCAGATCACATCGCCGGGAAACAGCGTCAGGTATCTGGTCATCGTCGCGATATAACGGCCAATCCCGAAAATCATGTCGTTCGTTTTGAAACGCAGATCTTCCTTCCCGTTCACCCGGATGGTGGTTTCCATCGCATCCAGGTCGACATCGGTCTCGATCCACGGCCCCATGGGTTTGAACGTGTCGGTGTTTTTGCCGCGCCAGAAGGTGCGGTCACCACGCTGCCAGTTACGCTCGCTGACATCATTGCCGATCGTGTAGCCGAACACGCACGACATCGCGTTGGCTTCGGTCAGTGTGCTTCACCTGCTTGCCTAACCACGACCAGTTCGCCCTCGTAATTGACCTTCGGCGGCGCGTGATGAGGAATAACGACGGGTTCGTTATGCGCGATCAGGGCGTTGTTCGCGCGGTAGCCGATGTCGGCCTTCTCGGGGCACACCGGATCGACGCCGCGTTTATGCGCCATTTCCCTGATGTGCGCTGCGTAGTTGATCGCAGCGCAGTAGAAGGTGCGCGGGACCACCGGCACCTCCGGCTTCACCTCCGCCAGACCAAACGTCCAGCCGGTGGAACGTTTGTCGCCCCACGGCTCGCCGCTGATTTTGGTGATCGTGTCATCATCCAGCGATCCGTACGACTGGCAAGATTCAGGCGGCTTCGCGCTCCTCCACGACCAGCGTTTCGATCAGAACGTCCGGTTCATACATCCACCGCGCCATCGCCCCGGCCAGCATCGCTCCCGCGATCGGCGCAAGCCAGAAAAGCCAGAGCTGCCCGATATATGCGCCGCCGGCAAACAGCGCCGGCCCCGTGCTGCGCGCCGGATTTACCGAGGTGTTGGTGACCGGAATTGACACAAGATGGATCAGCGTCAGCGCCAGACCGATCGGAATGCCTGCAAACCCGCTCGCCGCTCCTTTGGATGTCGTGCCGACGATAATGTACAGAAAGAAAAACGTCATCACCAGTTCGGTGACCAGGCAAGAAGTAAGCGAGTATTTGCCCGGGCTCAGATCGCCGTAGCCGTTCGCCGCAAAACCAGCCGGCACCCAGCCCGGCTTGCCCGATGCGATAAGCCACAGTACCGCGGCGGCGAGGATCGCGCCAACCAGTTGCGCAACGATGTAGGGCAGCACATGCTTGTTGGCACACCGGCCGGCGGACCACAGACCGAGCGTAACCGCCGGATTGAAATGACCGCCCGATATATGCCCGACCGCGTACGCCATCGTCAGCACTGTCAACCCAAAGGCAAAGGAAACACCCAGAAGACCTATCCCCACCGCAGGAAATGCCGCAGCCAGCACGGCCGCCCCACATCCCCCGAATGTCAGCCAGAACGTGCCGAAAAGCTCGGCCGTGACCCGCCGCGATATGTCGTCCTGCATGGTTACCCCGATCCGAAAAAGTGACGATTCGATCAAACGCCTCGGTCCACGACAGCGCCGGACCGATTCCGTGGTTCGTCTCTGATCAGTCGCCACCATGTGAACTCCAGTCCTACCGGCTCGTCATCTAACGATCGAGTGAACGCGCGTGACGTTTTCGCGGCCCTCATCCAGAGGCCGCCTCCAGAGCAGGCCTCATGAATTCCGGACCGAAGACTTTCGTGGCCATGACCTGGCAGCGGCGTATGAGCCGGATTTCATCCGGGCCATTATCGGCAATGGCGCGATGGATCGTGCCGAGGTGGTCCCAGATCAGCAGATCATTTTCGTTCCAGTCATGCCTGTAGCGGAATCGCATCTCCAACTGATGTCGGAACAAAAGTCCAGCATGGCGTCGCTGTCCGACGGCGAAAGCTCATTGATCCGGACCGCATAGCCTTCGTTACGGTAAAGCACTCTCCGGCCGGTGATCGGATGGGTCAGGAACAGCGGATGCACGGAGGACGCCGCTTGCGCTGCTCATCATCGGCGATCGGCCGCTGGCCTTGTCCCGCCGCATATGACTCCCAGAATTTCTCTAAGCTGTGCGTGGCTGTCATGCCATCCAGCCGCGTCTTGATCTCTTGCGGTAACGCGTCGTAAGCCGGATGCATGTTTGCGAACTCGTTGCCACCAAGAGCTTGCCGTCACGCCAAGGGATCCGGATCCCATACAGTACAGTCACAAATCCGATGGTCTCCCGATACGACATGTCAGTGTGCCAGTCCTGCCCCGCGTCGGGGCTGCCGATATAGGCCCCATTCTCCTTGATATTCGAAAGCTCCCCAACCTCCGGAAACGGCTTCGTAACATCCACCGCTCGGATTGGATTTCCCTGGATCTCGCCAAACAGTTCCGAAAAACGTTTCACATCGCCGATATCGAGTTGCTGACCCGAAAAGCGCAGCACACCGTAACGACCGAGCTCCAGAAGGATACGGCCGAAATCGGGATCGTTCAGCGGTTGGGCAAGATCAACCCCGCGAACGGGCCCCCAGGATCGTGCCCGTCGGTTCGATGGTCAGCATCGAACTTCTTCTTTCATCATCAGCAGAGCATCGACGACCGTCAGGCCGGACCCGTCGGCATGAACGATGACCGGGTTCAGTTCGAATTCCCTCACCTGATTGCACAAAGTCAGTGCCGCTCGGGATAGTGCGGCGACCAACCGGGCCACCGGCCCCAGATCGATCGGCGCAGCACCGCGAAAACCGGTCAGGAGACGCGCGGATTTCAGCGACAGAATCAGGCGGGTGGCTTCGGCTTCGTCGATCGGTGCAGGGGCGTGCACCACGTCGCCGAACATTGCTATCAATGTGCCGCCGAACCCGACCATCATGACCGGGCCAAAAACCGGATCATCCACCATTCCGATCGCAAGCTCATGCCCCTTCGGCGCCATAGGCTGCACCAGAACGCCGTCGATCGTTGCGTTTGGAGCATGGCGTGCCAAATCCGTCAATATCGCCGTATAGGCCGATGTCACGGCATCCCGATCCGCCAGGTTCAGCCGCACCCCGCCGGCCTCGGTCTTATGCGGCAAATCCGCTGACTGCACTTTCAGCGCGACCGGAAAACCCAGACGCTCCGCAGCATCCGCCGCCGCTTCCGCCGAACCGGCCAGCTTCTCCCGAGTATCCGGCAACCACGCAGCCAGCACCTGCTTCGCGAGGTACTCCGGGACAACTGCCGGCAGGCCAGGATACAACCGCCCCGATACCGGAGCGAACGGTTCCGGCAACTCGCGCTGCATCGCCTCCGCATAGCCGGCCAGCTTGCCCATCGATACGCCGACATTACGAAGGTTGCTGTGCACGAACAGGCCGCACCCTGCAGCCGCGGTCCGGCCGAACGCCGAGGGTAACGTGTAGCTCCACACCGTCATCGGCTTGCCACAGTTTTGCGCCACCGCGCGCACACGGGCTGCATCCAGAGACACCCGCGTCTCGCTGGTGAGCGACGTCACCAGCACAAGCATGTCGATCTCGTCCGACTCCGCCATATGTTCCATGACCGTCATCATCGCCGGGCCGGTGTTCGATCCCTGCGCGGTCACGTCAACAGGATTGCCAGACGCCCCGTAAGACGGCATCAACGGCCGCAGCGCCGCCTGAGACTTCGCCGTCAGATTCGGCACGATCAGCCCATGCGCCGACAGCGTATCAGCCATCCACGCGCCGCCACCGCCGGAAGCCGTAATGATCCCCGCGCGCCGCCCCCTTGGCAGCGGGCAGGTCAGCACCAGCCCGGCGATGGCAATGGCCTCGTCGGCATCCTCGGCCTGTATAACACCATAACGTTCGAACACCGCGTGATAGGCGGTGTGCGACCCGGACAGAGACGCTGTGTGCGACGCCGCCGCCCGCGTGCCGGCATCGGAACGACCCACTTTGATGACGATGACCGGTTTGGCAAGGCGACGGGCTTTCTCCAGAGCCGCAACGAAACCGCGGCCGTCGCGCACCGCCTCGCAGAACAGCATGACCGCCTGCGTGCGCGGGTCTTCCACCATGTAGTCGAGGAAGTCCGCCATGTTCAGATCGGCTTCGTTGCCGGTAGAGATCACGTAGCTGAAGCCAAGTCCCGCCCCCATGCCACGGTGGAACAGCGCGAAACCCATCCCGCCGGACTGAGCGATGACCCCGAGCCGCTTCTGGGAGACCAGCATCCGGTTGTCGTCTTCTTTCGTTTCGACGGTCGGACTGAACGTGGTCGCGATGCGCCCGAGCGCGTTGTAGTAACCCTCGCAGTTGGGACCGCAGGCGCGGATGCCCGTTCGTTGCGTGACCGCCAGAAGTTCAGCTTGCATCTGACTGGCCGCACCTCCTTCCTCGGCGAATCCCGAGCTGATGATCAGCACGTTTTTCGCCCCGGCCAGTGCGCATTCCTCTACTGCCGCCGCGACCCCGGCGGCCGGTATCGCCACCAGCGCCAGATCAACGCCCCCCGCGACCGCACCAATCGAAGGGTAGCACGGCAGCCCCTCGATCGCGTCGTAACTCGGATTGATCGGCAGTATCCGGCCCGGATATCCGTTTTCCCGCAGTTGGTGCAGCAGACGGCCGCGGATACGATGCAGGTCAGGTGAGGCGCCCAGAACCGCGATCGATGCCGGCCAGAAGAAACTGTGCAGTCTGTGGCCCGTCACTTTCGCGCCCCGGTCGGGATGTCGCGGAACGGAAGTCCTTTGTCGGCCCTTGGGTCCTGCGGCAAACCGAGTACGCGTTCGGCAATGATGTTCTAAGACGCAGCGCCGGCGAATACAGCAACGCTTCCTCG
Source organism: Rhodopila sp. (assembly GCA_050010355.1). GTDB lineage: Bacteria > Pseudomonadota > Alphaproteobacteria > Acetobacterales > Acetobacteraceae > Rhodopila. The sequence continues at coordinate 5,906 of JBEKLE010000342.1, read as the reverse complement.
AAGATGCCCGCGACCGGCATCGAGTCACCCATCGTCGGGCCTGCCATGCCGATCATATCGAGGCCGTACGACAGGATGTCCTGCAACTTGTTGGCCGCCACCACCTTGATGATCGACGATTCCGGGCCCGGCGTTTGCCCGCGCGACAATGCGGTCATTCCGCGGAATTTCGTGAACTTTAGTCCCTGCGAGCGCGTATAGAATTCAGCCAGTTTCTCCTGCACCGCGGGGTCATCGATCGCCGGCCCGTTTTCGAGTTCAATCGACTGAGCTAACCGGAACAGTTCGGCGCATCGCGCATGCCGTGCCGTTCGTTCATCAGCGTGGTCAGCGCGACTTTCCATCCGGCCCCCACCGGACCGACACGCCGGCTGTCCGGGATGCGGACATTGGTAAAGAACACCTCATTGAAATGCGACGATCCCGATACCTGGCGGATCGGACGGATTTCGATGCCCGGCGTCTTCATGTCCAGAATGAAGAACGTCAGTCCCCCGTGCTTCGGCACATCAGGATTGCTGCGGGCGACCAGGATCCCGAAATCGCTGTAATGCGCGCCGGAGTTCCAGATTTTCTGGCCGTTTATGACCCAGTCGTCACCATCCTTCTCGGCACGGGTCCGCAACGCGGCCAGATCCGAACCGCCGCCCGGTTCGCTGAACAACTGGCACCAGACTTCATCGGCCCGCATCGCCGGCCTGACGAAGCGGTCGCGTTGTTCCGGCGTTCCCCAGGTGCAGATGGTGGGCTGCGCCAGATAGATGCCGATCCCGAAGATGCTCGTCAGGACATCGTATTTTGCTTCTTCCTGGTTGTAGATTACGTGATGGATCGGCGTGCCGCCACGGCCGCCCCACTCCACCGGCCAGTGGATACCGACGAAGCCGGCCTCGTATTTGCGGCGCTGGAAATCCTTCGCCCGTTCCATCGCTCCGGGGGCATCCTGGCCACGGCGATAGCCCTCGACCTCACCGGGTTTGCGCCGTTCCGCATTTGCATCAAGGAAAGCCCGCGCCTCCGCACGAAAAGCGGCTTCTTCCGGCGTGTCTTCGAAATCCATGTTATGCGGCCTCCTGGCCAATCGTATTGCGGGCGCGCAATTCGTTCACCAGCCGGTGCTTCCACTCCCGAGCACCTCCCAGTGCCAGACTGAGAAGTTTCGCGCGCCGGTAATAGAGGTGACAGTCCATCTGCCAGGTGAACCCCATCCCGCCGTGGGTCTGGATGTTTTCCTTGGTAACGAACCAGCCTGCCTCACAGGCGGCGATCCTTGCGACCGATGCAGCGATCGGCAGTTCCGCCGCGCCGGTGTGGACCGCCCAGGCGCCGTAGTAAGCGTTGGACCGGGCCAGTTCGACCTGTATATACATGTCCGCGAGCTTGTGCTTGATGCCCTGGAAAGATCCGATCGGCCGGCCGAAAGCGAAACGTTCCTTTGCGTAGGCATTGGCCATGTCCAGCGCGGCCTGCGCGCCACCCACCTGCTCGAACGCCATCGGCACCGCCGCGTAATCGAGCAGGGTGCGTACGCTGTCCGCACCGGAACTGCCGGGCAGCGGCTCCGCGCGGGCGCCGGAAAATTCGATACGCGCATGCGACCGGGTCGGATCAAACGTAACGACCGTCTCGTGCGTTACACCGGCGTCATGCAGGTCCACGACGTGAAGCCACGCGCCGCCACCACCGCCGTTCACCGCGACAACGGCAATGTCTGAAATATCCCCGTCCGGCACTGCAAGTTTCGTCCCCGACAGCCGCCCCGCCGCTACCGACGCCGTCAGTTTCACGGGGTCCGACGCCCCCGCCCGCTCCGCCAGCGCGAACGTTCCGATGATCTCACCGGCAGCAAGCTTCGGCAGCCACGTCTGCTTCTGCTGCTCCGACCCGAACAGCATGATCGCCTCGGTTGCCAGATACACCGACGACGAAAACGGCACTGGCGCCACCGCACGACCGATCTCCTCGGCCAGCACGCACACGGCCAGGCGCCCGAGCCCGACACCGCCGTAGGCCTCAGGAATGGCCGACCCGGTCCAGCCCATCTCCGTGATGGCGCGCCACACATCGGCGGAGTATGGCTCGTTGGTGTCCAGGATGCGCCGCGGCACGGATGGCGGGCACCGATGCGCCAGGAATCGTCGCGCCTGGTCTCGGAGTTGCAGCAACTCGTCCGAGAATTCGAAGTTCATGCTCTTGACCCTTCCGTCCCGTGCGGATTGTTGTCCGGCGGGCGCGGCGGGGCAAGCCTTTGGGGGCTGGCGGCGCGGTCTACCGTCCGACTGCGGCGCCGAGGACCAGTTCCTCCGAAAGCCACGCCTTGCCGGACAGAGTGGGCAAGCTGCCAGCCGGATCAGCGAAATATCCCGCGGTACGCCATTCAGCGTGATTGCCGACGATATACAGCCCCCGTTTCGCTCGCGTGGCGGCGACGTTCAGCAGGTTTGGCGTCCGCCCGGCCCAGGCCCGCGATCCCGCCTTGGCGCGGCGCCCGGCACCCAGCATCAGGATCACCGCTTCGGCCTCCTTGCCCTGGAACGTGTGAACCGTGCCGACCCGCTTATCGATCCACCTCCGCCGGTCCGACGCCGCCAACATCGGCAGCACGTCGCGCGTCTGCTGAAGCATCGTCCGAAGCTGCTGCGCCGGCATCCTGAACGGGCAGATCACGTAGAGGTCTGGAGGCCCCTGCGTAACTTGCGAAAGCCGGGCGATCGCACGTGCGATAAGCCGGCCCTCCGCCGCCACGAATTTGGTCTCGCAAGGTGCGTCAACGTCGATCCAGGCCGAGCCGCCGAGCATATCGCGGATCGGCGACGCCGCTTCCGTTACTGCAAAGACCATTCGCCCGTCATAGGCAATGCGGTTGGCGATATCGAACATCGGCCGCTCGCAGCGCCGGTGCACCAGCAGCGGAATGCCGGTAATCCGCTCTTCGGCCTCGCCGTCCTTCATGCGGAAACGGCCTTGAATCCGACTGGCCCGGTCTGCCAGCGTCTGCGCGGACTGTTCCGGCGCAGCCCACGTTGCAGCGTCCACACCGTTACTTTCGAATATCAGTTTTGTCGTGCGCGGCGGTGACGTCACCACGGGCTCGATTTGCAACGGATCGCCGATCACCACGGCGCGACGCGCCCGCCAGATCGCGCCTGCAGCGGCCTGTGGCGCCGCCTGCCCGGCTTCATCGATCAGCAACCAGCCGATCTCGCCCGGGCCGAACCCCTGGAACATCCGGCCGATCGAGGCAAAGGTCGTCGAGATCACTGGGACAGTCAGGAAGAAGATTCCCCAGTCAGCAGCGGTCGGCCTGGGCGCACCAGGACTTCCCGCCTTTGCAATGATATCGAGCGGCGGCCATATCCGGCGCGCCGCTGCCATGATGAAGGCCTTGTGCAACCGGACGGCAGCGAGGAACAGTTCGTCACGGGCGGCGCGGAACATCCCCTCGTTCCACGGGCTCTCACGCTGCAGGTCATTGTCAGGCTGCTTCCAGAATCCGGGCGCGGGCACTTCGATCCCGATCGCCGCCTGCTGATGGCGCAACGATTGCTCAAGGGCCACAGCGTCCCGCGAAAGATCGTCATACCCGTTCTGTGCCGCTTGGTATTCGATCGACAGCCGCTTTTCCTCGGCCACCGTCGCCGCCAGCCGCCGGTCCGCATCCCGCCTCGCGTCCTGGGCCTCGGTCAATTTCGCCACTTGTCGGCGGATTTCACTGTCGTGCGCCCGCCACCCACGCGTTCGAAACAGCTTCGCCAGCCGCGACGGTGCCACCGAGGACAAAGCAGCCAGCTTGCCCGCTTCGAGGACCTCTTGCCTGTGGTGCTCGTCCTGATCCTGTCGGGCGTTTTCAGCGGCGCGGGCGGCGGAGGCGAGGTCCTCCTTCGCAATCCACAGCCGGTGCTCCGCTTCGGGCAATTGCGCCTCCGTCTCCCGCAAGCGCGACCGCGACGCGCTCATCGCTTGCAGTTCCGCGCGCAGCGTCGAGCAGTGCCTCAGCGCCTGGCGGAAAGCATCACGTGCCGTCTGCCAGTTTGCCATCGCCTCGGGCCAGCGCGGGGGCGGATCGCGTTGCACCAGTTTGCCGGGCGGCTCGCGTTCATTCCGTACAGCGTTCGGGTGGCCTGCAAAGTATAACCAGTCTTTCAGGCCCCAGTCCCGATCCCACCAGAACCTTTCAAAGAACTCGCGCCGATTTGCAACGTTGCCAAGGCGCGCCGCCATCAGGCCCCAGGCACGCTCCTCCTCAGGCTTGTCCAGCATGCCCAGCACAGCACTGGCGGTGTCGCCGAAGTAGTCCAGACCGCCCTTCAGCCAGACCGAACCGTCCAGCGCCTTCGCACGAAGCGGCAGTTCGAGACTGACATTCTCGACCGCAGCATTGTTCGTGCTTGCCACCACGATGGCAAAGTCCATCAGGTTCAGCCCCGACAAACCGTCCCAGGGCCTTTCGAGGCCCGCAAGCAACTCGGCCCGCGACACCAGCACATGAGCCACCAGATCACGCAGAAGGGTCGTCTTACCAGTGCCGGGCGGCCCGTTCACCGCGGCGAGGCCGCCCTGCCCAAGATCGCGAACGATCGAATTCACCGCCGCCTGCTGCAACAATGTCAGAGGATGCAAACCCGGCCCCGGCCAGCGGCCCAGTGGAAACAAGGCCGGCTCCAGCAATGACGAAAGCTGTTGCCGATCGGCCAACGGGTCCCAGGGCTGTTCCGGCGGCCGCAAACCAAGGTAGGCAGCCGCCGCGTCCGGCAGTTGATCCGCGTCCCGCAGCACCCGCATCAGACCCGGCAAGTAGAAGCTGGACAGAATTTCGGCCGCCGGCGGGTTCTTGTGCTCAACTTCAATGGCGCAGGGCGTGACCAGCCAAAGGTCAGGCGGCAACCTGAATTCCCTGGCGAGTCCAGACGACACGGCCCGCAGGTCGCGCCATGTGAGCGACCGGAAGCGGCCATCCTGGCCAGCCGGGCCAAGGGCACTCGCGAAACGCGCCTTCAGGTCCTGCTCCCGGTCATTCCACGTCGCCAGTTCGGCTACAGGGCCGCCACTCAGGATGTGGCCCGCTCCCCATGCAAAGCTGGCGACGGCCAAAGTGTCGGTGACCAGAACGCCCCATTCGTTCAGCACCACGGTGACGGCGATAACGTGGCCCTGTGTCTTACGGTAAGTCTCGTCCTCGTCCGCATCGTCGGAAAAGGCGGCATCCAGCCGCTCGAAGGCTAAAGCCGCCGGGATCGCTCCCAGAACGACGTAGAACCAGCGGCGGGGCCGGTCCGGATCATCCGGTTGGTCGTCAGGGTCCGGATGTTCCGGCAACAGCGGCCACGGTGTCTCATCATCGTCACCTGGGCTCTCCCAGTATGCCGCGCCGTCCTGCGTCGCACTGGCCTTGTTGCGCTGCCGCCCGCCTTTTTCAGCGGCGAGACCGCTCCACCCGTCCCTGGTGAGCCGCGGCGCCAGCACCTCCACTGCGATCCAGGAACGAATAATCTTTCGGACAGTGTCGGGAGTTTCTGCCATGAGGCATATTCGAGCGACGGCAATCCGGGGGCAACCTGTCAACGGATAATCAAGACCCGGAACTTCAGGCACGTTCGCATCACCGGCGCGCCATCCCATCAACTTCAGGTGATGATTCCGGCTGAAGTCTGCCAAACATTTCTTCTACAGACCGGCCGGCCTGTCCATCCTCAAACGGCGGGAACCGTGACCCCGATCATATCGCCTTCCCGCACGATCTCCGCCAACCTCTCTTCATCCCATCCGTCCGTCCCCGCAGGCCGCACCGGCAACACCATCCACCGATAATCCGCCGTCGAATCCACAACCCGGACCTTCACCGCATCCGGAATAACCGTCTTCCACTCCGCCGCCAGCAACCCCCGCGGATCACGCACCGCCCGCGC
>JBEKLE010000341.1:0-10751 GCA_050010355.1 Rhodopila sp. | reverse complement strand
AGGCGTCCAAATCCTGTTCGTACAGGCTGAGGGATACCCTGCCCCGGCATCGTCGATCCTCACAGCAGACGTGGTGTCCCGGATCACTCAATAACGATCCGCGGCCCGCTGCTCCGCACCACCGTCGCGCCCGACACTTTCTCCCACACGCGAGCGGCCAATGTGGCGTATGCCTTTGCGGCATCGCTGTCTGGCGCGGACGCCGCGATCGGTGTCCCGGCATCCGCCGCCACACGGATATCCAGCAGCAGCGGGATTTCGCCCAGGAACTCCGTGCCGAGCCGTGCGGCCTCGGTCTTCGCCCCGCCGTGGCCAAAAATATCGGCGCGATGGCCGCAGTTCGGGCAGCAGTAGAAGCTCATGTTCTCGACCAGGCCCAGGACCGGCACCTTGGTCTTCTCGAACATCCGCACGCCGCGCCTTGCGTCGATCAGAGCGATGTCCTGCGGCGTGGAGACGATCACCGCGCCGGTCAATGCCACGCGCTGGGCCATGGTCAACTGAGCGTCCCCGGTGCCCGGCGGCATATCGACCACCAGAATGTCCAAAGCACCCCACTCAACCTGCCCCATCATCTGTTCCAGCGCACCCATCACCATCGGGCCGCGCCAGATCATCGGGGTTTCCTCGTCGACGAGGAAGCCGATCGACATGCACGACAGGCCCCACGCCTGCAGCGGGATCATCTTGTCCCCACGCACTTCCGGCTTCCTGTTCAGCCCGACCATCCGTGGCAGGCTCGGTCCATAGATATCAGCATCGAGCAAGCCGACATTGTGGCCCTGCCGCGCCAGCGACACCGCCAGGTTGACCGCGACCGTCGATTTGCCCACCCCGCCCTTGCCGGATGCGACGGCCACGATGGCCTTAACCTCCGGCAGCAACAGCGCGACCTTTCCAGCCGGCGCCCCATGACCATGACCATGGCTCGCGGCGGGAGCCGGCGCCGCGGGCGCCTTATGTGCGGTCAGAATCGCTGTCGCGTTGGTCACGCCCGGCTGGCGCGCCAGCACCGCTTCGACCTCCCGCCGCACCGGCTCCATCGCCGCGGCGTGGGCGCGGTCGGTCAACAGTGTCGCCTGCACGAGGCCGCCGCGCACCTCGATCCCTTCCACCAGGCCAGCCGTGACAATATCTCGCCCGGAGGCCGGGTCCTTGATTGCGCGCAGCGCCGCCCTCAGCACATCCGAAGAAGTTTCGACCATGGCTTTGTGAACCCTTACCTTGCAAACCATACACGGCGGGCGGATAAGCACCGCGCCACGTGCGCCTGTCCAGACCGATATGGCGCATCTTACCGTTTCCGCCAACGGCTCGCGCAGCCGGCGAGCCGAATGGGCATTTCGACAGGAGCCTCCCACCATGCCTTGGAATAACGGCGGCCCCGGTCCGTGGGGCAACCCGTCAGGCTCCTCGGGTGGAGATGGCGACAAGAAACCGACGCCGGGTCCCTGGGGCAACAAGGGTAACAACGGCGGTGATCAGGGACGTCCCGGCGGCGACGGCAAGCCAGGCGGCGGCCCCCGGCCCGGTGGCCCCTTCGGAGGTGGCGGCGGCCCGTTCGGCGGTGGCCCATTCGGGAGCGGCGGCGCACCCGACCTGGACCGGCTGATCGCCCAGGCCCAGGCCTACATTCGCGGGCTGATGGGCGGCGGATCCGGCGGCCGCTCAAGTGGCCCCCTCAGTGCGTTCGCCAACGGCCGCGGCTTGATATTCCTTCTTTTACTGGTCGTCGTAGTATGGTTCGGCAGCGGCTTCTACCGTGTGCAGCCCGATGAGCAGGGCGTGGTGATGCGCTTCGGCGCCTACGCGTACTGGACTCCGCCTGGCCTGCACTGGCATCTGCCCTGGCCTGTCGAATCGGTGGAACTGCCCACAGTCACACGCATCAACCGCACCGAGATCGGCTACCGCTCGGCGCCCGGCGGCAATGTCGAATCCGGCCAGGATGCCGCCGGCCGCGACGTCCAGGCCGAGAGCCTGATGCTGACCGGCGACGAGAACATCATCGACATCGACGTCGCCATATTCTGGCGCATCAATGACGCACCAGCCTTCCTGTTCAACACTGCCAACCCGGAAGCGCTGGTGCGCGGGGTGGCCGAAAGCTCGATGCGCGAAGTGATCGGCCGCACGCCGATCCAGCCCGCTCTGGGCCCGTTGCGCGGGCAAATCGAGGGTGACGTCCTCAAGCAGACCCAGGAAATCCTGGACCGCTACAAGGCCGGCGTGGAGATCACGCAGGTGCAGCTTCAGAAGGTCGATCCCCCGGCCGCGGTCATCGAGAGTTTCCGCGATGTCCAGCGGGCCAACACCGACGCTGAACGGATGCGCAACGAGGCCGAGTCCTACCGCAACGACATCGTCCCCCGCGCCCGCGGTGACGCGGCCCGCATCGTCGCCGAGGGACAGGGCGCCAAAGCCGCCTCGGTCGCCCAGGCAAACGGCCAGGCGCAACGCTTCGACAGCGTCCTGAAAGCCTATCAGGCGGCCAAGGACGTTACCCTCCGCCGGATGTACCTCGACACCATGCAGGACGTGCTGGCCCACGGCCAGCCGCTGGTCGTGGACGACAAGTTGAAGGGCCTGGTGCCGTTCCTGCCGCTGAACATCCCGCCACCGGCACCCGTGGCGCCCACCGTCCCTGCCTCATCCGCCTCGGTGGGAGCCAGCCGATGAACCGCATCACCATCGCCGGCCTGGCGCTGCTTGTGGTCCTGGGCGTCATCGGCAGTGCCAGCCTGTTCACCGTGTCGCAGACCGAGCAGGTGCTGGTGGTGCAATTCGGGAAGGTCGAGCGGTCCATCGGGGACCCTGGCCTGCACGCCAAATGGCCCATTGCGCAGAACATCATCACGTTCGACAAGCGCCTGCTGGCGGTGGAGCTTCCCGGTGAAGAAGTGATCCTGGGCGACCAGCGCCGCCTGATCATCGACACCTTCACCGTGTTCCGCATCGTGGATCCGCTGCGTTTCTATCAGGCGATCGGGCCGATCCCGGACAATATCCGCGGCCGCCTGAACTCCGTCGTCACCGGCAGCCTCCGGCGCGTACTGGGCAACAACAAGCTGCTGGACGTGCTCTCGGCCGACCGGGAGCGGATCATGAGCGCGATCCGCGGTCAGGTGAACACCGAGATGCAAAACTTCGGCGTGGCGATCGTCGACGTTCGCATCCGGCGCGCCGACCTGCCGCAGGAGAACACCCAGGCGATTCTGTCGCGGATGCAGTCGGAGCGCCAGCGCGTCGCCGCCCAGGCCCGCGCCGAAGGAGCCGAGGCATCGCAGCGGATCAAGGCCGACGCCGAACGCGAACGCACGGTGCTGGTTGCCGACGCCAAAGCCACGGCCGACAATCTGCGCGGCGAAGGCGAGGGCGAAGCGACAACCATCTATGCCAAGGCGTTCGGACAGGACCCCGCGTTCTTCTCGATCTGGCGGACGTTGCAGGGCTATCGGGATATTTTCGACGCCGGCGCGGCTCGCCTGGTGGTGACGCCCGATAACGACTACCTGCGGTACCTCCAGGCGCCTCCGCCCGATCCCTCGCGATGAGCGGGCATCACGATAAGAATTTGCTCAAGAAGCACCGGTGTATTTCGCCGGATAGGTTGCTAGCCTGTGAACTACGGACCATATTCGGCTCATTCGCCAGGAAAACGACCATGCGCCTGTTCCGATCAACCGTCGCCCGTGCCGCCCTGCTCGGTGTGTCTTTCGCGCTGACAACCCCGGCCACCAGGCTGCTTGACCCGGCCGTTGCGCGCGACGCTCCCGACAGTTTCGCCGATTTGGCGGCGAGGCTGCTGCCTGCCGTCGTCAACGTGTCGTCCACCCAGACCATCACCGCGAAAAACGGTCCCAGCCTGGGTTCCGGTCCGGAATTGCCTGTTTTCCCGCCTGGTTCGCCGTTTGAGCAGTTTTTCAAGGATTTCCTCAACCGCAACCATCAGGGCCAGGGCGGAGGTGACAACCAGCCGTCGCCGCGGCGGGCGCAAAGCCTCGGGTCGGGCTTCATCGTTGACCCGTCGGGCTTCATCGTCACCAATAACCACGTTATCGAGGGCGCCGACGAAGTTTCGGTCACACTCCAGGACAACACCGTCCTGAAAGCCGAAGTCATCGGCCGCGACGAAAGCGGCGACATCGCGCTGCTGAAGGTGCAGTCCGACAAACCGCTGCCGACGGTCGATTTCGGCGATTCAACCCAGTCGCGCGTCGGCGACTGGGTACTGGCGATCGGCAACCCGTTCGGCTTGGGCGGCACCGTCACCGCCGGAATCGTCTCGGCGCGTGGCCGCGACATCCATCAGGGCCAGTACGACGACTTCATCCAGACCGATGCCGCGATCAACCGTGGCAACTCGGGCGGCCCGCTGTTCAACATGGACGGCCAGGTGATCGGCATCAACACGGCGATCTTCTCGCCGTCCGGCGGGTCGATCGGCATCGGCTTCTCGATCCCGTCCAACATGGCGAAGAACATCGTCGCACAGTTGAAGGAGTTCGGTCACCCCCGGCGGGGCTGGCTCGGGGTCAAGATCCAGCAGGTCACGCCCGATATCGCCGAGAGTCTGGGCCTCAAGGATGCCTCGGGCGCGATGGTCGCCGGCACCACCGACGGCGGACCGGCCGAAAAGGCGAAGATCCGCAGCGGCGACATCATCCTGAAATTCGACGGTCAGGACGTGAAGGAGATGCATAACCTGCCGCGTATCGTGGCGGACGCGGAGGTGGGCAAGGAAGTGCCGGTCGTGCTGTGGCGCGACGGCAAGGAGGTCACGGTCGAGACCGTTCTGGCGGAGCGGCCGGCTGACGCGCAGCTTGCCTCTACCGATGCCCCCAAGCCGGCGGACGCCACCAAGCCGACAGACATTTCCGGGCTCGGTCTGAAGGTCGCTCCGGTCAGTCAGGACCTGAAGGACAAATTCCAGCTTCAGGACGGCCAGAAGGGCGTGGTGATTACGGACGTGGCGCCCAACACACCGGCCGCCGAACACGGTTTGAAGCCGGGCGACGTGATTATGGAAGTGCAGCAGGGCGAGGTCGCCTCGCCCGACGACGTGCAGAAGCAGGTCGAGGCCGCGCGCAAGGCCGACCGCAAGTTCGTGCTGATGCTGATCCAGCGCGAAGGCGGTGTGCAATACGTCCCGCTGTCGCTGTCCAAGGCACCGGCCAGCAAGGACAAACAGCCCGGTTAATGAAGGCAAGTCGAGGGCTCCGCCCCTCGACCCCGCCCAGGGCCGGCGGCCCTTGGAACCCGGGGATCAGTCTCCTGTAAACGCCGTCGCCGGATATCCTTGCGCGAAAAGAAGTGCGCGCAGGTTGGCGTGATCGACCTTCACCCGAGCGGCGTTCGCAACGATGGGCTTGGCGTGGTAGGCGACGCCAAGGCCGGCTGCGCGGATCATATCCAGATCGTTCGCGCCGTCTCCCACGGCCAGCGTCGCATGCAGCTTGACGCCACGCTTAACGGCCAGTTCGTGCAGGGCCGCCAGCTTGCTGTCGCGGTCCAGAATCGGTTCCGCCACCTGCCCGGTAAGTGCCGCGCCATCGTCCAGCAGGACGTTCGACCGGTGCAGATCGAATCCCAGCGCCGCAGCCACCTTTCCGGTGAAGAAGGTGAACCCGCCAGACACCAGCGCCGTGAGAGCCCCGTTCGCCCGCATCGTCGCAACCAACTCCCGCGCCCCCGGGGTCAGCCGGACCTGCTGCCAGGTCTTCTCCAGCGCCCCCAGGTCCAGCCCCTTCAGCATCGCCACGCGTTCGCGCAAGGCGCCTCTGAAATCCAGTTCCCCGTTCATCGCGCGTCTGGTGATCGCGGCAATCCGCTCGCCGATCCCGGCGAATCCGGCCAGTTCATCCAGCGTCTCGCCGGTGACGATCGTGCTGTCCATGTCGGCGACCAGCAGCGCCTTCCGTCGGCCGCGCGCCTTCGTCACGATCGCATCGATCGGTTTGGCCTCGATCGCCGCTCGCAGCGCGGCATGGTCGAGCGGCACGGACAGCGGAATATCGGCCGCCTCTCCCGCTGACAGGACAACCGGCGGCGCGCCGCGCACGGCATTGCGGATCTGGTTGAGCAGCGCGGGAGTCAGGCTGGTCGCCTCGCGCTGAGCGACGATTGTAAGTATATTGGCGGTCATGGTCGGCCGGAACCTGACAGCGCCCGGCGTGGCACGCAAGGGAACGACCTGCGATGACGACGCTGCCCTCTGCGCTGATTGTCGCAGGCCCCACCGCAAGCGGCAAATCAGCCCTGGCGCTCGCCATTGCCGAACGCCTGCGCGGCACGATCATCAACACCGATTCGATGCAGGTGTATCGTGAACTCCGCGTCCTCACCGCCCGCCCGACGCCTGAAGAGGAGGCACAGGTTCCCCATCGTCTCTATGGCATCCGCGCGGCGGCCGAGGCTGGCAGCGTCGCTTGGTGGCGCGATCAGGCCCTGGCCGCCATGCACGAAGCGCACGAAGCCGGCCGCCTGCCGATCCTGACCGGCGGCACCGGCCTGTATTTCGCCGCCCTGACCGACGGTCTGGCCGAAATTCCGGATCCGGGCCCGGATGCCCGCGCCGAAGCCCGCCGGCTGCTCGCCGAACAGGGCCCCGCCGCACTCCACGCCAGCCTGGCCCGTGTCGATCCCGCCACGGCCGCTCGCCTGACCCCGGAGGACAGCCAGCGTATCGCCCGCGCATGGGAGGTCTGGCGCGGCACCGGTCTCGGCCTCGCCGCCTGGCAGAACAGCCGAAGCGCCCCCGCCCCGTGGCGCTTCACCGCCATCCTCCTCGATCCCCCGCGCGAGAGCTTGCGTGCCGCCATTGCAGCGCGCTTCGGCGCAATGCTCCGCGCGGGCGCCCTGGACGAAGTGCGGCACCTGCTGGACCTCCACCTCGATCCCAGCCTGCCGGCGATGCGCGCCCACGGCGTCCCCGAGTTGTCCGGCTATCTCCAGGGCACTTTATCTCTGGAAGAAGCCGGCCGCCGCACCGAACTGGTGACGGCGCAGTACACCAAGCGGCAGGCCACATGGTTTCGCCATCATACCCTTGCCGTCGAGGCCAGAACGAAATGGCGCAATTTTCGGAAAGTCAGCAATCCGATTTATTCACGTTTATTCGAAACGTGGGTTGACCCACGCACCCAGGAAGCCTATCCGTCCGCCCCTCTACAGCAACAGGAGCCGCGCAGATGTCGGCGGAAGTGACCCAGTCGGGAGCAGAAATCCTTCTACGAGCCCTTCGGGACCAGGGCGTAGAGGTCATTTTCGGCTATCCCGGCGGCGCCGTACTGCCGATCTACGATGCCCTGTTCCAGCAGAACAGCATCCGCCATATCCTGGTTCGCCAGGAGGGAGGCGCGGTTCACGCCGCCGAAGGCTATGCCCGCTCCACCGGCAAGGTCGGCGTGGTGCTGGTCACCTCCGGCCCAGGGGCGACCAATGCGGTGACCGGCCTGGTGGATGCGCTGATGGACAGCATCCCCGTCGTCTGTCTGACCGGGCAGGTGCCGACGCACCTGATTGGCAACGACGCTTTCCAGGAAGCCGATACCACCGGCATCACCCGCCCCGCCACCAAGCACAACTACCTGGTCAAGCGGCCCGAGGATCTCGCCCGCGTGGTGCATGAGGCCTTTTATGTTGCCCGCAGTGGCCGTCCTGGCCCCGTCGTGATCGACCTGCCCAAGGACATCGTCATCAATCCGGCCCCCTACACGGACCCTGTGGCCCTGCATCCGAGCTATCGTCCACGCACCGAACCGGACCTCGGCCAGATCGCCAAAGCGGTCGCGCTGATGAAGCAGGCGAAGCGGCCGATAATCTATGCTGGCGGCGGCGTCATCAACGCCGGTCCCGCGGCGTCGGCAGCTCTAACCGAACTTGCCCGCGTCACCGGCTTCCCGATCACCAACACACTGATGGGCCTGGGCTGCTACCCGGCCAGCGACCCCCAGTTCCTCGGCATGCTCGGGATGCACGGCACCTACGAAGCCAACCTGGCGATGCACGGCTGCGACATGATGCTGGCCGTCGGCGCCCGCTTCGACGACCGGGTAACCGGCCGGCTCAACGCCTTCAGCCAGAAATCCCGGAAGATCCACATCGACATCGACGGTTCGTCGATCAACAAGAACGTCGCGGTGGAGGTGCCGATCATCGCCGACGCGGCCAAAGGGCTGAAAGCGCTCGTTGCGGCCTGGCACGCCAGCGACGAAGCCGTCGACCGGCCGGCGCTGACAACCTGGTGGCGCCAGATCGACGAGTGGCGGGCCAAGGACAGCCTCAAGTTCACCCAGGACATGAAGCGCGGCGGCATCATCAAGCCGCAATACGCGATCCAGCGGCTGTTCGAGATCACCCGAGCGCGTAGCAAGGACGTGTTCATCACGACCGAGGTCGGCCAGCATCAGATGTGGGCTGCACAGCATTTCCATTTCGAGAAACCCAACCGGTGGATGACCTCAGGCGGCCTTGGCACCATGGGCTATGGCCTGCCCGCCGCCATGGGTGTGCAGATCGCCCATCCGGATGCCTGCGTGATCGATATCGCCGGCGAGGCCTCGATCCTGATGAACATCCAGGAGATGGGCACGCTGGCGCAGTATCGCCTGCCGGTGAAAGTGTTCATCCTGAACAACCAGTACATGGGCATGGTCCGGCAATGGCAGGAACTGCTGCATGGCAGCCGTTACTCGGAAACCTATTCCGCGGCGCTTCCCGATTTCGTCAAGCTTGCGGACGCGTTCCACGCCACCGGCATGCGGGCGCAGTCGATCGATCAGTTGGATGACGTCATCAACGCGATGCTGGATTGCCCGACGGCGGTGATTGCCGACATCGCCGTGGATCAGGCGGAAAACTGCTTCCCGATGATCCCCAGCGGGGCCGCGCACAACGAGATGCTGCTGGGACCGGAGCACGAAGAATCGGGTGCCGGCGTTACCGACGCGGGCATGGTCCTGGTCTAACTGCGTCTGTCTCGCTTGCTTGTCCGGCTGTGGCGGGGCATGACGCCCCCGCCCCACGGGGCGTGCCGGAATATCCTTTCCCCAGTATTTTGGTTGACCCGATGCCTAGTCCGACCGACACGACGCAACGCAGCGCGACCATATCAGTCCTTGTGGATAATGAATCCGGTGTGCTCGCGCGCGTCATCGGCCTGTTCTCCGGCCGTGGCTACAACATCGACAGCCTGACCGTGGCGCCTGTGGACGCGGCCGGCCTTCACAGCCGCATCAACATCGTGACCTCCGGCACCAGCATGGTCATCGAGCAGATCAAGGCGCAGCTCGACCGCCTGGTTCCCGTGCACCGAGTCGCCGACCTGACGATGGACGGTCCGCACGTCGCCCGCGAACTTGCCTTGGTCAAGGTCATCGGCACCGGCGAGCAGCGGGTCGAGGCGATGCGCATCGCGGACACCTTCCGTGCTCGGGTCGTCGATACAACGTTGGGCAGTTTCGTTTTCGAACTGACGGGTGCGGTCGACAAGATCGACGCCTTCATCGAACTGATGCGCGATCTTGGTCTGGCCGAGGTCTCCCGCAGTGGCATCGCCGCTCTCGCCCGTGGCACCCGCGTCATCTGAAACGACTGAGGGTTTGAAAGAGAATGGGCTCCCGTACCGGAATCGACGAAAAACGTCCACAGAGGGCATTCTTTTTCAAGGTCGATTGATTCTCACGCTCTGAGGTAAAGGAAGAAGTATCATGCGCGTCTACTACGATCGCGATTCCGATGTGAACCTTATTAAAGGGAAGAACGTCGCCATCATCGGCTATGGCAGCCAGGGTCACGCCCATGCGCTCAACCTGAAGGACAGCGGCGTCAAGCAGCTTGCCATCGGGTTGCGCGCCGGTTCGGCGGGCATTGCCAAGGCGGAAGGCGCCGGCCTGAAGGTCATGGACCCGGCCGAGGCTGCCAAATGGGCCGACGTCGTCATGGTCCTCACCCCCGACGAGGGTCAGGGCGACCTCTACCGCGAGAAGCTCGGCCCCAACATGAAGTCGGGTGCCGCGCTGGCTTTTGCGCACGGGCTGAACGTGCACTTCAACCTGCTCGATCCGCGACCGGATATCGACGTCTTCATGATCGCGCCGAAGGGCCCCGGGCACACGGTGCGCAGCGAATACCAGCGCGGCGGCGGCGTGCCTTGTCTGGTGGCGGTCGCCCAGGACCCGTCCACCAACGCCATGGAAGTGGCGCTGTCGTACGCCTCCGCGATCGGCGGCGGTCGCGCCGGCATCATCGAGACAACGTTCAAGGAAGAGTGCGAAACCGACCTGTTCGGTGAGCAGGTCGTGCTCTGTGGCGGCCTGGTCGAGCTCATCAAGGGCGGCTACGAAACCCTGGTGGAAGCCGGTTATGCGCCAGAAATGGCCTATTTCGAATGCCTGCACGAGGTCAAGCTGATCGTCGACCTGATCTATGAAGGCGGCATCGCCAACATGAACTACTCGATCAGCAACACCGCCGAATACGGCGAATACGTCAGCGGTCCCCGCATCATCAATGCCGACACCAAGGCCGAGATGAAGCGCGTGCTCGCCGACATCCAGAGCGGCCGTTTCGCCCGCGACTGGATGCTGGAGAACAAGGTCAACCAGTCCAGCTTCAAGGCCCAGCGGCGACGCCTGTCCGAACACCCGATCGAGCAGGTCGGCGAGAAGTTGCGCGCCATGATGCCGTGGATCAGCAAGAACGCGCTTGTAGACAAGACGAAGAACTGAGTTTTCGTCCGAGAAGCCTGG
>JBEKLE010000340.1:0-7225 GCA_050010355.1 Rhodopila sp. | reverse complement strand
TTGGTGGAGGAGCTGCCCTCGGCAACCGCCGCGGCTTAGGCACACGCCCCGAATCTGTCCCTTGTAAACGATTGAGATATTGGCGAAATTCCGGCTGTCTGCCTCACCACCGCGAACCCAGGGCATACGGCCAAGAACTACGGTTAAGTAAAGCTTGTGACCTGATCAATCCGAGTCGGGAGGGAAGGATGCCTTTCCTCGCAGGGCGCTCTATGCTTACCATTCCAGTATTGCGATAGGATTAGTATGTCAACGACTGTAAGTCATGTTTGGAAGCCGAGTCATGCGCGCTTGGTCACGGTGGATTCTTTCATTCCCGTCCCGCGAGGGACCGCCGCCCTGGCACCTCCGCCACTGAATTGGCCGACGAAGGATCCAGGAGATGTTTTGGACTATGTCCTTGATATCGGGCCAGCGATCGTAGGCAACGACGGCGACGGGATTGCCACATTATCGGTCACCGTTTCGCCATCGAATCCTGGTGACCTCCTTGTCCAGAGCACGACGGCCGACGGAAGCCGGGTCATACTCTGGCTTTCAGAAGGCCAAGCAGGCGTTATTTATACGATCACGTTCAGTATAACCACCATCAACGGCCGATCACTTCAAAGAAGTGTGCTATTACCTGTGATCTCGCTCTCCATTCCAGCAATTCCACCGAACGCTTTGATAACGACAGCCGGGGTCGTAATTACGGATCAGAATGGAAATCCCGTCCTATCCAGCAATTGACGTTATTATCCTATTTGCGCCCACTGGTTGTTGCACCTCTCAAACTCGGAATAGGCCCCGGCAGAAAATGACGGGACCGGAGAACAAGTACCTATGCCCACAATTGATGAGCTTGCTCCTGCCACCTCGGCGTCTGATTCTGATGAATTCATTGTCACACAGGCTGGCATCGCACGCAAGATCACGCGCGCGCAGGTCTTGAATGGCCTCCAAACGCAGTTGACGATACCTCCGGGCTCCCTGCTCGGCGGTGTCGGCACAGGCCTGGGCGCCCCGCAGGTCATAACCGTCGGCGAGAACCTGCTTTTCAACGGTTCAACATTATCGGCTGCTGCCGCACCTTTCTCGATTCCTGGTCTTCCATCCGGAACAGTCCCTGCGGGCGGCGACCTGATTTCAATGTCCCAGGCTGGCGCGAATGTCGCCATCACCTATGGCCAACTTCTGGCAGGGATCTCAGGGGTCGCGAATGTAAATCTGTCGAACGCTGTCGTTACGGCGAACAACACGACAACCGGTCAAACACTGTCCCAGCTAACCGCCAACATGATCCCCCTGTCCGGGGGTACGATGATGGGCAGCCTGACGTTAGTCGGTGCGCCGACTGCATCAGGGCAGGCAACAAATAAATCCTATGTTGATCAGCAAATCTCCACCGCTCTGCGGCTGTCCGGCGGGTCAATGTCGGGGATGTTGACGCTTTCGGGGTCGCCGCAGCATCCTCTCGACTCAGCGACGAAGGGATATACGGATTCCATCGCCGCGGCCGTGCTGCCACTGGTTGGCGGCTCCCTTTCCGGAAATCTGCTCCTCAGCGGCGACCCCACGATCTCGCTTCAAGCGTCCACGAAACACTATTCGGACCTCAAGCTGGCGCGCACCGGCGATACGTTGTCCGGGATACTCACGCTTGCCGCGGATCCCGTATCCGCGTTTCAGGCCGCCACCAAGAACTATGTTGACATCCAGGTCTCTCAAGTTCTGCTGAGGTCAGGAGGCACCTTAACCGGAAACTTGTTTCTGGCATCCGACCCGACGAGTTGCGCCCAAGCTGCTACCAAACAGTATGCGGATCAGAGAGTTGTTCGAACTGGCGATACGCTGACCGGTGCCTTGATTCTGGCTTCAGACCCGATTTTGGCAGCCCAAGCCGCGACGAAGAATTACGTGGACAATACGGTCGGTGGCTCGATCTCGCGAGGTGGATCATCGATGACCGGGCCTCTGCTTTTGGCATCGGATCCCGCGGTGCCTTTGCAGGCAGCTACCAAGCAGTTTGTGGATCTTCATGTCATGCGTAACGGCGATACCCTAACGGGCGCACTGTACTTGGCATCGAACCCGACAGGTCCGTTCCAGGCAGCAACAAAGCAATATGTTGACAATGAATTTTTAACCGCGATAACAACGGCCGGAGGCACCTTTACTGGTCCCGTCACTTTAGCGAGCGATCCCACTGCCGCGCCTCAGGCTGCAACGAAACAATATGCTGACGCCAAGATTTCGCGCACTGGCGACACCCTCACCGGCGCCCTCTTCCTGGCATCCGACCCAGTAGCGACAGCTCAGGCCGCCACGAAGAACTACGTGGATGTGCAGATCCTCTCGACGTTGACACGTGCGGGGGGTAGCCTCACAGGACCTCTCACCCTCAGCGCGGACCCAACCAGTCCCGGCCAGGCCGCTACGAAGCACTATGTTGACGGTCAGGTCACCACCGCGCTCCCTGTGGCAGGTGGATCGCTAACCGGGATGCTCTCACTGGCCGGTGCACCGACAGCGGCGCTGCACGGTGCTACAAAGCAATATGTTGACGGCCAGGTCGCGACGGCGTTGCCACAGTCCGGAGGCACGCTGACCGGGACGCTTTGCCTCGCCGGTCCGCCAACAACACCGTTCCAGGCAGCCACGAAGTCCTACGTTGATGCCAACCCTAACTCAGAGGGCGTCATCAATATCAAACTGCCGCCCTATGGAGCTAAACTCGACGGCGTAACAGACGATACAGCCGCCTTCAAAGCGGCCTATCAGGCCGCCGCGACGGGTGCAGCGATCTATGTTCCGAACGGCACGACGGTCGTCCAAATGCCGGGAACCTGGGGGATCTCGCTGACAAAGCGGGTCAAATGGATCGTCGACGGGACGGTGCTGCCTGACGGAACGCCTCTTGCCGCCGCGATTCCTACGGGTGGGAATCCGGTGGCTTTCGTATTACCGGGATTCGTCGTCGGCAATACGCGTTCTGGCTCGACGACGTCTCAGGGCGCATCGCAGATGACCGACCTCGCGGTGAACCAATCGTCCTACATCGTTACACATAGCGGTGGGTCTAATGCCGCGGTCATCGCGAACCTTCGTTCGGACACGATCATTTACAGCAGCCCCGGCAACTACGTCTGGGGCGGCCTAGACCGCTTGATCTGGGCTGGAGGCCAAACCCCCAATGCCGCAACACCGGCTCAGCATGTTGGCCGATACATTCAGACCTACCGGAATTCAGCCACAACCGATTCCAACGGGAGTTTCCTGCCGGCACCGCAACTCTGGGGCGCATGCATCGAGTATCAGGATACAACCGGACAACCATCGAGCGCAACAGCCGCGTCGCTCACCATCGAGATGGACTGGTTCGGGAATGGTCTGGACGATGCCAACACCAGGACCATCCAAAGCCTGGTAATCGGACAGCATAATACGTCGGGTCCGGCTGTCGAAGTGGCCAACATAATTGGCGTGTATCTAAGCGCCGGGCACTCCGGAAGCGCCAAAACGGTTTTCGGCATTGGCGTTCCTTTTTCGCATGCTGTCCTTGATACGACTTATGCTGGCCAGATTGATAACGCTCCGGTCATCTTGATGTCTGCCGGTCAGGCTATTGCGTTCGAAGGCACCAACAGCAATAGGTTGCTGTTTGACAGTAAAACTGACACACTCCGATGGAATCAGGGTACTCTTTCATATGTTGTTGGAAAGGGTCTCACGGTAGGCTGGGTTAGTACATACTCCAGCTCAGCAACACTCCCGAATTATACATCGGGGAATTTCATATTTCTTGCCGGCTCGGCTGCCTATTCTATCACCTTGCCGCCCGCAAATACTGTGGCCGCTGGAACTGGCTTTACATTTTCCGTGACCGGTGCGGGGGCGGCCAGTATTTTACCCAGCGGAACCGATGGAATCGATTCTGGGCCGATCGCTCTCCATTTATATGACCGTTACCATATCGTCTCAGACGGAACTTCATTCTGGCATGAGGTGTTTTGGACAAATGCGGTTTCACCGCGATTCCTCGGGCCGATCACGCTGCCGTCCTATGCCGTTGCAAATCTGCCGACTGGTTTCGTCGCCGGCGCGAAAGCCTTCGCGTCGAACGGACGAAAGCCCGGCGAAGCGGTAGCCGCAGGAAGTGGTGTAGAGGTGTTCTTCGACGGCCAGCATTGGATTTCTTCGTGCAGTGGCGCCGCCGTCGCTGCTTAGTGGCACTGTTTCATCCACGCAATTTCAAGCCGAGATCATAGATGCCAACAATCTCCCAACTGCCGTCGGCCGACGCCGTTTCGCCCGCCGATGAAGTCCCGATAAGTCAAGGTGGCACGGCACGAGCGATTTCGGTAGGGACGCTTCTAGCCTCGACGCAACCCGCGATCATCCTCGGTTCAGCTTCCCTCCTCGGAAGGACAAGCATTGGATCGGGCGCCCCTGAACAGGTTGGTGTCGGAGTAGGCATCAGCCTTTCCAGCAGTACGTTGGCAGCGGACGGATTGGATCACGCGTTATTTCCCGCGGCATCCAGTCTTGCGGTTGGGTCAGACTTGGTGATCTCAAACCGGGGTAGCCCGATGCTCATGCAGGCATCCCTCCTGCGTGGTCTATTCTCGGCTGGCCAGAATGTCTCGATCGATCCGAATGGCGTTATATCAACAGCGTCCGAAGGCGTCGCCACTGGCACATTGGTGACCGGGAACTCCATCGGCGAACTGGACGTCGTTGCCGGATTGGCAGCGCAGGATCTGGTTGCCGTGAGCCACGCTGGCTCGGATTACGCTATCGCATACGCTAATTTCCTGGACGGCATAACGATCGATCAGGCCCAGGGTGCCGGACCGGCCGGCGACTCCGACACGATCTGGGCGGGTCAAGGCAGTAACGTCATGGTCAGGCTAACCTTGAGTGCCATCTGGCCGTGGGTTGCGAACAAACTCCCCACCTATCAGGCTCCGGTCGTTGAGGTTACGACCAATACTGACCTTGATGCTGCTGTACATAATGGCCGCATCATCGTTTGTAGCCAGCCAATCACACTGACTCCACTGACCGGTAATATGGGCAGTGGGTTTCAGTGCACGGCAATTAACGCCAGTAGCGGCAACTTAACACTCGGCCCAGGCTTCCTGAGTTCGACCGGTGGCTTGGTGCTGACGCCCTGGCAGTCTGCAACTCTTTCTTGCGCTACATATTCAGGTGGCACGATCGCGTTCGCAGCTATGCCGACGACAGCCTTGGTTGCCGCGGTTCCAGGGCAACCGGGTAGCCTGTCGAGTTCGGGTACCACCGCCACGACAATCACCGTCGCTTGGCAGCCGCCATCGACCGGCGGCGTTGTGTCATCTTATATCGTGCAAGTTCGTCCGACCGGCACTAGATTTTGGAACGGTACCGCACCTGTAGCAAACGCAACGGTTTATCAGATCAACGGCCTCCAGGCGGCAGCAAGCTATGACATTGCCGTAGAAGCTCAGAACGCGGCCGGCGCTGGCGCTGCCTCCGCGATACTTACAGTGGTTACTGCAAGTAATCCGCCCGCAGAAGTAACTGGTGTCACCGCGACCCCGACATTAAGCAGCGCCATCCAGATCGGTTGGTCCCCTGAGACAGGGGCCGGCGCGGCCACCAGCTTTACGATTCAATACCGAGTGACCGGCTCGTCGACTTGGACATTCTCGCTCAATGGCATGACAGGGATAGGGGGCACCGTGTCCGGCCTCCAACCCGCGACAAGCTATGATTTCTCCGTCATCGGTGTGAATAGCGGAGGTGTAGCACCGGCGTCCGCCACCGTCACGGCCGTGACAAAGGCTGCCTCGGCGGCCGTGAGTTCCATCACATGGAATCTCCTCCCTAGTGGCACCTATACTCACGGAAGCGGGACGATTGGGATCAACGCACTGGTCTCGCCGGCGGCTTCGCCGATCCAGTTTGGTTTCTCACTCTCAGCCACCACCCCGCCATCGAGTTGGACGGCTGCGATACTCGTCAATTCCAATCTGTGGGGCGCCTACGCGCCCACGCCGGCGACCGCAGCTAGTTACTATGCCTGGGCGGAAGGCCTTGACGGCAGCGCGCCGACAATCAGCCCGAGCCCATTCCTGGTGCAATAGAAGATGAGTCTCGTTTTCATCTTAGCCTGGCCCCGGCAAAGCCGGGTCGCTCGTCAAGGACATTTCAAATGCGATTTCCCTGGCTGCGCGCCCCGGAGGCATTGACATCCAACGCCGATGCGCTTGTCGCGACGGCGCACAAATTGGCCAGCAACGCTGGTATGTTCGGCTTGGCGCGGCTCGCCAGTCTCGGCCGCCGCTTTGAGATCGCCGTCGAATCGATCGCCGCTTGTGATCACGGCCGATCTGAGTGCGCAATGCGATTTGATCGGCCAACTGATGACACTGCTGCTGGGCAGCATCGATCCAGGCTCTTTTTCCCGCCGCAAACGTCGTCCGAGCACACCAGACCGAGGGTTTCGCGGAACCAGCGGACGGTCTCCCGGTTCATCTGGGAGCCGAGGACGGCGTGGCCGATCCGCTTCTGGACGGCCCAGCGTCGAGCCGGATGACCTCACCGACGCGGCTCAACGGCTCGACACGTCGAACCCATGCCGCCGCCGGGTTCGCCGATGGTTTCGATGTCCGACGCGCCGGGGCGCATTCTTGCAGATTAGGCCGCGTGATCGGCGAGACGTTCCCGCAATCCCAGTTCGACAACCTTCTCGGCGATGTACGGTTTGGCGTGTCGGACGATTGGATCAAAATCAGAATAGGGCGGCTCGATACGGGCAGACCAGTCGCCGTACCAAATCCCGCCTACGGCCGGTTCGCCCTGCTCATGCCATGCCGCCTTCAATGGTC
Organism: Rhodopila sp.; assembly: GCA_050010355.1. GTDB lineage: Bacteria > Pseudomonadota > Alphaproteobacteria > Acetobacterales > Acetobacteraceae > Rhodopila. Next base: position 371 of record JBEKLE010000340.1, on the reverse strand, counting down.
CGGCCGCTGGCCAAATGACCTCGGGAACCCTTACCTGCCAATCGAGCGGACCCAACGACAAATCGGCTGGATCGGTCGCGGTTGCATAGATGAGAGCAGCCTCGGCTTCCCAGTCTCCAAACGAAAGATCAATCAGAACCTGGGTTCGCGGTCATGGGCATACTTGGCGGTCCGCGTCCGCGCTAAGTCATTGATTTAATATGCTTATGGGTCAGGGCCCTGCCGCAAAAAGCTCAAAAAGTTAGGCACGCGGAGAAGTTCGACGGCAAGTTCGTGGTGACCAGCAACGACGACACGTTGTCGGCCGAGGACATCGCACTTGGCTGCAAAGGCGGCTGGATCATCGATATCGACCAGGCATGGCGACTCTC
>JBEKLE010000339.1:0-7227 GCA_050010355.1 Rhodopila sp. | reverse complement strand
GCCAAACCGCGGAGCAGTTGACGCCGCTGGATCGGTGGTATCGCATCCTCAGTCTGGCGCTAACGAAGTACCTGCACGGACGCCAACTTGAACCGCCGCGACTCATTCGACGGGCCGAGGCCGCCGCCATGGGTTGAAAAACACTGGCGCGAACCCGGAATGCCAGGGGCCAACTGCCGGATTTAGGCTGATTGATCCTGGCCACCAGCGCGGGCTTCCCATCCGGCTTGCACGGCAGGGATTCTTTCAGCATCTCGACGATGTCGCGCGGCGTCAGCAACGCCAGGCCCGGCTGATGGGCAATACGCTGCTCAGCGATGAACAGCAAATAGCCACCATGACCATCGTGACGTGGTGGTGCCAAGCCTGCCAGCCGAGTGCCTGATAGTCCGCGAGACCGCACTCTCCCTTGGCATCCTCAAAGGTGCGCTCGACCCAGTAACGCTACCCCTGCATCTGTCCAAGAAGCAGGACGGGTGTCTGCCGGAGCATTGGACTGGGTGTATTTGATCGTCTTCTCTAATTTGACTTCGCGCCGGACAAGGCCGAGGCTGAAAACGTGGCCACCGGCCCATAGGCCTTGAACCGCTCCTGCGCATCCGCCATTTCTTGCGCGGTCAGCAGCCGAGGCGTTCCCGCGGACAGCGCCAGCAGATACTGCCGGCACAGCGCCTCCAGCAGCACCGCTCGAGACAACGCCTCCGCCGCGGTTGCCGCGCAAACAACCATGCCATGATTACCGAGGAGACAGGCATTCCGGCCCCGTATCGCCTCGCCCGTGATCCGCGCCAGCGCCGGTGTACCGAACGTCACGTAGGGCGCGCAACGAACGTCCGCCCCCCCGAACCGCAAGACCATGTAATGAAACGCCGGCAGCCCCGATCCCAGGCAAGCCAAGGCGGTGCACGCATCGGCATGTGTATGGACAACGAAGCCAGCGTCCGAACATTCACGGTAAACCGCGGAATGCATCGCCCATTCGCTGGAGGGCGTGATCCCATCCAGCGCCACCCCATCCATCGTAACGCGCGCCAGTTCCGCCGCCGTCACCATCTCCGGGTCGCCCCCGGAGGGCGTGATCACCATCCCCTCCGGCGTCCGGGCACTCACGTTCCCGGAACTGCCCACGATGAGCCCTCGATCGCCCAACGTCCTGTAAAGCCAAGCGACGTGATCGCGCATCAGATCAGGAACACGCCCTTGCCGTCCGACTGCTTGTCGAACAGCTTGTAGGCCTCGTCGGCCTGATCCAGAGTCCAACGGTTGGTGAACAATGCATCCACGTCCACCTTCCGCTCGACACAGAAATCCGCGCACTCCGCCTGGATGATGTTGGAGAACGTCCACGACGCCAAGAGCGTCAACTGCCGGCGAAGCAGATGCGGACTGACATCGATATGAACGTCGCCGCCCTCGCCGACGAAACACATCGTGCCCCACACCTTCGTGCTGCGGATCGCGTTCAACCGAGCCTCTGAATTCGACGAGGTGTCGAGGGTCAGGTCGGCGTAACGCCCGCCGGTCAGTTCCTTGATCGCAGCAACCGGATCGTTCGATCCGGGATCGACCACGTCATCGGCCCCGAAGTCCTTGGCGCGTTCCAGTCGTTGCGGGTTTATGTCCAGCGCAATCACCCGCGCCCCCATCGCCTTGGCGAACTGAGTGCCCGCCAGCCCGACCGGTCCCTGTCCAAAGATCGCGATAGTGTCACGCCCGGAGATGTTCATCCGCCGCAGCGCCCCATACGCGGTGCCGGACCCGCAGGCGATCGCCGCCCCGGCGGTGAACGTCAGCTCATCCCGCAGCGGCACCAGCGTATTGGCGGGCACCAGCAAATACTTGGCGTGGCCGCCATGCGCATTGTTGCCATACACCTTCACGGGCACCTCCTGGCAAAGCTGCTGCCAGCCGGAGCGGCAATGACTGCACTGCGTGCAGCCCTGGTAGTGGTGCACCATGACACGCTGACCGATCTTCGCCTCGGCCGGCAGCACGTCCGGCCCGATCGCCGCGACAACGCCGCACGGCTCATGTCCGCCGATAGTGGGGTTCGGGTTGGGCGGCAGCCCGGTCGCGTTCCGCGGCTGACTCTTCGGCCGGCGGTATTGATGCAGATCAGACCCGCACATGCCGGAGGCCTTCATCTCCACCACCACCTCACCCGGCCCGGGCGTGGGATCCGGGAACGTCATCAGTTCCAGGCCACGTTCGCCGGTAAACACAACACCTTGCATGGTTTCCTCCGCCGCTTTGCATTGCCGCCAGTCTAGAGTGTTTCAGGCCGAGTGGAAACGTTCACCGCCGGGATGTTTGACAAAATCACTCTCCCGGCTCGCTCGCTGCACATTCCGACTTGACTCGGAAATCAAGCGTCGAATCAATGGGTCTCCACCTAATCGAGCGAGTGGGAAGGCGAAATGACAGAGCCAATTCGTCACGTAACCGTATGTTCGGATGATATCTGACCGCATCGTTGGTCGAAGGGATCGCAAGCGCTTCCGCAACCTTTATCGACCACTACGGCCCGTTCTTTCGCACCCGGACCCGCGACAGCGCGGCGGTGGCCGTGCGCTATCTGCGCGGACTGACACAGGCGGAGGACTGCACCTTCGCCGCGATGGCGACGTGGTTGACGCGGGCTGCGCGCAGCAGTTCCAGCATTTCATCAGCAATTGTTAGCGGCGGCGGAAATCCGCGGCTAAGCGGCGCGGCGTGATTGCCCACATGGACGGCCGGCTGCCGGCGGGTGCACGGCGCTACCGGTGCTGAGCTGCACCTCGCGTTTCCGCAGTTGATGTTGCTGTTCCACTGATCGGTAGCGGGCTGACTGCCGGCGCGGGTGGCGCGTAGTGCTGCTTTCGAGGGGCAAGCACGGCGCCGATCTCAACTTGGCGGTTCCGCATCGACGCCGTGCCCTACACGGTGCTGGGCACGCATGCAGAGACAGTATGCCGGCAATCGTGGCGGTCGTCCATGTGGCGATCGCGGTTTCGATCACGCCGACGCTGCATCAGCTTGGCTGTTTCTGTGCGCCGGCTGTGGGATGCAGGTCGTGATCTGCAGCTGCTGCGACGGCGGCCAAATCTATTGCGCCGAGGACTGCGCCCAGCGGGCCCGGCGCCGCTCGCTTCAATGCGCCGGACAGCGCTATCAGCGTGGTTCTGCGGGGCGACGGCGCCATGCCGCGCGACAAGGCCGCTACCGGGCGCGCGACAAAAAAGTGACGCATCACGGTTCACCCCCATCGCCAGCCGATGATCTGCTGGCGCCTGGCTCGCCGGTGAGTGCGAGCGACGCAACTATTCCGGAGGATCGGCCCCGGCGAACGATCAGGCACTGTCACTGGTGCGGTCGTCGCTGCCCGCCACTCATCCGCCAGGGGTTCCTGCGCCGCCGCGGTCATCGCCGAGACCGGCTGTAGCGCGACCCAACCGATGGGACCCGAACATGGTGACGCCGCCTGACATCGAGGCACAGATCCTGCGCTTCTATCACGCCGAGAAATGGACGATGGGCACCATCGCCCGTCAGCTGCACATCCACCACAGCGTGGTGCGGCGGGTGCTGGCGCAGGCCGGGTTGCCGCGGGTCGGGCCGCCGCCGCGCCCGTCGCAGATCGACGCGTATCTGCCCTTCATCCGCCAGACGCTGGAGACATTCCCGACGCTGACTGCCAATCGACTGTATGTCATGATTTATGAGCGCGGCTATCGCGGCAGCCCCGATCACTTCCGCCACCTGATCGGCTGTCACCCGCCACGTCCGAAAGCCGAGGCCTATCTTCGTCGGCGCTGCCTGCCCGGCGAGCAAGCACAAGTCGACTGGGGTCACTTCGGACATCTGGAAATTGGTCGGGCACGCCGCCCGCTGATGGCGTTTGTCATGGTGCTGAGTTACTCGCGCCAGATCTTCCTGCGCTTCTTCCTTGACGCTCGTATGGAGAACTTCCTGCGCGGCCACGTCGCCGCCTTTGAAGCATGGCAGGGAGTACCTCGTGTCCTGCTCTACGACAATCTGAAAAGCGCGGTCTTGGAACGACGCGGCGATGCGATCCGCTTCCATCCGACACTGCTCGGCTTCGCTGGACACTACCGTTATGAACCCCGCCCGGTGCCGGTCGGGCGCGGCAACGAAAAAGGCCGCGTCGAACGAGCCATACGTCGCCGGTCTCGACGATCTCAATGGCCAGGCCGGGGTTCGCCCAGCGATCGGACACGCTTGGCGTGCGCCAACCGATCGCTTGGCCGCTCAGCCAAGGCTGACCGAAACGCCGGGCCGCTTCAAGCCACTCTGCGACTTTGTGTGGCTAGCTCGTGGGGACCGGGCGCGTATTCACGAGGGGATACGGCGGATGCGTTTCACCGACATTCTTGGCCGCTCGGAGCGGTCGGAACTGAGCCAGATGGAGGCAGCGGAGTTGCTTGGGATCAGTGAACGCACGTTTCGCCGCTGGCGTGACCGACACCGCGATGCCGGGCCGTCGGGTCTGGACGACCGCCGTCTGGCGCCGTCCATCCGCCGCGCGCCGGTGGCCGGAATCGAGCGGATGCTGGGGCTGTATCGCGAGCTCTATCGCGGCTTCACCGTCAAGCACTTCCACGAACAGCTCGGCAAACGGCACAACGACACGCTGGGCTACACGGTGACCAAGGTTCACCTGCATCGGGCCGGTCTGGTGCAGGCTGCAACGAAACGCTCGGCGCATCGCAAGAAGCGGCCGCGCCGCCCGATGGTGGGCGTGATGCTGCATCAGGATGCCTCGACGCACGCGTGGCTGCCCGGTGACGCCGGCAAATACGATCTCGTTGTCACTATGGAAGATGCAACGAGCGAGATCTACTCAATGTTTCTGGTCGATGAGGAGGGGATGGCATCAAGCTTGCGGGGTGTGGCGGAGGTGGTGACCAGGCATGGCCTGTTCTGCTCACTCTATACTGACAGGGGCAGCCTGGCGTTTCGATGCGTTGGCATGCCAACGAAACGCGGGGCAGCCACTACTTCTATACGCCCGAGGCGGGCGGGCCGGTGTCGCGGACGATCCTGACGCAGTTCGGCCGTGCCCTGAAGCAGCTTGGCATCGGCCACATCGCAGCCTACTCGCCGCAAGCACGCGGCCGTTCGGAGCGGGCCTTCTCGACGCTACAGGACCGCCTGCCGAAGGAGCTGACGCTGGCCGGGATCAGTTCGGTGGAGGCTGCCAACCGGTGGCTCAGCGAGACCTACATGGCACAGCACAAAGAGCAGTTCGCGATCGCCGCCGAGCAGCAGGGGTCAGCGTTCGTGACCGATGCCATAGGTGCATGGCGGGAGATCCTGTGTGTTCAGGAAGAGCGGACGGTTGGCAACGACAACACGGTGAAGTGGCAACGGCTGAGCCTGCAACTGCCGCCGAGCCGGCTGCGCTCTCATTTAGCAAAGGCGGATGTGCGGGTGCACGAATACCCTGGCGACGGGTTGGCAGTGTACTGGGGGCCGCACCGGCTGGCCGATTACGATGCCGCCGGTGCCCTGGTTGTGTCGCCTCCCAGCGTTGATCTGGCGGGCGGGAATATCGTCACGTGACGGAACGCAAGGAGGCCATAAGGATGGGACGCAGACCACAGGGAGAGGAGGCTTTGACCGGGGCGCGGCTTGGCCTGGCCCCAGATCAGGCAGCGGGTCCGGTCGTGCCGCGCCGGCTGCCGCGTGCGAGGCCGCTATCGCGGCGCTGGCACGACACGGTGGCGGGCCTGGTCTCGCTTCAGGCGGCGTATACGCGCTGGCTCGACGCCTTGCCGGAAGCAACCCGTGACACCACCACTGGCGAAGCCTTGCAGGCGATGGTCGATCTGGACCTTGAGGAGATCATCGCCATCCAGCCACCCCGTGGTTTCGGACGCGATTAGGCAAGGGCGATGGTCCAGTCAGCCGAGACAGTCAGACAAGGCCGCATGACACGCTTCCAGCGCGGCCGTTCTGAGCCGGGGCATGCCCCGGCTCAGAACAAGAACGAAGCGGACAGATCACGAGCTACATAAACCAGACAGATTGACGAGCTAGCGACAGCCACTCTGCGACTTTGACTGGACCTGGCCCAAGCACTGCGACCGTGGCGCCGTTGGATCACACTCGACTTCCTCAAGGAGGCGGCCAACGTCGTGTTTGTCGGGCCGAACGGCGTCGGCAAGTCGATGTTTGCTCAGAACATCGCCGATCAGGCGGTGATCGATGGCCACACCGTGCTGTTCACCAGCGCCGGCCAACTGCTCGGTGATCTCTGCGCATTGGACAGCGATTCCGCCCTGCAGCGTCGCCTGCGCCATTATGCCAGACCACAGCTGCTGATCATCGATGAGGTCGGCTCGGCTATTTATCCTATTCCAACCGTCACGCCGACATGTTGTTCCAACTGGTCTCGCGGCGCTATCAGAACAAAAGCACGCTGATCACCACCAACCGTGCGTTCGGAGAATGGAACGAAGTCTTTCCGAACGCCGCCTGTGTCGTCTCGTTGGTCGACCGGCTGGTGCACAACGCCGAGATCGTCGCCATCGATGGCGAATCCTATCGGCTCAAGGAAGCCCGCGACCGTGCCGACGCCCGGGCACGCAGGCGCCGCGGCGCCAAGTCATGAGCACAAGGTCCGGCCATCCGCGTCCGATCACTGTCGAAATCCCCGTCACCTGGACGGCCGAGCAGGCGCTCGCCGTTTGGGAGATTCCCAACTGCGCGAGAAAATCTGGGCGCGTTACAGCCATCAACTGCAAGATCTGCTTGCTGAGCAGCAGTCATATCCCGTCGTGGACAACGCTGACGTGCGTTCTTCTGATATCGACTTCTGACCGCCCTGATCGTCCACCAACGCCTGAACCACTGATCGCCAACGACCATCCTGTTGTTCGATCAAGACAGCCATCCTGCCGTCCCGACCTGCGCTCGCCCACGCTGTGGCGCGCAGGCGGTCCAGGGTGTCCGAATGGTGGCGCGCAGCGTCCCGGACGGCTACGACGACGGCACCTTCATCGCAGAGACGCACGACTGTGCACCCGCCGGCAACCGGCCGTCCATGTGGGCCAATCACGCCGCGCCGCTTAGCCGCGGGCTCCCACCGCCGCTAAGGCGACCCTGAGATCGTCGCACGGGTCGAGCGACGGCGAAAATGGACCATCGAAGAGAAGGCCGCGCTGATGGCCGAGGTGGAAGCCGAAGGCGGCAAGGTGAAGCTGGTCGCTCGGCGGCACCGGGTCT
>JBEKLE010000338.1:0-7253 GCA_050010355.1 Rhodopila sp. | reverse complement strand
ATCCGCTTCCTGATGATTTCGCTGGCGATCACGCCACTCGCCCGAGCGCTGGATCTTCCGTCGCTGCTGCTGGTGCGGCGCAATGTCGGCGTGGCCTGCGCCTGCTACGCGGTGGCACATCTATGCCTGTATGCCGTCGATCAGAACTTCATGCTGCTGACGGTGATTTCGGAGATCGCGCAGCGATTCTATCTGACGATCGGGTTCGCCGCATTGCTGGTCCTGGTCGCGCTCGCGGTCACCTCGACCGACGGATGGGTCAGGAAGCTGGGGCCAAACTGGAAGCGGCTGCATCGTCTGGCCTACCCGTTTACCGCCGTGGCCCTGCTGCATTACTACATCCAGTCCAAGCTGAACGTGTCCGAACCCGTCTTTGTCTCCGGCCTGTTCATTTGGCTGATGGCGTGGCGTGCGACGCCCGAAACCTGGCGGCGGAACCAGGGAATTGCCGTCACCGCCGGGTTGTACAGCAGTCTGGCAGTGGTGTCCGCGCTCGCCACGGCCGGGCTCGAATTCGCCTGGTATGGGCTGACGACAAAGATCAATCCGCTCCGCGTGCTGTATGCGAACGAGACAATCGACCGCGGGCTGCGGCCGGCGCATTGGGTGTTCGTGGTAACGGCTACCCTCGTCGTGGTCTTCATAGCGCGCCGGCTGGCCCGCACGTCGAGGCCGGTTCGGCGAGTGACCGCCTGATCGCCGGCGGGTCATCCCCAGGGGTAATCCCCAGGGCCGGCCGCGCCGATCAGGCCCCCGTCGCAGGCCTCGGGACACGGGCACCCTTATCACCTCGGGAACTGCTCGCCGCGAGTTTCCAGATCAGTTCGCGCGTCGCCTCACTGGGTGCCGGACGGCCGAGCAGGTACCCTCGGGACGCGGGCACCCTTATCACCACGAGAACTGCTCGCCGCGAGATGCCAGATCAGTTCGCGCGTCGCCTCACTGGGTGCCGGACGGCCGAGCAGGTAGCCTTGCACCCAGTGGCACTGCATAAGCCTCAGCAAGGCAAGCTGCTCCTCGGTTTCCACGCCTTCGCCGATGACTTCCAGCCCCAGTGCGCGTGCCATCGCCAGCATCGCCTCCACCAAAGCGCGCGCCTGCCGGTCACTGTTCAGCGCGCGCAGGAAGCTCCGGTCGATCTTCACCGCGTCGAACGGAAAGCCCCGCAGATAGCTAAGGTTCGAGTGCGCGGTGCCAAAATCGTCCAGCACCATGCGGACCCCCATGGCCCGCAGCGCCTGCATCGTCTGCACCACTTCTTCCACATCCTCCAGCAACAGTCCCTCGGTCACTTCCAGATCGAGCCGCTGCGGTGGCAATCCGGTCCGTGACAGGACGTCCTGGATGAAACCGAGCAGATTATCGTCGTGAAACTGCGCGGGTGAAAGGTTTACGGCGATGCGCAGCGGCATCGCCCAGGCCGCAGCCTCGGCGCAGGCCACCTCGATCACCCAACGGCCCAGCGGCTCTATCAACCCCGTCTGCTCGGCGATCGGAATAAAGTCGACCGGCGAAACGGCCCCGCGCGTCGCATGGTTCCAGCGCAGCAACGCCTCGAAGGCGACCGGTTCGCTGGTCGCGACGTTGCAGATCGGCTGATACGCCAGAGTGAACTGCTGCAGCTCGACGGCGCTCCGCAAGTCCTGCTCCAACTGGATCCGCTGGTGTTCCCGCACGCCATCCTCGGAGGCGAAGGAGCACCACGTATCGCGCCCCGCCCCCTTGGCCTTGTACAACGCGGTATCGGCGTTGCGCAGCAACTGTTCGGAGGTTCCGCCGTCGACAGGATAGATCGCGATGCCGATCGACGCGCCGACTCGCGCCGCCTCCTCGCCCAGGGTGTACGGCCGGCGCAGCGACTCGAGCAGTCGTCCGGCCACCCGTTCCGCTCCGGCCAGATTCGAGCCCGGAAGGATCAAAGCGAATTCATCGCCACCCAGCCGGCCAATAACGTCGGTGCCACGCGCGATCTCGCGCATCCTCTGGCCGACCTGGATGAGCAGTTGGTCCCCGGCGCCGTGGCCTAGCCTGTCGTTGACCGCCTTGAACCGGTCGAGGTCGACGCACAGCACCGCCAGCTCGGTTTGGTCGCGCCTCGCCCCCGACAGGGCGGCGTCCAGCCTCGTGTTGAAGCCGTTGCGGTTGGCGAGTCCGGTGAGTTGGTCGTGAGATGCGGCGAGGCCAAGCATCTCCTCGGCCGCGGCACGGGCGGTAATATCACTGTATGTGCGAACCATACCGCCGTCCGGAAGACCGGCGCTGCGGACCTCCACCACGGTGCCGTTGGGCCGTCGCCGTTCATAGGACGCGTGAGCATCGAAAACCAGGCCAAAATCCATCGGCCGGTCCGAAGAACCGGCAAAGTCGCCGCGTCGCCGCTGGAATTCGATGAGGTCCGCGAAGCTTTTGGGGGAAGCCATCATCTCTGCCGGAAGCTCAAAGATTTCCATCGCGCGCCTGTTGCAGACGACCACGATACCAGCGGCATCGATCATCATCAGGCCCTGGTTCATGTGTTCCAGTGTCATCGCCAGCCGCATCTCGCTGGCCTGGATCGCAACGACCTGCCGGCTGATCTGGTCCTTCGATGCCTGGCTGATCGCGATCTGACGCGTCAGCGCGCGGAGCAACAGCGTCAGGCTGAGCGTGGCCAGAAGCACGCCCGCGGCGATCGCAGTGGCCTGCCGCTGCCATCGTGCCAGCGCCGCCTGCTGGAAGCGAACGACATCGACGACGATCGGATATGTCTTGAGTGGATGGACATACACGAAAGCAGCGCCACCGTCACCGAAGACACCTCCGGAGCTGTACGGTCCGCCACCGGCAGCAACCTTTGCATACCACTGACTCGTTGGTGGAAGGCGCATTCCAGGCTGAAAATTCTTTGCCGGATAATGCACCAGAACCAGTCCATCGTTACGGACGATCGATACCGCAGTACCTTCACTAAACCCGGTACTGGCCAACAGCGTGTCGAAGTAGTCAAGGCGGATGGCGGCAATGACAACACCAAGGAAGGTTCCGTCCGGCCCGGTGATCCGGCGGGAGAGAACGGTCGTCCTGAAGTCCAGCGAGCGGCTGACTACAGGCTCCGAAAAATATGGCGCAGCGCTGGGGTCGGTGAGGAAGTGCTGGAAATACGAGCGGCTGATGTTCGAGTAAGCCGGTACTGGCCATTGTGTGGAGTCATTCACAAAGGCGCCCGTTGCGTCGAAAATGACGAAAGAAGCGGTTTGCGGCAGGTCGATCAGGCGCCGGGCAAGAGCCTCGTGATAATCATGGCCGCCAAACCTGTCGTGCAGTGACTTCAGGTCGTTGACACCGCTGTCCCCTATCGTCTCGGACATCTGCCCGAGCACGGAATCGGCAGCCTGGAACGTTCGCGCGGTTTGCTCGGCGATAACGACACCAAGCCTGTGGTTGTCCTCCACGGTGTCGGCGATGACGCCCTCACGCATCACCCAGATCGCTATCGCCGAGGCGAGGACAAGGCCGGCCATCAGTGCGGTCGTGGCCAGGGTCAGGCTGCGGCTGCGGGAAATTGATCTGAAAGCTGAAGGCAAAGCTGTCTCCCTCGGGAGGGTTCGACGTCAAATTAGCCGCGACCGGACCCGCCGTTCCGCGCGGCGCCGGTCCAAACCGGACGTTACAGATTGAAGTTTAACAACCGGTGAACGCGATTCGGGTGAGTCAGGGGATCGATCCCAGGTGGCGCTTCGGCCAAAGGCGTTTGACGGTTGAGGTTGACATCACCCGCGAAGGAAAAGACCGGGAGCATGGCGGGGCGTCCGCTTCGGGCTATAGTGGGACGCGAAACACGGCGACCGCCGCCGGCCGGGACCGGACGCCGATGGGAGGCTTTCTGCCATGACCGACTACGCCCCGCTGACCCTTCACGTGCCGGAACCGGCCGTTCGCCCCGGCGGCAACCCGGATTTCTCGAGTGTCCGCGTCCCCGAAGCAGGGTCGGTCGCCCGCCCGGAGGTAGACGCCGATCCCGAATCGATCCGCGATCTTGCCTATTCAATCATCCGGGTGCTCAACCGCGACGGTGAGGCGGTCGGTCCTTGGGCGGGCCAGTTGACCAGCGAGGAACTGCTCGAAGGTCTCCGCCACATGATGACCTTGCGTGCGTTCGATGCACGGATGGTCATGGCGCAGCGGCAGGGCAAGACCTCGTTCTATATGCAGCACATGGGCGAAGAGGCGGTCAGTTGTGCCGTCCGCAAGGCGCTCCTGGCCGGCGATATGAATTTCCCGACGTACCGGCAGGCCGGCCTGCTGATCGCCGCCGGCTATCCGCTCGAAGACATGATGTGTCAGATCTACTCAAACGAGCGCGATCCCCTCAAAGGCCGCCAGATGCCGGTGCTTTACTCATCGAAGGAAGATGGATTTTTCTCGCTGTCCGGGAATCTCGCGACCCAGTATATCCAGGCGGTCGGCTGGGCCATGGCCTCCGCCATCAGCAACGACACGAAGATCGCCGCCGCGTGGATCGGTGACGGCGCCACCGCCGAATCGGATTTTCATGCGGCGCTGGTGTTCGCCTCGACCTACAAGGCGCCGGTGGTGCTGAATATCGTCAACAACCAGTGGGCGATCTCGACCTTCCAGGGTATCGCCCGCGGCGGCTCCGGCACCTTCGCGGCCCGCGGCCTCGGCTTCGGCATCCCGGCACTCCGGGTCGACGGCAACGACTATCTTGCCGTGCATGCCGTGGCAAAATGGGCCGCCGAACGGGCGCGGCTCAATCTCGGTCCGACGCTGATCGAACACGTCACCTATCGCGTCGGCGCCCATTCCACCTCTGACGACCCGGCGGTCTACCGGCCAAAAACCGAATCCGACGCATGGCCGCTCGGCGACCCGGTGATCCGGCTGAAAAACCACCTGATCGTCCGCGGCGTCTGGTCGGAGGAACGCCACACCCAGGCGGAAGCTGAAGTGCTCGACACCGTGATCACCGCGCAGCGGGAGGCCGAAAGCCACGGCACACTGCATGCCGGCGGCCAGCCCTCGGTGCGCGAGATGTTCGAGGATGTCTATGCCCAGATGCCGCCGCATCTGCGCCGCCAGCGCCAGGAAGCGGGCGTCTAAACCATGCCCCGAAAAACCATGATCGAGGCCATCCGCGAGGCCATGGATGTCATGATGGGCCGCGACGATAAGGTCGTCGTGTTCGGCCAGGATGTGGGGTTCTTCGGCGGCGTGTTTCGTTGCACCCAGGGGCTGCAGGCGAAATACGGCAAAAGCCGCTGCTTCGATGCACCGATCAATGAATCCGGGATCGTCGGCGCGGCGATCGGCATGGCGGCCTATGGGCTGCGTCCCTGCGTCGAGGTCCAGTTCGCCGACTACATGTACCCGGCATACGACCAGATCGTGTCGGAGGCCGCGCGGCTGCGCTATCGCTCCAACGGCCAGTTCACCTGCCCCCTTGTGGTCAGAATGCCGACCGGCGGCGGCATTTCCGGCGGACAGACCCACAGCCAAAGCCCGGAAGCGCTGTTCACCCACGTCGCGGGCCTCAAAACCGTGGTCCCGTCCACACCCGGCGACGCCAAAGGCCTTCTGATCGCGGCCATCGAGGATCCTGACCCGGTGATCTTCCTGGAGCCGAAACGGCTCTACAATGGTCCGTTCGACGGCCATCACGACCGGCCTGTCGTTCCTTGGTCGAAACACGACCTCGGCGAGGTTCCGGACGGTCATTACCAGTTGCCTCTCGGAAAGGCCGTCATCCGGCGGCCCGGAACGGCCGTGACCGTGCTCGCCTACGGAACGATGGTCTATGTGGGCCTCGCCGCCGCGGCCGAGACCGGCATCGACGCCGAAGTCATCGATCTGCGCACACTGGTGCCGCTCGATCTCGAAACAATCGAAGCGTCCGTCGGCAAGACCGGCCGCTGCCTGATCATCCACGAGGCGACACACACGTCCGGTTTCGGCGCCGAACTCTCCGCACTGGTGCAGGAGACCTGCTTCTACCACCTGGAAAAGCCGATCCGGCGCGTGACCGGCTGGGACACGCCCTATCCGCATGCGCAGGAATGGGACTACTTCCCCGGCCCGGTCCGCGTGGGACAAGCGCTGCTCGAAACAATGGAGCCATGACATGGCGGTGCGCGCGATCCGCTTGCCTGACGTCGGTGAAGGCGTCGCCGAAGCCGAAGTCGTCGAATGGCACGTCAAGATCGGCGATCTCGTCCAGGAGGACGGCACGATCGCGGCGGTAATGACCGACAAGGCAACCGTTGAAATACCCTCGCCCATCGCGGGCAAGATCATCTGGATGGCCGCCGGGGTAGGCGATGTGGTCGCCGTCGGTTCCGACCTTGTGCGGGTGGAAGTCAAGGGCGAAGACGACGGCGTAATTGTCGAACGCCCGAAGCCGGCGATGCCCGCCGCCGAAGCCGCACCGCCCGCGCGTCCGGTGAAGCATGCGGCAGCCATGACGACGGAACCGCCAGCGGACGAAGTGCCCCGAACGTTGCCATTCCGGCGCTTCGGCGGCGGCGCCCCTCGTCCGGAGGGCGAAAAGCCGCTGGCCTCGCCGGCCGTTCGTCTCCGCGCGCGGGAGGCGGGTGTCGACCTCCGGCAGGTCCCCGGCACCGGCCCCGCCGGCCGCATCACACACGAGGATCTGGACGCATTTTTCGCTCAGGGACCGGGAACGGCGAGAGCACCCGGCCTGCAGCCCCGGACGGCGGTGGAAGACATCAGGATCGTCGGCCTGCGCCGCAGGATCGCCGAGAAAATGGCGCTGGCCAACGCGCGCATACCCCACATCACCTATGTCGAAGAAGTCGACGTCACCGCGATCGAGGCGCTGCGGGCAACCCTCAATACGACCAATCGGCCGGACCGGATCAAACTGACCCTGCTGCCCTTCCTGATGCGGTCGATCGTGCGGGCTGTAGCCGAGCAGCCCAACCTGAACGCCCTCTACGACGACGACACCGGCATCCTGCACCAGCACGCCGGTGTCCATATCGGCATCGCCGCGCAGACCGCCACCGGGCTGATGGTCCCGGTGGTGCGGCACGCGGAGGCGCTGGACCTTTGGGCCTGCGCCGCGGAACTGAACCGGCTCGCGGACACCGCGAAGAAAGGCACCGCTTCCCGCGACGAACTCAGCGGTTCCACCATCACGATTACCTCGCTCGGTGCCATGGGCGGCGTCGTCACCACCCCCATCATCAATCACCCCGAGGTCGCGATCGTCGGCGTCAACAAAATGATGATGCGTC
>JBEKLE010000337.1:0-14338 GCA_050010355.1 Rhodopila sp. | reverse complement strand
GCAAGCGATGGTGCTTAGCCAGGTCGGCTCTGGAATGGGCGGATGTCGCGGACCGGCAGCCGGGTCCGAACCAGATCAGGGTGCGGGTGGGCGTCCGCGGCGTCTGCCGGACGGACCTGCATGTCCTTGACGGCGAGCTGCCGTATCCCGTCGTGCCCGTCATTCCGGGCCTTCATGGGTTTGGCGCGGCGGTTTCGAGCTTGTCGCCGAGCCTGGGCCGCGGCCGGTGGGGTCGTAGACGTGGCGCAGGGCGGGGAAGAGGTTGAGGCGGTCCGGGCGGGTTCCCCAGTTCACCCAGAGGACGGGGACTTTTGTTTCGCGCAGGTTTTGGCAGCGGGGTGACCAGCGGCGGGATCGGAGTGCGGGCGAGGGCGATGTCGACTCCGATGGAGGCGAGCCAGCCGTTCAGGTGGCAGAAATCGTTCTGCATATCGATGATGATGACGCCGGTTCGGGCGATGTCGATGGTGATGGGTTTGGGTTTCGCTTCGAGGTCAAGGGGGCGGGGGGCTCCGGGATGCGCACGAGGTCGGCGTGTTGTTCCGAGACTCGCCAGTCGTTTCGGGGGGAGGAACCGAGTGGAGTCATAGTGCGCCGATGATGGCGTCCATTTCCCGGAAGTCGGGGAGGGCCGCGTTCAGGATTTGGCCGCCGCGCAGGATGATGCGGTCGGACTGCGGGCGGGCGAGAAGTTCGGTCATCGAGCGGGCGCGGAACAGCACGAGATCGGCAGGGGCGCCAACGGCGATGCGGCCTCGTTCGGTGAAGCCGCAGGATCCCGCGGGCGTCGCGGTGACCGATGTGGTCCAGGCGCCGAACGGGTGGTCGAGCTGAGCGGTACGCACGGCTTCCCGATACACCTCCATCATATCGTAGTCGCCGTATGGGTAGAACGGATCGCGGCAGTTGTCGGAGGCAAAGGAGACGGGCACGCCGGCGGCGCGGAATTCATGCACCATGGTGATGCCACGCCAACCCGGGGTGCGGCCTTTTGCCCGGCCCTGTAGATACATGTTGCACATGGGCAGATTGATGACGTTCAGACCGGCTTCGGCGCAGAGGGCGATCGTTGCGGTTGCATCTGCTTCGGTCTGGACAGACAGGGAGCAGACGTGACCGACCTGGATGGGGTGTGGAAAGTTTCGTTTGATGGCGGTGCGGGCGACGGCGTCGAGGGTGCGGGACGTGGGGTCTCCGGTTTCATCGAGGTGGAGGTCGAGGGCGAGGCGACGTTCCTCGGCGAGGGTGAAGAACCGGTCGAGCAAGGTCTGGAACTGGGGAGATGCGGCCTGGCCGCCCTCGCCGGTGGAGGTCATGCCGAGGATGCCGCCCGACGCTGCGACTTCGTCGGCGAGCGCGGTGCCGTCGTCGCCGGCGAAACGTTCGAGCGGGCAGATCGAGACGGCTTGCAGGTCGATGCGGCCGGCCCAGGCTTTTTGCAGGCGCCGGAAAACGGCCCAGTGGGCGCGGGCGTTGGGCCAGTAGCTGTCGAGGTGGGTGCGGATCGCGGCGGTGCCGTGGGCGAGGGCGCAGCGGAGGCCGAATTCGAAGCGGGGTTCGATATCGGCTTCGCTGTAGTGGTTGTTACGGTCGGCGATGACCGCGTTTTTGGCGCCGGGATGGGTGCCGTCCGGATTCGGTTGGCGCGGCCAGGTTTGGGTCTTGTCCAGATGAACGTGTCCGTCGACGAAGCACGGCCAGACCTGGCCGCGGTCGAGATCGATGCCGTCTGTGACTGTTCCGGCGGGCGCGATGGCGGCGATGCGGCCGCCGGTTATGCGGAGGTCTTTTCGCGTCAGGCCCTCGGGGTCGGATGGCGCCCCGGGGTCATCGAGGAGCACGGCGGGGATTTGGGCGTTTCTCAGCCAGATGTCGGGGGGAATTGTCGCGGGGAGTGTCATGGTGGCATCCGGTGTGCTTGCGTCGGGTCGAGGAGAACGGGATGGATGCGTTGGATCGCCTGCTGGATGAGTTGGCGGAAATACCGCATACTGCCGAACCTGCGCTAGTGCGGCAGAAGTCGTTTTTTCCGGTACAGTCCGATTCTGAAACGGCAACTGCG
The DNA here is from genome assembly GCA_050010355.1 of Rhodopila sp. Lineage (GTDB taxonomy): Bacteria > Pseudomonadota > Alphaproteobacteria > Acetobacterales > Acetobacteraceae > Rhodopila. The sequence goes on along the minus strand of JBEKLE010000337.1, from coordinate 12,276 downwards.
CGGATGCAGCGCTCAGGCGGTCGTCAGCCCGAGGGACGAGGCACCTGAGGCGTAAAGGCACCGGGGGCGTAAAACAGATCATGCGCCGAACACGATTTTTTCGCGGCGATACATCTGCCGGATCAGTTGCAGGACCAGCGCGATCTCCGGCGACCGGTCGCCTTTGCGGTTGCTCATGATGATAGGCGAGACGGCCTGCACGGCGTCGAGCGGGCGGTAGGCGACGTTGTCGCGACGTAATGTCTCGATCGAGGCGGGCACCAGGCAGACGCCCATCGCGGCTGCGACGAGGCCGAGGGCGGTCTGGAGTTCCTTGACCTCCTGCACCGCGGGGGGCTTCAGACCGGCTTCGCGAAACAGCGCGAGCACCTGATCCGCGAAACTTGGTCGCGGCGCCTTCGGGTAGACGATCAGCGGCGCGGTGGCGAGGTTGGCGAGGCCAAGCGGTCCGGGGCGGGCGAGGAGAGTGTGGCCGGCGGGGACCGCGGCGATCAGTTTTTCGTTGCGAAGCAGCCGACGTTCCAGGGCTGGGTCGTCGAGCGGGATGCGGCCGAAGCCCACATCGATGCGGCCCTCCTTCAGCGCGGCGATCTGCTCGACGCTGGTGAGTTCCACCAGCGTGATTTCCACGTTGGGGCGAGCCGCGCGATAGGTTCTGATGACCTCTGGGAGTTTGGCGTAGAGGGTGGAGGCGACGAAGCCTATGCTGAAACGGCTGCGATCGGAATCATGCAGCCGGCCGACGAGGGCCTTCATCTCTTCAACGCGCTCCAGCACCTGGACCGCCTGTTCATAGAACAGCCGCCCGGCTTCACTTAGCCGCAACGGGCGGCTGCCGCGTTCGATAAGGGCGATACCAAGTTCGTCTTCGAGTTGCTGCACCTGGCGGCTGAGTGGCGGCTGCGCGATGTGCAGGATCTCGGCGGCGCGGGTGAAGTTCCGTTCGCGGGCGACGGCGACGAAATAGCGCAGGTGCCGCAGCTCCACGACCATACCTCCCGGGTATTGTTGCGACCTATTTAGTGTTGGACCGGCAGGGTGGAAAGGTATGATGCTGAGGCCGTTGAAGGGACAACCTTCAAGGTATTTGGTGGAGGAACAGATGCTCGATAACGTCCAGAAGACACTCGACACGGCTTTGGTGGATGACGCGGCGGCAGGGTCCTTCAAGGTCGGGCGGGACATTTTCACTGATCCGGAGATCTTCGAACTCGAGATGAAGCATATCTTCGAGGGGAACTGGATCTACCTTGCGCATGAGAGCCAGATCCCGAACAATAACGACTATTTTACCACGACGATGGGACGGCAGCCCATTTTCATTGCCCGCAGCAAGGAAGGCGTGCTGAACGCGTTCATCAACGCCTGCAGCCATCGCGGGGCGATGCTGTGCCGGCACAAGCGGGCGAACAAGACCAGCTATACCTGCCCGTTCCATGGCTGGACATTCAGCAACGCCGGCAAGCTGATTGCGGTGAAGGACCCGCGCGGGGCGGGGTATCCGGACAGTTTCAACAAGAACGGGTCGCACGATCTGACAAAGGTGGCGCGGTTCGAATCCTATCGCGGATTCCTTTTCGGCAGCCTCAATCCCGATGTGGTGCCGCTGGTCGAGCACCTTGGGGAGGCGGCCAAGATCATCGACATGATCGTGGATCAGTCGCCGGAGGGTCTGGAGGTGCTGCGTGGGTCGTCGACCTATGTTTATGACGGCAACTGGAAGCTTCAAACGGAGAACGGTGCGGACGGTTATCATGTGAGCGCGGTCCACTGGAACTATGCGGCGACGACCAATCGCCGAAAGGAGGCCGAGCAGGTGGACACTGTACGGGCCATGTCGGCAGGGGGCTGGGCGAAGAAGGGGGGCGGCTTCTACTCGTTCGAGAATGGTCACCTGCTGCTTTGGACGAACTGGGCGAACCCGGAGAACCGGCCGAACTGGGACCGGCGGGAGGAGCTGGCTGACCGGTTCGGGCGCAGCCGCGCGGACTGGATGGTTCAGCGGTCGCGGAATCTGTGTCTTTACCCCAATGTTTATCTGATGGACCAGTTCAGTTCGCAGATCCGGGTCTACCGGCCGATCGCGGTGGATAAAACCGAGGTGACGATCTACTGCATTGCTCCCAAGGGCGAGGACCCAGCGGATCGCGCTCGGCGGATTCGACAGTATGAGGATTTCTTCAATGCCAGCGGGATGGCGACGCCGGACGACCTGGAAGAATTCCGGGCATGCCAGATGTCGTATATGGGGCGGGCGGCGCGCTGGAACGACATGAGCCGCGGGGCGCAGCACTGGATCGAGGGGGCTGACGATGCGGCCGAGGCGATCGGGCTGAAGCCGTTGCTAAGCGGCGCGCGTACCGAAGATGAAGGTCTGTTCGTGGTGCAGCACAAACACTGGCAGACGACTATGCAGAAGGCTCTGGCGCGGGGGGAATGAACATGGCAGCGCTTTCGATCGAAGATGTCCGTCAGTTCCTGTTCCTTGAGGCTCGTCTTTTGGATGACAAGGACTGGGACGGCTGGCTTTCGTGTTATGCGCCGGATGTCGAATTCTGGATGCCGTCGTGGGACGATGACGAGACCCTGGTCAGCGATCCGCAAACCGAGATTTCGCTGATCTACTATGGGCATCGTGGGGGTCTGGAGGACCGTGTTTTCCGGATCAAGACTGACCGGTCAAGTGCGACGAGTCTGCCGGAGCCTCGGACGTCGCACAATATCAGCAATGTGGAGGTGCTGGAGCAGGATGGTGGGGTTTGCCGGCTGCGGTTCAACTGGGTGACGTTCAGTTTCCGCTACAAAACGGTGGACACTTATTTCGGGACGTCGTTCTATACTCTGGATACGAGTGGGGCGCAGCCGCTGATCAAGAACAAGAAGGTCGTTCTGAAGAACGACTATATCCACCATGTGGTCGATATCTATCACATCTGATGGGGGGAACGATGCGCTTTGCGGGGAAGGTGGCGGTGGTGACGGGCGCGGCTCAGGGCATCGGGCGGAGTGTCGCGCTGCGTATTGCCCGGGAAGGCGGACTTGTTGCTCTGGTTGACCGGTCGGATCTGGTGCATGAGGTTCGGGAGGCGTGCGGCCCTGAGGCGATCGCGATCATTGCGGATCTGGAGGGGTTCGAGGGCGCTGAGGCGGCGATGGAAACCGCGATCGGGCGGTTTGGCCGGATTGATGTGCTGATCAACAATGTTGGCGGGACGATCTGGGCGAAACCCTATGCGGCGTATGAGCCGGCGCAAATCGAGGCGGAGCTTCGGCGGTCGCTGTTTCCGACGTTGTGGTGCTGCCGCGCGGTGCTGCCGGCGATGGTGGCGTCGGGCGGGGGCGTGATTGTCAATGTTTCGTCGGTGGCGACGCGTGGCGTCAACCGGGTTCCCTATGCCGCGGCGAAGGGTGGGGTGAACGCGGCGACCGCCTGTCTGGCGATGGAGTATGCGGACCATGGCATCCGGGTTTGCGGTGTTGCGCCCGGTGGCACCGAGGCTCCGCCACGGCGCATTCCGCGCAACGCGGCACCGCCGAGCGAACAAGAAACGCAGTGGTACAGGCAGGTTGTGGATCAGACGGTCTCATCGAGTCTGATGAAACGATACGGCACCACTGAGGAGCAGGCCGCGGCGATCCTGTTCCTGGCCTCGGATGAGGCTTCCTACATCACCGGCGTCACTCTGCCCGTTGCGGGCGGCGACCTTGGCTGAACTTGAAACACGGAGGATATACAATGAGCGAATCCCTTTTGCACACAAAGGAAGTGACGGAACTGCTGACCAAAGTGAGCGGTTTGAGTAACGATGCGGGTAACCCACGGGTGAAGCGGATCGTGCACCGGGTGGTGTCGGACCTGTTCCGCATTATTGAGGATTTCGATGTTCAGCCCGACGAATTCTGGTCCGCCGTCGGCTACATCACCGCGCTCGGGCAGGCCAACGAGGCGGGGTTGCTGGCGCCGGGCCTCGGGCTTGAAACTTTTCTTGATCTGCGTATGGATGAGGCCGAACGGAAGGCGGGGATCGAGGGCGGGACGCCGCGCACGATCGAGGGGCCGCTTTATGTCGCCGGTGCTCCGCTTTCGAAGTATGATGCACGCCTGGATGACGGCACGGAGCAGGGGGAGGTGCTGTTCATGGACGGGCAGGTTCGCGACCTGGACGGCAAGCCGGTCGCGGGAGCGATCGTCGATGTGTGGCACGCCAACACGCTGGGTGGATACTCGTTCTTTGACCCTTCGCAGCCGAAATTCAACCTGCGCAGGCGGATTGAGACCAATCGGGAAGGACGCTATACGTTTCGGACGCTGCTGCCGTCGGGCTATGCCTGCCCGCCGGATGGGCAGACGCAGAAGCTGCTCGATCAGCTTGGCCGTCATGGCCAACGGCCGGCGCACATCCACTTCTTCGTTTCGGCGCCGAACTACCGGAAGCTGACCACGCAGATTAATATCGACGGCGATGCCTACCTGCATGATGATTTCGCCTTTGCAACGCGCGACGGGCTGATCCCGGAGGTTAGGCGTTCGACCGATCCCGCGGCGATCCATGCCCGCGGCCTGAACGCGCCGTTTGCCGAAATCACCTTCGACTTTGTCCTGCACCCTGAAATCGCGACCGCGCCGAACACGGTGGTGACGCGGGCGCACGCAGAAGCCGCGTAACGATCCACCCGGCCGCTGATACGGCGGCCGGATTTTCTTCAGCTGCCGTTTCGGAGTCAGCCGATGCCAGACCCTGTTCCAACCGACCTGAGGATCGATGAGATCAAGGGCACCATCGTCGATGTTCCCACGATACGAAAGCACAAGCTGTCGTCGCTGTCCGTTTCGGCACAGAGCTACGTCATTGTCGAGGTTCGGCTGGCGAACGGGGTCACCGGCATCGGCGAGGCCGCCACGCTTGGGGGGCCGCGGTGGAGCGAGGAGAGTGTCGAGAGTATCAAGGCGACGATCGATGCGTATCTGGCTCCGGCGTTGATCGGGGCGGCGGCGGATCGTTTCGAGGCGGCCAGGGTCCGGATGGACGAGGCGGCGAAGCGCAACAATGCCGCCAAAGGGGCGATTGAAAGTGCGCTTTTCGACGCCGTCGGCAAGACGCTGGGTGTTCCCAGCTTCTGGGGGGTGTGGTGCGTGAGAGCGTGCCGGTGATCTGGACGCTTGCGTCGGGTGATCCGGGGCAGGAGATCGAAGAGGCGGAGCAGAAGATTGTTTTGCGGCTACACAATACTTTCAAGGTAAAGATCGGCGCACAGACTCCTGAGGCGGACATGGCGCGGATGCGGCGTCTGGCGGGCGCGTTGGAGGCACGCGCGACGCTGATCGTGGATGCCAATCAGGCGTGGGACGAAACGATCGCGCTGCGCTGCCTGCCGGTGCTGGCCGAGATCGGTGTCACGCTGGTGGAACAGCCGGTTCCTGCGTGGAACATTCCTGGTATGGCGCGATTGCGGGCTCGGTCTACCGTGCCGCTGATGGCGGATGAGTGTGTGTTCTCGAAGAACGAAATGCTGGATGTCGTGCGCGCCGGTGCGGCGGATGTGGTGTCGCTGAAGCTGGTCAAGCATGGCGGTCTGCTGGCTACGCGCGACGTGGCGGCGGTGGCGCAGGCGGCGGGTATCGGGCTTTATGGCGGCTGTCTGCTGGAGAGTTCGATCGGTGCGGCGGCGCATCTTCAGGTCTTTGCGGGGCTGCGGGAGCTTGCGTGGGGGTGCGAACATTTTGGGCCGCAGATTCTGACGGGTGATCTGGTGACCGAACCGTTGCGGTTTGCGGATTTCCATATTCATCTGCCGAGTGGGCCGGGGCTAGGCGTGACGCTGGATCAGAAGCAGTTGCGGCGCTACGCGAGGGTGTAACGATGCTGTATCGTGCGCAGATGGATGTGCGGGTTCCACACGACCTGGATCGGGGAACTATTGGTCGGCTGATTACCACCGCGATCAGGCCGCTCTACCCGCTCACCGTGCTGACCCGGCATCCGGGTGATCGTCAACCGGTGTCAGAGACGCTCCACAAAGCACAGGTTGGCCGCCGATTGAGGGCAGCCATTGAGGCGCTCGGTATCAGCCAGGCGGAGGTCGCGAAGGTGCTTGGCGCATCGTCAAGCAAGCCGGGTAACTGGCTCAGGGGCGACAATTACCCGTCAGAATGGTTCGTTAAACAGTTCTGTGATCGATACGGCATCACGACCGGCTGGCTTTATCGCGGGATCATTACGTGGTCGATTCGAGCATCGCGAACACGCTTCGGAAATCGGAGCAGGCGGCGCTGCTGAAAGAAGCCACCCCCGACCCGCCGACCCGAGCCGCAGCCAACCCCCGGCCGCCCCGCCGCCTGCGACACGCCGCCGGTGAGCCGGATCACGGCCACGCGGGCGCGGCGGTGACCGGCCCAACCCAGGAGAGAGAGCGATGTCCGGCGTCAGCAAACTGAACTCGCAGATTCCATCACCGAGTTGGCCAAAGGCGTGATCGCGCTGTGGCCCGCGGTAAGTCTGCTGGCCAGCCAAGACAACATGCCGGCATTCGAACGCCTCAACAAAGCCGTGCAAGCGGCCAACCAAGCCCGCGACGTGGTCGGCAGGCCGCCATTCACAGCAACGCGCTGAACCGCATCGGCGCGGCCAAAGCTCACGCCAACATTCGTCACGCAGCCGTTCGAGCCGTTCCATGATCGCGGCCCGCGTACTGCCCAACTCCTCCATGACGCCGGACTGGAAGGCCGCCATCTTGGAATCAAGGGGTTAACGTCCCGCCATCCGGGTGTATTATGATCCGGTCATCGAAGGGTAGCTGCAATGATTGTCGCCGACGTCATGACCCGCAACTGTATTACCATCGCCCCGGACGCGACGGTGGAAGACGCGGTCAATCTGATGCTGGAGAGGCACATTTCAGGTCTGTTCGTTCTGGACAAATCGGGCTCCCTGGCCGGCGTGGTCACCGAGGGCGACCTGCTTCGCCGCGATGAGCTTGGCACCCAGCGCAACCGCCCGTGGTGGCTCCGCCTGCTCGCCTCGCCCGCCCGGCAGGCGCATGACTTTACCAAGGCGAATGGCCGCCATGTCCGCGACGTGATGACCGAGGACGTGCTTTGCATTTCGCAGGACTCGCCGCTGGAGGATGTGGTCGAGGCGATGGAGAAGAACCGCATCAAGCGCCTGCCGGTTACCGCCGATGACAAGGTCATTGGCGTGGTCAGCCGTGCGGATCTGCTGCGCGCGCTGATCGGGCGCGTGCGCAATGTGGAGCCGCTCGCGAGCGATGACAGGACGATCCGGACGGCCATCATGGACGTGCTGGAGTCTCAGCCGTGGGCACCGATGACGACCCTGAACGTTACCGTGGCCGACGGCGTGGTGGATCTGTGGGGGACCATTACTAACGAGGAGGAACGCCGCGGCATCCGCGTGATCGCCGAGAACGCGCCCGGCGTCCAGGCGGTCCACGACCACATGGTCTATATCGAGCCCTACACCGGCACGGTGATCGAGGAACCGGACGTAACATCGTAGACCGGGTATTTTCAGGCTTCCCGCCCGATGTCGACGCGCGGCTGAACCCGGGGATGAGAAAGCCACCCTTGTGGACGGTTTCGGTGCTAAGCTCGGTTCTTCTGTGCGGAACACGATGGAAGACAGCGGGCCCACGATCCATCCGATAGACCTGTTCGAGCTTGGCAACAGCCTTCTCGCACGAGGGGACGCGGCCGAAGCTGTAAACGCCTTCCGCCGGTGTCTTGCCGCCGCGCCGGACCACGCCGCCACATCCTTCAATCTCGGCAACGCGCTGATCAAGGCCCACCGGCCCGTCGAGGCCGTCGACGCGTTCGTTGCATGCCTGCGGAAGGCGCCGGACTTCGCGGCTGCTTATGTCAATCTCGCCACCACGCTGCGGGGACTGACGCTGCTGGAGCAGGCCCAGGCAATGGCGGAGACGGCTGTGCGTCTGCTGCCCGCTGAACCGGAGGCGAAGATCTGCCTTGCCGGTGTCCTGCACGACCGGTCGCAATATGACGCCGCCGCCGCGCTTTACCGGCAGGCGCTGTCATCCGTGCCCGGGCATGCTGGCGCACTCAGCAGCCTGGGCAACTCGTTGCAGGCCATGGGGAACCTGACCGGGGCGCTGGCGGCGCATGACCGGGCCGTCGCTGCCGCGCCGGACGACGCCGAGAGCCGCTTCAGCAGGGCGACCAGCCTGCTTGCGGCCGGTGATTTCGCGGCCGGCTGGAACGAATACGAATGGCGCTGGCAGCGGGCTCGCAGCAGGAGCCGCGGCTTCGGCAAGCCCTGGGCAGGGGAGGACATTGGCGGCCGGACTATTCTGCTGCATGCGGAGCAGGGCCTGGGCGATACCCTGCAATTTGTCCGTTACGCGCCGATGGTGGCGACACGCGGAGGCCGCGTGGTGCTGGAAGTTCAGCCATCGCTGGTGCGGCTGATGCGGACGATCTCAGGTATCGGGCATGTCCTGGCGCGGGGGGATCCTCTGCCCGTCTTCGATGCCCACTGTCCGCTTCTGAGCCTGCCGCGCGCTTTTGCCACGAGGCTGGAGACGATCCCGGCCGATATCCCCTACCTGAATGCTGACGCCGCCGCGGCCGCTTTATGGCGGGCCAGACTGCCGGATGACGGCGGTCTCAGGGTCGGGTTGATGTGGGCCGGTTCACCGCATACCGACGATGCGGGCGCACATCTGATCGACCGGCGCCGGTCACTCGCCCAGACCGAGCTTGCGCCGCTTGGGGGTGTTGGTGGCGTGCATCTGGTCAGCCTTCAGAAGGACCCGCCAAAGGTGCCGGACGAGGTTCGGCGCGGCCTGTCGCTGATCGACCCGATGGCGGATGTGGTGGACTTCGCTGATACGGCCGCGCTGGTTGCCAATCTCGATCTGGTCATCTCGGTCGATACGTCGGTCGCCCATCTTGCCGGGGCGCTGGGGCGGCCCGTGTGGTTGCTGTCGCGCTATGACGCGTGCTGGCGGTGGCTGGATCGCCGCGAGGACAGCCCATGGTATCCGGGCATGCGGATCTACCAGCAGGAACGTCCGCTCGACTGGTCCGGGGTCATCGGGCGTGTCCGCGCTGACCTCGCCGCCTTTGTTCGGCATGGCACCGCGGTGTGAAGCGTGGCGTCCGTTGGATGATCGACCTGCCGTTTCCTGGCGGTGAAGCCGCGCCAAGCGGCCGGGGCGCGTTGGCTGCTTGGGTATGCGGCAGTCTTTCGGCCTTAACCACCGGTTAACCTTTCCGAACTATACCGATCGCCGGCACTAAAGGGTCCTCGGGCACAACAGAGCGGTGCTCCAGATTCGTCCCGGCGTGTTGGAACGGAGAGCCTCAACCATGCCGAATGACTTTCTCGCGTTTATGACGGGATCGCGGGCCGGCGGCCGAAGCCTCGGTGAGCTGGTTGCTGCGTTGCCGGAGGTCTATCAGCCGTTGTTTGGTCATCCGGAACTAACCGATCGGATCCGGCGGCCGTGCGACGATCGTCTGTCGCATGTTGTCGGCGTCTGTGAGGTGCTGGAAGCGGCTTTGCAACGGCCGTTGCGGGTCCTCGATCTCGGATGTGCGCAGGGCTATTTCAGCCTGGCGCTGGCGGCGCGTGGGGCGATCGTCGAGGGTATCGATTTCCAGGCTGCAAATATTGCGGTCTGCCAGGCCCTCGCCGCGGAGCATCCCGATTTCGATGTTGATTTCCGTACAGCCCGCATGGAGGACGTGCTGCCCCGTCTCCGGGCCGACCGCTACGATCTGGTGCTGGGATTAAGCGTGTTCCACCATGCTGTTCACCTGTATGGCACCGCCGCGGTGCAGCAGATGCTCGGTGTGCTGGCTGAGGCCGCCGGCATCGGCGTCTTCGAACTGGCACGGGCGACGGAGCCGCTCGAGTGGGCCAGATCGCAACCCCAGGACCCGAGACAACTGCTGGAGAATTTCGCGTTCGTGCATGAGGTCGCGCAAATCGGAACGCATCTTTCGTCGGTCACTCGGCCATTGTTTGTTGCCAGCAACCACTATTGGGTTCTGGACGGGCAAATGGGACGGTTCGACACGTGGAAGTCCGAATCGCACAGCCTGTCGCAAGATGCCAGTCGGGGCACGCGCCGGTACTTCTTCGGCGAGGGCCGGGTCGTCAAGCATTACCGGCTGGACGAAGATGCCCATCGCGAGGGCAACATTGCGGAGTACGTCAACGAGGTCGCGTTCCTGCGCGCGCCGCCACCCGGCCTTCAGGTTCCGCTTCTGTCAAATTCTAACCGTGACGACCACGCGGCCTGGCTGGTCCGCGAGCAGCTGCCGGGCGAGCTGCTGATCGACAGGATGAAGGCTGGCAAACGATACGATGCGGAGAGGATATTGCGCGATGTCCTGCACCAACTCGTGCTGCTGGAGTCGGCCAATCTGTACCACAACGACGTGCGAACCTGGAACGTCCTGATCGGGCCGGACGGTTGCGCGACGCTGATCGACTTCGGTGCCATATCCGGGGACAAGAATGACTGTGCGTGGCCGCGCAATCTGTTTCTGGCGTTCATGATATTCACTCATGAAGTGCTCAGCGGCCACGTTACGCCACTCGATCCGCTGCGCCCGCCGGCGTTCAACCCGGATATTCATCCTGAGCCGTATCGGTCCGGTTTCTGGGATTTACTTGAATTGCCGATGAGCGACTGGACATTCGCGTTTCTGCAGGAACGGGTCTCGCCTGCTCCGCAGCGACAACGGGATGAGAGGAACACCGGTCTCGCCGGCGTTATTCATGTGATGGAGGAGGCTTTCAAGGTTTATCAGGAAACCGCAGACAGATGGCGCCACCTCGCGAATTTGTCCATAAGCGCGATCCAGCAGCTCAATGCACCCACCGCCGGCTTCGCCGCCACGGACACCGGAAGCAGCCGATAACGGTAGCAGCCGGCTACTCCGCCGGGACGGCGACCGTTTCTTCGTCGGTGACGAGATCCACGGTCACGTCGCCCGCCAGGACCCGGCGCGCCAGGGGTATGTCCAGGTCCTTCTCCCACGCGCCGATTACCACGGTGGCGACGCAGTTGCCGATCAGGTTGCCCAGCGCGCGGGCCATGCCGATGAACCAGTCGATCGACAGCACCAGAACCAGTCCGATGGCGGGGATTGCCGGCACCGCGTTGAGCGTTGCCGCAAGGATCACGATGGCCGATCCCGGCACCCCGTGCGCCCCTTTTGACGTGACCAGCGAGATCCCCAGCACCAGCAACAGGTCGCCGAATGACAGCGGCGTGTTCGTCGCCTGGGCGATGAACACCGTTGCCAGCGTCAGGTAGATCGAGAACGCATCGAGGTTGAACGAGTACCCCGTCGGCACCACCAGACCGACGACGGACGGGGCGACCCCCATCCGCTCCAGCTTGCGCATGATCTGCGGCAGCACAGCGTCGGACGAGGCGGTTGCCAGCACGATGGTCAGTTCCTCGCGGAAATAGTTCAGGAACCGCAGGATGTTCAGCCCTGTCGTCACCCGCATGATCGCGCCCAGAACGACGACGACGAAGAACGCGACCGCGAACCAGAACAGCACCACCAGCGAGGCCAACTGGCGCAGCGAGCCAACGCCGTACTGCCCCACGGTATAGGCCACCGCGCCCAGCACGCCCAACGGTGCCATGCGCACAATAAGCCCCATGGCCCGGAACAGCACTTTCGAGACCGCCTCGATCATGTCCGCGACAGGCTTGGCGGGTTCCCCGACCAGGGCGACGCTGACGCCGAAGACGATCGCGAAGAACAGCACCTGCAGGACGTCGTTACGCGCGAGCGCATCGAACGAGGTCACCGGAATGATGTTCAGCAGGAAGCTGCCGATCCCGCCGCCTTTCAGCTTGTGTGCATTGTCCGCGTAGGTCGCCAGCGCGTGGCTGTCCAACGAGGCGGTGTTGATGTTCATTCCCTTGCCGGGCGCCACGACAAACGCCAGGACAAGCCCGACCACGAGGGCGACCGTCGTCATGCACTCAAAGTATATAAGCGCCTTGCCGCCGACACGTCCGACCTTCTTCAGGTCTCCGGCGCCGGCGATGCCGTGGACGACGACACAGAACACGATCGGTGCGACGATCATCGAGATCAGCTTGAGGAATGCGTCGCTGAAGACCTTCAACCCGATGGCGAATTCGGGTGTTCCCATGCCGAGCACGATGCCGAGCAGCAGCGCCACGACGACCTGTACGAACAGCGACTTGTAGAGCGGCTTCTTTGCCGCCGTGGCGAGTGCGGTCATGGCGAGTGTCCTGTCC
>JBEKLE010000336.1:0-7329 GCA_050010355.1 Rhodopila sp. | reverse complement strand
CAACTTCGAAAAATTCGGCAGTCGCCTTCTCGGCCACCAGAACCGCGGCGTCATACGGCGTAAGCCCATACGATTGTATGAACCGCGCCCGCTTGGCATCCGGCAGCTCCGGCAAGGCGGCCCTCAGCGCTTCGATCCAGCCTTCCTCCAGCACCAGCGGCAGCAGGTCCGGGTCGGGGAAGTAACGGTAGTCGTGCGCGTCCTCTTTCGAGCGCATCGACCGAGTGACACCGCGACCGCTGTCAAACAGCCGCGTCTCCTGCATCACCGTGCCGCCTGACTCCCAGACATCTACCTGGCGAGCTGCCTCCGCCTCGACCGCCTGCATGACAAAGCGGATCGAATTCACGTTCTTCACCTCGCAGCGCGTCCGGTACGGCTCGCCGTGTTTGCGCACGGAGACGTTGACGTCCGCCCGCAGGGAGCCTTCCTCCATGTTGCCGTCGCAGGTGCCAAGGTAGCGCAGGATCGACCGCAGTTTGCGCACATAGGCGCCGGCCTCTTCCGGGCTGCGGATGTCGGGTTCGGAGACGATCTCCATCAGCGCAACGCCTGAGCGGTTGAGGTCAATCAGGGTCTTGGCCGGGTGCTGGTCGTGGATCGACTTGCCGGCGTCCTGCTCCAGATGCAGCCGGGTGATGCCGATGGTCTTGGTGGAGCTGTCGGCGAGCTCCACCTCGAGCTCGCCGGCCCCGACAATGGGATGCTCGAACTGGCTGATCTGGTAGCCTGCCGGCAGATCGGCGTAGAAATAGTTCTTCCGGTCGAAGCGGCTGACCGTGTTGATGCGGGCGTTCAGCCCGAGGCCGGTTCGCACGGCCTGCGCGACGCACTCGGCGTTGATGACCGGCAGCATTCCGGGGAAGGCGGCATCGACGAAGCTGACCTGGCTGTTCGGTTCCGCACCGAACGCGGTCGCCGCACCGCTGAAAAGCTTGGCGTTGCTGATCACCTGGGCGTGGACCTCGAGGCCGACGACCACCTCCCACGGGCCGGTTGAGCCTTGCAGCGTATAGGTCATCGCAGCACCTTCCCGAAGCAATCCAATATCGATCCCTCGGTTTAGTCACACCGCCCACGGGTCGCAACCGGTCCCGCCCACATCATCCGCCATTGCCGACCCCGCAAGCGGATCACCGCGTCAGCACGACGCGGAGATAAGGCCCGGCATCGACCGCACAACTGACCGAATAGCTCATGTCAGTGAAGGTGTTATTGGGGACCCCAATATAGCGGTCACTGTCGCCTACCGTCACGCCATTTACGGATATCGGGTTGCCCGTGTCATTCCAGTCGATAATCAATGTCTGGCCGTTAAGCTCCAGGCAGGTGGGATTAATATTGTACGGCGAACCTGGCGTTACATTGGCGCACATTGGCAGAGAGCCGTTGTTGGAGACAGTGACATTCTGCTGCTGGCCCGGGCTGCCGATTGTCCCTGTCGATCCCGCACCCCCGTTGACTGTGAAGGAGGTCACCAACTCACTTTGATAGACGTAACACCCGGTTGCCGTGCTGTCGAAGTTGACGTAGCCCCCATTGACCATGGCCTCCTGATGCGCGGGGGAGTACCCGTTCGAAAGACCCGAGGCCGGGCGAGCGGGAACAGTGTTCAACGTGGCCGGGTAATCGCTGCTGTAGAACACATTCGCTGCGGCTTGAGAAGCAAGCTTGCCGGCCGCCAGCGGCATCGATCCATAGGTATTGGGCATGTTGTTGTAATACGCCGCACCTCGGCCACCGGTCACGTTGTCAAGCTCAAATGCAATGCGCTCCCCCAGACCAAGGGAGAACGGCACCGGGGGGATTGGCACACCTGGCGGAAACTGCGGCAGGTCGGAGATACACGGCTGATAACGACACGTATTAATGTTGTTGTTGATTACAAATGACCTATTGCTGAAATCCTTCGTCCCATCAGCTTTAACCGCATAGACATAAACCGAATTCAGGTCCCCCGCATTCGTGTCCTGCGGCGTCGCGCTGATGGTGATCGTGGCCTCCGGGCCGCCGGCGACCGCGGTCACCGACGTGGGCAGACTGGGCACCAGCAGGCTCAGCAGCGTGCTCGGGATGCTCGCGGATACGGTCACCGTGACAGAATCGGGGGTAACGGCAACCGTCGCCGGAAGCGTGACGGTGCCGTTCACCCCCGCGGTCGACGCCTTCAGGTAAGCATTCACCAGCACCGGGACATCGTCCGCGTAGTTGGCCTCACTGAGTAAGGTCGCTCCGGCAAGTGCCGCCGCATCAGCCGCATTCTGCATCGACCGGTAGAGTTGAATCTGCCGCGCGCAGTCAATCGCGACCCCCGCGAACAGGATGAGGGGAAGTGTCGCGATGGCGGTCATCAGGGCGACTGCACCCCTGCGGTCCCGGCCAAGGCAGCGGATGATGGACATACTGGAGCTGTTTCAGTTGGGTGCAGTGACGACAAAGCTCATTCTTGGTCTGGCAAATTCAGTCGATGTAAATGTAAAGCTCGACGGAATGGGCCAAAAGGCAAGCGGGACGATGAACTTTGACTGGGCCTGTACAACGATTGTGCTGTCGCCTCCCACAACCGAACCGTCGGAGGACGCGGCCAGTCCGGCCGACAGCGTCAGCAGGTTACCGGGGGACGGGACAAAGCTTCCGGAAAAATCGCTGGCGTCCCAGCCGGACGGCGCGGGGGCGAATGTTACGCTCGCCGCCGATATCGAAAAGGTCCCGCTGTTGAAAGCGTAGCAGTCCCGTCCGGCAATATAGAAATCGTTCAACTGCGCCGTCGTAACCGCCGATTGCTGAACAATGAGGTTGGCGACCGCACGCGCCGCCTGATCGACCCCGATCTGCACTCTGACGGCTGCGGCGAAATCAACGATTGCAAAGCACAGCAGGAGCAGAACCGGCGCGACCAGGCCGAACTCCATCGCGACGATGCCTCTGTGGCCGAGCGGAACCAGGCGGACGCAACGTCTCATTGGGGCGATGGCTCCCGCTGGAAAGCGATCGTGGACGAAACGCCTGGGACAAATTGCGACAACAGATTGGCGATCGCATTGCCCGTGTAGCCAACCTGAACCAGCACGGCGCTGCCGTAGGTCCCGGTGTTATACGGAAGCGAGCCGCCGCCCGCGATATTCGCAACCGGTGTGATCGCGCCAAAGGAATCCGCCGATTGGACTGCCACCTGGATTGTCTGGCTCTGGAGCAGGCCAAAGCTGTCAGCCTGAATATTCGCAACGAACTGGGTTTGCGTGACCGGCTGATTTATCAATATCTGGCGCGACGCTTTCTGCACAGCCAAATCCAGCGCCGTAACCTGAACGAAATAAAGTCCAAATTGAATCACGAGTAGCAGAAGCAGAAAGAACGTGCCGCCGACAATGGCGAATTCAAGCGCCGCAACCCCCCGGCGGTCGGCAATCAGGCGGGTCATTGCGCGGCCGAGCAAGCGCCTCGGCAGCCGCCCACAGCTCGCGGGTGGTTGAACTTCACACTCGATAATAGCCAGGCCCGGAATGGTCGCGAGACCCGGAAGTAAATGGATCACAACCATTGTGTGTCATCCCAATCGATGGGAAGAGCGTGCCAAGGCTATCGCGCTCGGTCAATGCATATGTAGAACCATACGGTATTGTGATCAAACTGCAATCAGAACACTACCGCTGTCCCGCACAATGCGACAAGCCTCCGTGAGACGCACGATGCGGCGATCAGCACGGGCTCCCATCCACGGCGACCGCTATGCCGGCCGATCGCGTGCGACAGCTTGATGCCTCGGCCGCACAAGACAAACGATTGCCCCGCCTAACCGCCCGCCCGCAGCGCCGGCAACGCCGTAAACGCGGCCGCCTGTTCCAGCGCCGCTGAAACCGCAAATACGGTTTCCTCATCGAATGATTTGCCGATCACGTGCAAACCCAGCGGCAGACCGTTCACGTCGAGACCCGCCGGGACCGATGCCGCCGGGACGCCCGCCAGATCCGCCGGCACCGTGAACAGGTCGTTCAGATACATCTTGATCGGATCGTCCATGTTCTCGCCCTGTGCGAAGGCCGCCGACGGGGCGGTCGGGGTCAGCAGCGCATCCACCTGCGTGAACACGTCCGTAAAATCCTTCAGGATCAACGCCCGGATCTTTTGTGCACGCAGGTAATAGGCATCGTAGTACCCAGCCGACAGCACATAAGTCCCGATCAAAATACGGCGGCGAACCTCCGCGCCAAACCCATCCGCCCGCGTGCGTTCGTACATGTCGGGAAGATCCTCGCCGTTCTGCCGCGACCCGAACCGGACACCATCATACCGGGACAGGTTCGACGAGGCCTCCGCCGGTGCGACAATGTAGTAGGTGGCCAGGCCGTACTTCGTATGCGGCAGGCTGACATCGACGACCTCCGCCCCCGCCGCTCGCAGCCAGTCAATGCCCTGCTGCCACAGCGCGTCGATCTCGGCCGGCATGCCGTCGGAGCGGTATTCCTTCGGCACCCCGATCCGCAGGCCCTTCACCCCGCGCAGGCAGGCCGCCTCGAAATCCGGCACCGGCACCGCCGCGCTGGTTGAATCCTTCGGATCATGCCCGGCCATCGACCCCAGCAGGATTGCCCCGTCCCGCACCGTCCGGGTCAGCGGACCAGGATGATCGAGGGAAGACGCGAACGCCACCACCCCCCAGCGCGAGCACCGCCCATAGGTCGGCTTCACCCCCACCAGACCGCAGAACGACGCCGGCTGCCGGATCGACCCGCCGGTGTCCGTCCCCGTGGCCCCCATCGCCAGCCGCGCCGCAACAGCCGATGCCGAACCGCCCGAGGACCCGCCCGGCACCAGCACGGCGGCGTTGTCCTGCCGCCGCTTCCACGGATTCTCCACCGGTCCATAGGCCGAGGTCATGTTCGACGAGCCCATCGCGAACTCGTCCAGGTTGGTCTTGCCGAGGAACACGGCGCCATCCCGCAGCAGGTTGGCCGTGACGGTGCTCTCGTACGGCGGCACAAAGGGCCCCAGGATCTTGCTGCCGGCCGTCGTACGGACACCGGCGGTGCAGAACAGGTCCTTGATCGCCAATGGGATCCCGGTCAGCGCTCGGGCATCACCCGCCGCCAGCGCGGCATCGGCGGCGCGCGCCTGGTCCACCGCCTGGGCATGGCTGACCGTGATATACGCGTTCAGCCGCGGGTTCAGCGCCTCGATCGCATGCAGATGCGCCATGGTCAGCTCGACCGCGGAGAACGCTTTCGCGCGCAGCCCGTCGCGGGCCTCGGCGATCGTCAGGTCGGTCAGCATCACTCCACGACTTTCGGCACGACATAGAAATCGCCGATCCGTTCCGGCGCGTTCGACAGCACCGCGTCCGGGTAGCCGCCGTCGGTCACCACGTCCGCACGCATCGGCAGAGTGGTATGGGTGGCCCCGGTCAGCGGCGCCACGCCGGAAACATCGACCTCGTTCAATTGCTCGATCCAGCCCAGGATGCCGTTCAGTTCCTGGCACAGCGGCTCGATCTCATGATCCTCCACCCGGAGGCGGGCGAGCGTGGCGATCCGGCGGACGGTCGCGTGATCGAGCGACATGGCAGAGAGTCCTTGGTTGGATGGAATCGCGGGACCATAACGACGCACATGGCTCTGTTCAACCTGACGGATTTGCTGGCCTCGCTGACCGGCGAGCAGCGCGTGATCGGCATCGACCCCGGCACGAAAACGATCGGTCTGGCGCTGTCGGACGTCCGCCGAACGCTGGCCTCGCCGTATGGCAGCCTGAAACGCGGCAAACTCACCGCCAACGCCACCGAGATCGCGGCGATCGCCTTGCGCGAACACGCCTATGGGCTGGTCGTCGGCCTCCCCTTGTCCATGGACGGCACCGCCGGCCCCGCCGCCCAGGCCGCGCGGGATTGGACCCACGCCCTGTCCGCCGCAACCGGCTTGCCCGCCGCGCTGTGGGACGAGCGCCTGTCCAGCGCCGCGGTGAACCGGTTCCTCATAACCGAAGCCGACCTGACCCGGGCCAAACGGGCCGAGGTCGTGGATCGGGCGGCGGCTGCGTGGATGTTACAGGCGGCGTTGGACGCGTGCGCGCCCCGATCACTCCAGCCTGGACCCGCTGACGATCCATGACCCCAGCGCCGACCGCTCGGCATCCGTGATCTCGGTGACGTTGCCCAGCGGCATGGTATGGGTCTTCACCGCCTGCGCCATGATCTGCGGCGCCTGCCGCTTGATCTGAGTCGGAGTGTCGAACATCACCCCTTTCGGCGGCTCGGCGAAACCAGGGAAACTTGGCCGCGCCGAATGGCAGACATGGCAGCGCTGATCGACAATCTGCCTGATGTCGGCGAAGGTCACCGGCGCCGCGCCGGCATCGGCAACCGACGCGGACGGCTGCCCGAGCATCCCCAGGCCGATCGCGCACGCCACCGGAACCGCCGCCGCCGGCCATAGCCGCCAGTCCGGCTTCACTCCGAGTGGCTCGCCGGCGTTCAGCGTGTTGAACCAGTGCCGCACGATGAAGCTGGCGACGAAGATGCACGCCAGGATCAGCCAGCTCCAGCGTGGCGAGGCGTAGGTGAACGCGTAATGGTTGCTCAGCATCGTGAAGACGACCGGCAACGTCAGGTAGTTGTTGTGGATCGATCGTTGCTTGGCAACCTGGCCCCAGACCGGGTGAGGCTCCTCGCCGGCCAGCAGCGCGGCGACCGTCTTGCGCTGGCCGGGGATAATGACGAACAGCACGTTGGCCGCCATGATCGAGCCAACCAGCGCACCAACCTGAATAAACGCACCGCGTCCGCTGAACACATGCGTGTAGCCGAACGCCGCGGCGCACAGCAGCACGAAACCGGAGATCGCCAGCCGCCCCGTCTCGCGCCCGAACCAGGACTTGCACAGCAGATCGTAAACGAACCAGCCGATGACCAGGGACGCTGCCGCCGCCGGCACCGCGTCCGCCGCGTCGATGTTCAGCACCGAGGTTTCGATCAGGTAGACGCTGGGGTTCAGATAATACACCAGGACCAGCAGCGCGAAGCCAAAGATCCAGGTGCCGTAGGCTTCCCACTTGAACCAGGTCAGGTGCTCCGGCATGAACTCTGGCGCAACGGCGAATTTCTGAATCTGATAGAACCCTCCGCCATGCACCTGCCAGGCCTCGCCTTTCACCCGAGGATCAAGGCGGGGATTGGGCTGCAGGCCGGCGTCAAGGGCGATGAAGTAGAACGACGAGCCGATCCAGGCGATCCCGGCGATGACATGCGTCCAGCGGACCAGCAGGCTGACCCAGTCGAGCGCTATATCGATCATCCGAGTGTGTTCCTGGCCGGTCAGACAAAGCAGTGCGGCGGCC
>JBEKLE010000335.1:0-9102 GCA_050010355.1 Rhodopila sp. | reverse complement strand
ACAGCTCACTGCGTCTCCTCCAGCCATTTGGGCACGCGGGCCAGAGCGTCCTGCCGTGCGGGCTCATTGGTGCCGACATGCGCCAAGCCACTCGCGGTCGTGGCCGCGCCATTGCGCAGCTTCACCGGACGGTCCGGCGCGTCAAAATCATGATATGCCCCGGGATAGGCGATAAAGGTGATTTGGTCCGGGTATCGCGCGGCGAGATCATGGCACGGAGGGGCCGGGGTCCAGTCATCGTCCTGACCCATCAGGATTATCATTGGTGCCGACGGCCTCCAGCTCGGATCTTCATCCGGCGTCGGGCATCCGGGATAGAACGCAACGAACCGCTGGAACAGGTCGGGCGGCAGATCCGTGGCCTCACGCGCCGTGGATAGCACGGTGCTTCCTCCGTTCGACCACCCGATCAGCGCAACGCCCCCGGAGGGCGTTCCGGGGCGAGCCACCAGCCACTTGGCCGCATCGATTGCGTCCTGACGGCGCAGCCCTGAGGGCGTGACCTCGCGTTCCTTCCTGGCGCATTGCGAGCCAAGCCCGCGGGAGCCGAAGCTATCTGGCAGGAGGACAATATGGCCAGCCTTGGCCAGCACGACCGCCCATTGGCCGTCCCGCGATGGGAACGGACCGCCACAGCCATGCAACGCCACGACAGCAGGCATCTTCGCGGCCCCCTCGGGCAACACCAGCGCAGCATCGAGATTGATACCTTTTTGGCCGGGCACGCTCACGCGTTCGGCCTGCACACCGGCAGCAAGAAGGAACGTGAGCAAGGCCAGGAACGACGGCATTTCAGACACCTCCCACGTTCCAGAATAATATGTCCGGAGGGGGCTGCCCATGGGCCACTACATTCGACGCCGCCCGCATCCCACTGCAACGGTAAAGCAGTGCACGTGTGCGCAAAAATGCCAACGCGGCAATAACCGCCTTGGAAACGCGGGCTGGGGCGCGAAGGCCCGAGCGAGGATGGAGATGAAGGCAATCGCAACGAATGCGATGAGGTGATCCTTCGAGCGCTCGAAGATGGTGTTCAACCGCCGGTAGCGGCTGAGCCAGGCGAAGGAGCGCTCAACCACCCAGCAGATGCCGGCAGGAACGAACCGGCCATCGCGACCCCGGGCAATCGCCTGGATGGTGATGCCGAGTGTCTCGCCGGCTTGGGCCAACCGCTCGCCCCGGTAGCCGAGATCCCCGAGCGCCGGGCCCCGGAAGCCGCCGTCGGCGTGCAGAACCGGGACGATGGCTTTCGTGTCATGCCGGTTCGCGGGCGAGACATCGATCGCCAGCGGGATGCCATATTTGTCCACTGCAACGTTGATCTTGACGCCCCGGATCTTCTTTCCACCGTCGATACCGCGGTCAAAGCAGCTCGGTGCCGAGCGACAGGATCGGCTATCGATCACCACCACGCTGGGTTCCGGAGCATCGCCGCAGGCACGCCGCCAGGTGCGGCGCAGCCGGTCCAGCATGCGGCGCCACAGGCCAAGCCGGGTCCAGCGAGCGAACAGTCCGTAGAGCGTGGTGAAGGGAATGTCGCACAGCCGTCCGATCGCCCGCCACTGCATGCCACAGAAACAAACGCACCAGATCGCCATGACGGCCTTGCGAAGCGCCGCTCCGGCGAGCGGTGGCTTTGGCCCCGATCGCATCGGGCGCACACCATCCTTGGCCATGGCCGTGAGTTCTGCCAGCACTTCGTCGACAAAAACGTCGACATCGGCAAACGCATCCCACGACGGCGGTTCCCATGTGCTGGCCCCAGTGCTATTGATGATCGCAGTCGGGGTGGATGGTCGCCTCCTCGGGCGCCGCACTCAATCAACGCAGGGTTGTTATCGAGATCGGACTGACCGGCTCAGGCTATCTACGAACAGACACTTGTCATTGCCGAGGCGCGGACGCAGGAATCCCCAAACGCCCGCCAATACTCCCAACGTGACATCATATTTTCGATTGTATAATAGTGACCCCTAGAAGCTCATCAAGCATCCTTGGTCAGCCGGGGATCGTAGAGCCATTTGCGCGTTTTCGCCGCCGTGATCGTCGCGCTGTCCGAGTGCCGCGGGTTGATGAGAACATTGAATTCCTCGGGGACGATCACAGACGGTACGACAAGAAGCGCCGAAGCACCCGAGCCTATCCAGTTTGTGCCGAACGCGATGCTCGCCCTCCCGGCCGGTTCAGCGTCCCAACCGACCGACAGGCTGGCAGCGGTCGTCAATCGAGCATTGGCCCAGACCGCATCCGGAATCGCCACCTCGACGAGGTAACGATTGAGGGGCAGCCCGCCGGCGTTCAGGTGAACCACTGTCTCGAGGCACGCCAACGCCCGCGTCTGCGACGTATAGACGACGGCAACGCCGCGCGCGTTCCAGCGCCCGCCGGTCACTTTCGCCCCGGTCCCCGACATGTCGTCGGCTTCGTAGGCTGGGGTGTCGATCGCGATCCGCCAGACCGTCTGGCTCAAGCGTATGCCCCGCTCTGCACCTGCGCGAGCGTCGTGGACACCAGGGCCTGGCCCTCCATCGTATCCATCAGATCGATCGGCCGCGCGCCGCCCAATGCCGGGACCGGATTATTGAGCCAGCGCGACATCCAGGCGGCGGCGTCGAAACCCTCCGGATTGCCCGACTCCTGGATCACCGCCTCCAACTGCCCCACGAGCTTGGCGAAGCCGATGACGCGTTCGCTTTCACCGGGCGATAGGGTCTGGCCCTGCTTCGCCTTTTTGTTGACGGTGGCGGGGGAGAGGTTCAGAGCCTTAAGCGCCGCGCCCTGTCCGATGGCGAGCTCGGCGATGATGCGCTTCGCTTCGGTAGCGCGGATGCCGCGCTTGATCATGCTGATGCGTTCGAGCGGCGATGCGCGAAATACTGCCAGGTAGGACAGCCCTGGCGGCTGGCCGTGGGCCGCAGCAGCAGGGGCCGCCGAGGTCGAGCTTCTTGAACGAGACATGGTCTGCTCCCTTGAGCAACTCATATGCTCCATAGAGCCGCATATTCCAAGGTGCTCAGCATGGAGCGTCCTGCGATGATGGGGCGCTTCTACCCGGCATCATCCGGATCGCGGCATGAATGGGCAAAAGGTGTGATCCAGTTCACATCCCGTCCCCCGCAACGCGCCTATTCTCTTTGGCAAATCGTTGCGGATTCCTCTGCTTAGGACTTGGGGAGCAGGGCTCGGAATCCGCCTCTGCACTTTGAAGGGAGAAGCAAATGGCGGAAGCTACGTACACCGTTGTATCCGGAAGTAGGCGCATTGCGCTGCCTGGCGCGAAGGCAGTGGGGCGCGCAAATGCTCATGCGATGATCGAGGTGCTGGTGAAATTGCGGCGCGAGAACGAGCCGCCCGGGCCCGGGGACATGCCCCGTAAGGCGATCAGCCGCGAGGAGCTTGCTGCGACCTTTGGCAGTTCGCAGGCGGATATCGACATCGTTTCAGAGACATTCCGGAAACTCGGTTTGCGAGTTGTGAAGGTGGATCCTGCGACGAGAAGCGTTGAGCTTTCCGGCACGGTTGCGCAAATGGAACGTGCTTTCCAAACCCGGCTGTTCGAGTTTTCGCATCCGGACGGAAACTATCGGGGACGCACCGGCGACATAAAAATTCCTGCGGAAATCAAGGATATCGTCGAGGGCGTGTTCGGGATGGATGACCGGCGGGTCGCGCGCCGACGGCGCCGGCGGCTGAGTCATGCGGGTCTTGCGCGGGACGTGCAGTCGATCCCGGCATCCTGGTATATGCCGGCGGAGCTTGCGACACGCTACAATTTTCCGCCGGGCGACGGGACGGACCAGGCTGTCGGCGTGCTGGAATTCGGCGGCGGATATTTTCCAGCCGATTTGCAAACATTCTGCACAGCGGCTGGGGTTTCCGTACCGAAAGTGGTGGCGACCAGCGTCGACGGGACAAGCACGAGCGCGACCGATGGCGCCGAGGGCGAAGTCATGCTGGACATCGAGGTGGTGGCCGGCGTGTGCCCGAAGGCAACTATTGTAGCGTATTTCGCGCATTTCGGTGAGAAGGGCTTTATCAAAGCGCTGGACGCGGCCGTCCAGGATGCGGCGAACAATCCGAAAGTGCTTTCCATCAGTTGGGGCAATCCTGAGGAAGGGGGCGCCTGGACGGCGGCGGCCATCCGTCAGGTCAACAAGTCACTGCAAGACGCTGCAATGACCGGAATGACCGTATGCGTGGCAGCGGGCGATGATGGATCGAGCGATGCTTTGCAGGACGGCCTGGCGCATGTCGATTTTCCGGCCTCGAGCCCGTATGTGCTGGCGGTCGGCGGCACGACGATCCCCTCAAAGACCGCGCCGTTGCCCGACCTCGTGTGGTTCGAGGGCAGTGGCATGCGGGATCCGAATGTTTTTAATAGCGGCAGCACGGGCGGCGGGGTGAGCGATGTGTTTCCGACGCCTTCCTGGCAACAGAACATCGAGATACATCCCGTGAACCCGGGCGCTAAGCCGGGGCGAGTAATCCCGGATCTTGCGGCGAACGCCGACTGGGGGGCCTCGCCTTACCTGCTGGTGGTCGATGGGCAGGCACAGCCCAATGGCGGCACGAGTGCGGCGGCCCCACTGGTGGCGTCGATGATCGCGCTGATCAATGGGGCACTCGGCGCGGCGGGGCCGGCGGGATATTTGACGCCGTTACTGTACGGGCCTGGCCCGGGTGGTGCTACGCTAGGATCGAAAGCGTGCAGGGATATCGTGTCCGGGAACAATTCGACGGCGCATGCGGGGGGATATAGCGCCGGTCCTGAGTATGATGCGGTTTCAGGTTGGGGATGCCCGAACGGCTCGGCGCTGTTGCAAGCGCTGCAAGCGGCTGCGGCCGCGGCGCCAGTTCCTGCGATGGCCGCGCGGGAAAGCGCACATTCGAGTTAGTTCGCCGCCGGCATTCGTCCGCCCCACCCTCCTGTAGGGCGGAGACTTGGAGAAGACCTATCATGTTTCTTCCCGGGTCCCGGCAATCCCCCAGGGTCAGCGGTGCCAGGCGCGGCGCCTCACGCACCGCGCTCGCCTGCCCCGACCGCCAAAATGCGGTGCCGGCAGACGAGCACAGGTCTGGCTCGTCAGCCCGTTCCGCAGCCCAGCACCGGTGATCCCGACTTGCCGCGCGGTTCTCGCGCAAACCCCAGACGGTGCTGGCCAGATTGGTGTGCCTCCCGCAGTGCTGCGATTTTATACGGTAAGGACGCCCATTTTCGGCTGATTCCAACCTGAACCGGTGCTTCGTTGCGACATTGTCGGGTTTATGGCGTGTCAACATGGCCCACAATGGATAACGTTCTTTCCGCACGGCGCGGCCAGTGTACGCGTTGGCAAGTGACGCCTTCCATTCCAGTCGCGGATCCTGCCGGATCGCCAGCTTGAAGAGTTCGGTCGCCTCCTTGAACCGCTCAAGCCGCATCGCCTCGGCCGCCCGTTCGGCCAGGACACCAGCCGGCGCTGAAGGTCCGGGGGCGCCGGACCGCGGGGACTTCTTCAAAGGAACGTCTCCGTAGAGCTTGCAGGCAGCCAGGGGTTATGGCGTCGGCCATCGGGTGGTCAGTCGGCCGGATCGAATCGAGATCCGGGGGCGGGCGACAGCGTGCAACGAGCGCCGGGTTCGGATAGGTGACGCGTTTTGCTGTGCCTTCTCGAACCAGGATCTGGGGATCGGCGGCAGGCGACAGACGCTTCTCGGTCGCGCAGCGCCATCCAATAGTGGGAGGTGTCGCCGCCATCGCGGCGGGGGATAAGGCCAGTGATTAGGGCAGGCCTTATTACGCGTGGTAAGATGTCTTGCCATTCCCGGCGTCCGGCAAATGCTTCGCGCAGCGGTCGTCTGGCACGCCCGGGCCTTGAAGGATGAATTGGCGTCCCTGCCCTGCCAACTCGCGGAGATGATTCAGTTTTGGCGGATTTCGGCCATAGATCGCGATAGGTGTCTCTACGAATGCGCCGGATCGCATCGCGGCCGCGCCTCAACAGGGCCTTGGTCGCGGTGCCCCCTGCCCTACCGACCCGCTTTCGGGCCAGGCTGTCGCAGACCGACACCCGGCCACGTCTGTAAACGGCCGTTTCTATGACTATGCTGAGATGCGGATCACCACCAACTCAGATCATGAGCGGCCAGGAGATCAGAATGACCAAACCAAATGCAACGTGGTCAGATGCCGCTGCCGGCGCTATCTAGACGGAGCGTCTAGACGAGGGCATTCATGGCACTGAGTATCAAGACGGCGGAAGCGGACGAATTAGCGCGCAGCCTCGCACAGCTGACCGGAGAGAGCACGACCGAGGCGGTCACCATCGCCTTGCGCGAGCGTCTGGCCCGCGAACGCGCCCGGCGTGAGACGGCGGCTACTCTCCCGGCGCGACTGACGGCGTTGTCTAGCCAATTACGTGCGGCCTACGACACGCAACCGGTCAGCCGACCTGAATGGGACGCCGCGGCCGGCGACGAGGGGTGATCGTCGTCGACTCCTCGGCCGTAGTGGCGATCCTGTTTGGCGAACCAGCGGCGGAGGCGCTGCTGGCGCGGCTTGCGCAGGACCCGGACCGGGTCATGTCAGTTGCCTCTTACCTCGAAACCGGTACCGTGCTGGCCGGGCGACGGCGGTCGGATCGGCTGCGCGCGATCGACGACCTCGACCGATTCCTCGACGAGGCCGGGATTGCCCTGGTCCCGGTCGATGTGGCCCAAGCACGACTGGCGCTACGGGCACGCATCCAGTTTGGCCGCGGCATGGGCCACGGCGGGGTCCTGAACTTCGGCGACGCATTCTCCTACGCCTTGGCCCGTGCACGCCAAGCCCCCCTGCTGTTCATCGGGGATGACTTCAGCACGACCGACGTGACCGTCGCCCTTGGCCCCTCCCCGACCTGACGTTCCTCAGAGGGTGCAGGCCCGGTGTACGCGCACGGAGGCCGATTGGGGCGTGGTCCAGAATCCGCCGTTTTCGGGGTATAAAGGGAGCGGGAAAGCACCGGCATATGAGAGCCGGGTTACGGTTGGTTTCGGTTGGTAGGGTTGCCGCGGGGGGAGGCGGCCCGCCTCCCCCCGCGTTAAGTGTGTTGGTGCTGTAAGATCCGAAACCGATCAGAGTGATCGTCTTAACTGGTCATCAATTCCCGTGGGCTTTTGCCCTGGCGCTCGGACCGCCGACTGCGCATGAAATACCGATGGTTCAAGAAGGACTGCGACAACTCCAAATGCGAACCGCCCAAGTGGCGGCGCAGCGTTGAAGTAGTTGCGAAGCCGCGACTCGAGTTTCCCCACGAGCGAACTGCTGCGTGGGGTTCGCGCCATGGCCCGGCTGACGAAGCCGAAAGTAGCTTGGAAACTGTCACCCATCTTCGCTCAAGCCGATCCTATCGCTGCAAATAGGCTGTCGAGATGTTGGGCACGCGACACAGCACGCGAGCTTCATGCTCGAGGGGCTTGCGCGATGCCGCCAGGTTTCTCATCGATCACGCAGACGAAGCCGAGCAAGTCGTCACGCTGGTTCTACAACCCCACGCGCACCGGCCGAGCCTCGGGATCCTTGCGGTCGCGGCGCTTCAGGTCCCTGACGACGATGAAGTCGACCGCGCGTGCAGCGTGTCCGGGACCGGGCGGCTGGCAAGCGCGTCGGCGTGGACCAAACTTGCCTGCGCGGTCGACTTGGCATCCAGCTTCTCGCGCTGGCCATCGCAGGGCGTGTCGCGTCATTGTACGGCACGGAGGACTGCCCGTCCTGAGTGCGCATGGATCAGAATGACCGCCAGGCTAGTTTCTACCGGGACCGGTCACCGACGCAGAAACAGTCAACGCCGACCGCGCTGCAGAACGTGCGCTGACGCACAACCCGCTGGAGCCCCGGCGGCGGACAGGGTGCGCGTGCTGGTCTTGTTGACGATAGGGTGGATGTGAGGCGGTGCACGTGACTGGTGAAAACTTACGAAATCAAAGACCTGCCCCGCCGACAAGCAAAAAGCGCTCGGATTCGGAGATGAATATCGTCCACTGTGTTACTGTATCATGATTGTCACGTATTTGCCTCGGGTTGACCGCCGTCAACTTTTAACCTCGGACGCGGCGACAAGGCATCCCCAAAAGAGGCGGATTGGAGCCTGATGGAAGTTGACGGCCGTCAACCATCAACGCCCGCTGACCAGAGGACCTTGAGGTTGCGAAGATGATCAAAAAATGTGTAAGTGCGGTTCGGAGCGATTCTGCATATACGAATCGCATGTTCGGACGAGGGCGATGGATACAGGAATAGTCAAGAACGATCCTGCGCGTGATATCGACGCTGTTATCAGCAGTCACGCCCAAGAGTTGTCAGAAAAGCTTCAGGCCCATCGTCTCGAACTGTTTCCGCCATCTGCCGAGAAGACCTTACGGGCTTTCCAAGTCAGCGAGACGGCGAAGCTGCTTGGGGTGAAGACGGGCTATCTAAGGAATTTGTCTCTTGAGGGAAAGGGACCGGAACCGCTGGTCACCCCGAGCGGGCGCAGATCCTACACAGCGCAGCAGATAATGGACCTTCGACGATATCTCGACGAGACGGGCCGCGCCAGAAGGCGCTACGTGCCACAACGACGTGATGACGAACAGCTGCAGGTCATAGCGGTTGTGAACTTCAAGGGCGGTAGCGGCAAAACAACGACTGCTGCGCACCTGTCGCAGCACCTAGCCCTGACCGGCCATCGGATATTGGCGATTGACCTCGACCCGCAGGCAAGTTTGTCAGCGCTCTTTGGATTTCAGCCGGAGTTCGACGTTGGCGCCAATGAGACACTTTATGCTGCACTACGATATGATGTCGATAGGCGGCCGCTCCGGGACGTCATCAAGAAGACCAACTTCCCGGGGCTTCACATTGTTCCTGGCAATATCGAACTGATGGAGTTCGAGTACGATACCCCACGCGTTCTAGCGGCGCGAAACACTGCAGAAAGAGAAACCGCGTTTTTCGCGCGCCTTCATCGTGCCCTAGGTGACGTTGGCGCCGACTATGACGCAGTCGTGATCGATTGTCCGCCGCAGCTCGGTTACCTTACAATGGCAGCACTTTGCGCCGCTACCGGTGTGCTTATTACCATCCATCCGCAGATGCTCGAC
>JBEKLE010000334.1:0-7866 GCA_050010355.1 Rhodopila sp. | reverse complement strand
GTCAGCCTTGCCGTGATATCCTGCTCGAGGTGTGGCAGGCCAACGCCGCCGGTCGCTACAACCATCCGGCCGACCGGCAGACCGACAAGCCGCTGGACAGCCTGGCCTACCGTTTCGACATCGTGCTGCGCGGGACGCGTTCCACGGTGTTCGAAAACAAGCTGCATGGGAACTGATGCCATGACCCCGAAACTCGATTACTTGCCGGAAACGCCTTCGCAAACCGCCGGTCCCTATGTTCATATCGGCCTGATTCCGCACCAGGCCGGCTTCGATATCTTCGAGCGACCGTTCAGCAACGTTGTGGCCGGCACCGGCACACCGGGCGAGCGTATCCGCATCGAGGGACGCGTGCTCGACGGGCTCGGTCAGCCTTGCCGTGATATCCTGCTCGAGGTGTGGCAGGCCAACGCCGCCGGTCGCTACAACCATCCGGCCGACCGGCAGACCGACAAGCCGCTGGACCAGGGCTTCCGTGGCTGGGGCGTGATTGGACGACGCGGCTACAAGCCGATGGCGCCACACGTCAACATCTGGTTTGCGGCGCGCGGTATCAACATCGGCCTCTCCACCCGCATGTATTTTGCTGATGAGACCGCGCTGAATGCCGCCGACCCAGTGCTTCGAACGATCGAGCCGGCCATTCGCCGCGAGACTCTGCTGGCCCGCCGCGAGGTGCATGACGGTGCCGTCGTTTATGTGTTCGACGTCCATCTCCAAGGCGAGCACGAGACGGTGTTCTTCGATGTCTGACAGAGGTTTAGGGGCACGCGGCGTCGACGGTGTGCACGCCAGACTTGCAGACCACATCCGCGAACCTTCATCGATTTCTGGAGTGTAACCATGATCACCGGCAAAACCAAACTTATCGCCCATTTCGGCTATCCAACCGAATCATTCAAAGCACCAATGATTTACAATCCCTGGTTCGAGATGAAGGGCATCGACGTCATTGTCGTGCCGGTGGGTGTCGAGGCGCCGAATTATCCGGACTTGATGAAGGCGATGTTCCGCACCACCAACGTGCTGGCTGCCCTGGTGACCATGCCGCACAAGGTGACGACGACGCATCTTGTGGACGAGTTGACAACGACGGCTAAGATCGCCGGCGCGTCCAATGCGATCCTGCGCCGTCCCGACGGCACATTGCTCGGCGACATGTTCGACGGAGCCGGGTTCGTCCGAGGCGTCGAACGCAAGGGCAAGCGGATCGCCGGAGCTCGTGGCCTGGTGATCGGCTGCGGCGGTGTCGGTTCGGCGATCGCCGCCTCGCTGGCGGCCGCGGGCTTGTCGGCGATCGGCCTGTATGATGCATCCACGGCCTCCGCCGAAGGTCTCGGCGACCGGTTGCGGACACACTACCCTGCGCTGGAAGTCGCGACCGGCTCAAACGACCCGGTCGGGTACGATATCGTTGTCAACGCGACCCCGCTTGGCATGAAGCCGGCCGACCCGCTGCCCGTCGATATCAACAAGATCTCGCCTGACACGTTTGTCGGTGAAGTCGTCATGAAGGAGGAGTTCACCCCGCTGCTTCGCGCGGCGAGGGAAAAGGGCTGCACCATCCAGGTCGGAACCGACATGCTGTTCGAGCAGATCCCTGCCTATCTCGAATTCTTCGGATTCGGTACGAGCACGCCCGAGGAACTGCGCAGAGTAGCAACCCTGCAATACTGAAACGGGGAATACTGAAACAGGAGGGCACGGTGAATATCAGTTCCATCGAAAGGGGCGTTCCGGCGCAGGTTCGCGACGGGCCGCCGCGGTTTGACGGCACCGTTCGCCGTGTCATCGAGTTCTCAAAATGAACCCGTTCGATTACTCGAAGGCGGTCACGGACTTCTGGACCGCGCAGGGCCAGGCGTTGATGAAGGCGCAGGAGCAGGCGGGCAAGGCGCTTGCTGAGGGGATGCAGGCCGCGGTTTCCGGAAAGCTTCCGATGGTGCCGAGTATGCCGGCCGACTTTTCCGCCGGTGCCACGGATCTGGCACGCGCAAGCAAGTCCGTGATGGAACTTTGGTCGGCGGCTACGGCCATGTGCGGCAAGCTTGCCACGATCGTCCCAGTGCCGAAAGGCGGCGATGAAATCGTCGAAGCAACGTTCCGCAAGATGGTTGATCCACGTAGCTGGATGGGCGGCACGGGCGAAATGGACGATGTGCTCGGTCGCATGGCTGAAGGACCACGCTTTGCCGACCTGTGGGAGGTGGAGCGGCGGTATGCCCGTGTTTTGCAAGCCTGGATGAACCTCCGCCGCCGTGGTCTTGAGCACAACGCCACGGTGCTGGAGGCATGGTTGCAGGCGGGACGCCGTTTCACCGAGCAACTGGCCGGCCGCACGGACCCGGCCGCGAAGGCATTAGACGCCAAGGCCGCCCTGTCCATGTGGACCGAAACAGCCAACCGGCAGTTGCTGGAGACGCAGCGGTCCGAGCCGTTCCTGAAGACTCAGGCGGAAATGATACGTGCCACCACGGAGCTGCGGATGGCGCAGCAGGAACTGGTCGAACATTTCGGCAAACAGTACGGCTTCCCGACGCGCACGGAGCTGGACGACGTGCATCGCACGGTAACCGAACTGCGGCGGGAGCTGCGCGCGATGCGGCGAGAACAGCGAGTGACGGAGACTGCTACACCAACGCCGGTCACAGCAGTGCCCGTCGCACCCGTGCCCGCATCTGCCGAACCGTTACGAACACCACGGCCCCCACGGCGGCCTGCCACCAGGAACAAGGGCACACACGAGTGACACAGATCGGAATAACCCCAGCGACCGTATTGTCCGATGCGGCCAAGCTCGGCACCAAGATGCTGACCGGCGGACAACTGCTGACTTCGGTCCGCGATACGGACGTGCAGATCGCGACCACGCCAAAGGATTTGGTGTGGAGCCAGGACAAGGTCAGTCTTTTCCACTACCGGCCTCTGGCGGAGCAGCGTGTCAACGTGCCCGTGCTCATTTGTTACGGCCTGGTTGGCCGCTGGACGATGACGGACCTGCAGGAAGATCGCTCACTGGTTCGCAACCTTCTTAACCTGGGGCTTGATCTTTATGTGGTTGACTGGGGCAACCCGTCGCGAGCCGATCGGTACCTGACGCTGGACGATTATATCCTGGGTTATCTCGACAGCTGCATGACCGAGATCGCGAAACGGGCCGATGTGCCGAAGGTCAACCTGATGGGGGTGTGCGAGGGCGGCGTGTTTACCACGGCCTTTGCCGCGCTGGAACCCGAACGGGTCAATACCCTGATTTTGACCATCACCCCGGTCGATTTCCACGCCGACACGGTCGAGGGGCGGCTCGGGCACGGCTTCATCAATATCTGGACCCGCAGCATTTCGCCTGAGGACGTGGACCGGTTCATCAATGCCAACGGCAATCTTCCCGGCGAGTTCATGGGCGCGATCTTCAACCAGATGTCGCCGATACGCAGTCTGCTGAAATACAACATCGACATGCTGGACATCGTCGATGACGAGCAGCGGCTGATGAACTGGCTCCGCATGGAGAAGTGGATCGCCGACCGGCCGGATCATCCCGGCGAGGCGGCGAAGCAGTGGCTGAAGGATCTGTATCAGCAGAACAAGCTTGTGCAGAACGAGTGGGAGCTGGACGGGCGCCGGGTGGATCTCGGCAATATCCGGATGCCGGTTCTGAATGTTTACGCCAAGGACGACCACATCATCCCGCCCGCCACGTCGCGCGCGCTGGGGCCGAAGGTGGGCACGTCCGAATATACCGAACTGGCTCTCCCGGGCGGGCACGTCGGCGTGTTCGTCGGTAACCGGTCGCAGACGCTGTTCGCACCGGCGGTCGCGGCTTTCGTGGAAAAACACGATTGGGCGTCTGCATGAGCAACAAGATCGCGTCGAGCCGGGCGGCCAAAAAAGGCGTGGATGCCAACCGGCGTCGGCATGACGGGGCAGCGCCGCAGGAGCGTCGGTGTCATGGCCGGGTTGTTCTAGCTATCCAAACGCAAGCAGGAAGATAAGACACCGCCCGATGCCATTTTCGACCCGCACAGACATAGCGATCAACTACAACGTCGTCGGAGGCGGCCCGCCGCTCTGCCTGATCAATGGCTATCGCCTCAGCAGCGCCGCCTGGCCTCACACGTTCATCTCCCGCCTGTCAGCCCGTTTCACTGTCATTACCTTTGACAACCGGGGCTCAGGCCACAGTGACAAGCCGGACGCCCCTTACGAACTCGGCCTTATGGCGAAGGACGCCGTTGGCGTGCTCGACACGCTGGGTCTCCGGCAAGTCCACCTGTTCGGCTTTTCGATGGGCGGAGCGATTGCGCAGGAATTTGCGATTCAGTTCCCCGACCGGGTTGAGCGTCTGGTCCTGTTCGGCACGTTCTGCGGCGGTATCTGGTCGGAACCAGCATCATACGCCGTGTTCAAACGCCTGTTGGTGACCGACAACCAAACGCCCGAGGAAGCCGCCCGGCAGGCCTGGCCGGTGACCTATTCGCCCGAGTACCTCGCGACCCATGCCGAGGCGGTTGAACAACAGATGCGTCGGGAACTGGAGAATCCCACTCCGATGTTCGCGGCGCAGCGGCAGATGGCGGCCATAAAAAAATTCGACCGCTATCGCGATCTGCGGCGTATCCGCGCGCCCACGCTCGTCGCCACGGGTGCGCAGGACCATTTGATAAAGCCGCGGAACTCTCAGATCCTCGCGTCGCGAATCCCCAATGCTCGCCTCGAAATGCTGGCCGACCTCGGCCACCGCGCGATCTGGGAAACACCGGAGGAGACGGCAGAGCTGATCGGCGATTTCCTGACTGGCCCGGCAGGCAAGACGGTCGAGGACGTTGACCTGTGGGATGAGCTGGCGCGATGAGCTTCTCCCCCCTCGATTCCGAACTGTTCGGGCCGTTGTTCACGACCGATGCGATGCGGGCCTGTTTCGCCGACAGAGCCTGGGTCGGCAGCATGCTGGCGGTGGAGGCCGCTCTGGCCCGCAGCCAAAGCCGGCTCGGTCTTGCGCCCGAGGCGCTGGGTTCGGCCATCGAGGCAATCCGGCCCGATGATCTCGATATCGCCGCTCTTGGCCGTCGTGCGGGCATAGCCGGCGTCCCGACGATCCCGTTCGTGCAGGCTGTGCAGGTTCGGCTGAGCCCGGAACTGGAACGTTCCTTCCACAAAGGTGCGACCACACAGGACATCATCGACACCGCGCTGGTGTTGCGCATGTGCGAGGCGTTTCGGCTGATCGAAGCTGATCTGGAAGCGATCATTCATGGGCTGAGTGGTCTGGCCGACCGGCACCGTGCCACCGCGTGCGTCGGGCGCAGCTACGGACAGCACGCCGCCCCGATCAGTTTCGGCTACAAAGTTGCGGTCTGGCTCACCGGCATCGCCGACGTGGCGGATCAGTTGCCGGGTCTGCGGCGGCGGGTGCTGGTCGCCTCGCTCGCCGGGCCGGTCGGCACGCTGGCATCGCTGGGTGGTGACGGGCCGCGTGTGCTGGACGGGTTCGCGCAGGTGCTTGGCCTCGGCGTCACCCCGCTGTGCTGGCACACAAACCGCGGCCGTGTGGCCGAGACCGGCGCGTGGCTTGTGCAACTGACGGGTGCGCTGGCGAAAATGGCGACCGACGTCGTCCATCTCGCCACCACCGAGGTGGGCGAGGTCGCCGAACCCCACATGCCGGGGCGCGGCGGTTCATCGGCCATGCCGCACAAGCGCAACCCCGTGGGCTCGACCGTCATCCTGGCGGCTCATGCGGCGGCCAAAGGGCACGCCGCCACGCTGTTCGAGGCCATGGCTGCCGCGCACGAGCGGCCGGCGGGGCTCTGGCACGCGGAATGGCAGGCGTTGCCGTCACTGTTCGGCCTGGCGTCGGGTGCGTTGCGTGAGGCGCGAATACTGGCCGAGGGCCTTGTCGTCGACGCGGACCGGATGCGCGCCAACATCGATCTGACCCATGGCCTGCTGTTCGCGGATGCGGCCGCGGGGCGCCTCGGGGCGAAACTTGGCCGGGAAAATGCGCACCGCCTGGTCGAACACGCGGCCGAACAGGTGCGGCAGACCGGCGCCACGTTGGCGGATGTGCTGGCCAGGACACAGCCCGATGTCGACCTGACCGCGGCTTTCGACCTTGCCCCCGCCGTCGCCGCTGCGGCGCGCTGGGTCGATCCCGCTGTTGGGCACGCCGCGGCCATTCGCGAGCGGCTTGCGTCGGAAGATCAGCAACTTGGCACCATCAAATAACAGGAGAGTTCTTTGACACAGAATGCCAGCCTTGTCCTGGGTACCTGGAAGCTGCGGTCCTACGAGCGAGAGGAG
Organism: Rhodopila sp.; assembly: GCA_050010355.1. Taxonomy (GTDB): domain Bacteria; phylum Pseudomonadota; class Alphaproteobacteria; order Acetobacterales; family Acetobacteraceae; genus Rhodopila. Next base: position 1,563 of record JBEKLE010000334.1, on the reverse strand, counting down.
ACGGCCACCGGCCGGCGGCACAATCAGTTCGGGGAGCAGCCGGACGGCTACCTGGGGTACGCGCCGGATGGCCGGATGTACGCCATTTTCACCCGGCACGACCGTATCATGCCGGCCGACGTCGTGCCGACCGACGAGGAGGGCGTGCAGTTGCTGGGCTCCATGGTGGCCTATGCCGGCACCTACACACTCGGTGAAAAGCAGGTCGTTCACCACATCGATATTTCCTGGAACCAGGCCTGGACCGGCACCGATCAGGTCCGGTACTTCGACCTCGACGGCAACACGCTGACGATCACGACCGCCCCTTACAAGAGCTATCACGACGGCAAGGAGGGACGGTCGATCCTGGTCTGGGACAAGGTTCCGAATCGCTAGGAAAAACATCGCAGCAGGGGGAAAACCGCATGGCCGATCTTTTCGCATTGAATGAGCGGCACGCGCTGGTGACAGGGGCGTCCAGCGGGCTGGGCCGGCACTTCGCCGGTGTGCTCGCCGCCGCCGGCGCTCGCGTGACTGTTGCCGCCCGTCGCGAGGCGGCGCTGGAGCAAACGGTGGAATCGATCCGCGGATCGGGTGCCCAGGCGCAGAGCGTGCGCATGGATGTCACGGATGCCGGCAGTGTCGGCCAGGCCTTCGCCGATGCCGAAGCGCAGTTCGGTCAGGTCGGCATTCTGATCAACAATGCCGGCGTCACCATAACCCGCGCCGCGCTGGATATGGCTGAGAACGACTGGACGAGCGTGATCGACACCAATCTCAAGGGCGCCTGGGTGGTGGCTCAGCACGCGGCCAAGCGGATGATCCACCACGCCGGTGGCGGCAGTATCGTCAACATTGCGTCCATTCTGGGACTGCGGGTGGCCGGCGGGGTCGCGCCTTATGCGATCTCGAAAGCCGGTGTGGTGCAGATGACCAAGGCGCTGGCGCTGGAGTGGGCGCGCCACGGGATCCGGGTCAACGCGCTTGCCCCTGGTTATATTGAGACCGAACTGAATGACGCGTTCTTCGGCAGTGATGCCGGCAAGGCGCTGATCCGGCGCATCCCCCAGCGACGGCTCGGCGAGGCCAGGGAACTCGATGGCCCGCTGCTGCTGCTCGCGTCCGATGCCGGTTCCTACATGACCGGCAGCGTGATCGCGGTTGATGGCGGGCATCTCGTCAGCGGGCTTTGATTGCAATGTCTTGACCGATTGCGAACGACAAGGAGGAAGTGATGGACCAGCAAACCACGGGCCACCCGTTCGAGACCGGACTGGATCGCCATCCAGCCAACTTTGTTCCGCTGTCCCCGGTCAGTTTTCTGCGTCGCGCCGTGGCTTCGTTTCGCGACAAGACCGCGGTGATCGACGGTGAGCGCCGCTTAACCTATGGCGAGCTTTATGAGCGCTGCGTGCGCCTGGCGGCGGCGCTGGCCGATCGAGGCGTCGAACGGCTCGATACGGTCGCGATCCTCGCGTCGAATGTTCCGGAGATGATCGAAGCGCATTTTGCCGTGCCCATGCTGGGTGCGGTGCTCAATCCGTTGAACACCAGGCTCGACGCCGCGACGATCGCCTTCTC
>JBEKLE010000333.1:0-7393 GCA_050010355.1 Rhodopila sp. | reverse complement strand
ACTCCGGTCGGGCTACGCCCTCCCTGCGTGAGGCCCCGGCAACGGCACAAGATGAACCCAACCGGCAGGGGATCCACTTAGCGGAACCGAAACGCTGTCTCGACGAAGCCGGCCACCTCTCACCCCGCCTCGGCATCTCCCGAATTATCCGCCCGCCCGCGGGTGGACCTGTTGGGGATCGCGATGGCGCCCAACGGCGACGGGCTTTGACCGACGCCGACGTGGAAGGCCGGACGGTCCTTCCAAATTTAGTCGTAATGGAGGCGTGATCGACCGCCAGCCTGAATTCTTCGATCCGCGAGTGAACTGACAAGATTGTCGCCATCCGGCAAGTCGGCCTCGCCAGCGCGGCACGATTACCCCTGCGGACCGGTACTGGAATGGATCGCAGGGCCAATTGGCCTTGCTGGACGATCGTTATCCATGCCAAAATAGCTTGGAACCAGGTTGCAATTGCAACTGCAACTAGTGTGTGTCCTTCAGGAGGTCGCCGATTTATGCTCGCGTGCAACGAATTTGCCGTGGTCACGGGGGCGAGTGGCGGGATTGGTCGTGCCATCGCCGCGGCTCTCGCCGCTCGGGGCATGCGCGTCGTGCTGACCGGCCGGAACGTCAGCAGGCTGCAGGAGGCAAGCCGGGATGCCGGCCCGAACACCACCACTTTAGTGGCTGATCTGACAACGGAAGCGGGTCGCTCCGCCGTCGCGAAGCTCACTCGGCCGGAACTGCATGTGCTGATCCACTGTGCGGGGGACTACGCGCGGTGCGACGTTTCGGCGCTCTCGATCGACCAATGGCGCGCGCTGGATGCGATCAATCTGCATGCTCCCATCCTGCTGACCGCGGCGTGCATGCCGCAACTGCAGGCGGCGTCTGGTCAGGTTGTATTCATCAACTCGTCCGCTGCACTCTCCGCTTCAGCAGGGCTTTCGGCGTACGGCGCCGGGAAGCGAGGGTTGCAGGCCGCCACCGACGCTCTGCGTCAGGAAGTGAACCGCGATGGAATCCGTGTGCTCAGCGTTTACCCTGGGCGTACCGATACCCCGATGCAACGGGCGGTGCTCGCCGCGGAGCAACGGGTGGCGCCTCCGGACACGATGATACGGGCGGAAGATGTTGCGGCAATGGTCGTGGCGGCGCTGGACGTGCCGCGAACCGCGGAGGTGACCGACATCATGATGCGACCGATGCGCAAGATGTAGGTCAGTCCGAACGTTCCAGCAGACCGGTGCCGCGCAACCTTGCCGCCGCGGCCGCAACGTCCTCGAATGCTGATCCCGAGCGTTCGGCGATATCGAGCAGGGAGTGCTTGCCATCCGAGAGATTGAGCACCCACATCATGGTAAGCTGATCGAAGCGGCGTCCGTTATGATGCATATCCTTTTGCTGATACAACCCGCGCCGGCCGAGTTGCGGCTCGCCACAAGGCGAGGTGTTGCGCCAGTATCCGTCGTGCTCGATCATCGCGATCATCCGCAGTAACACCCGCATTGAGTCAGCCAGAGCGGCGGGCTTTACGAACGCCAAATTATCGGCCGAGGTGTGATACTCGGAGAACGTGCCGCCCGGTGAACGCGTCAACCGGCCCATCGGCAGGTCGAAACCCGGCGAACAATACTGTCTCTCGTCGTAGCCGGTCGGCTGGAACGGCTCCAACCGGTCACCGTGCCCTTCGTCAAGCAGAATGTATTCGGCATACCGGTCGATCAGTGCATCGCCGCGGCGCGATCGTTTGTACGACGGCGGAGCGTCGTCGCCGAGACAGGTGAGCACCAAGCCGTGCCTTATTTGTTTGACAGCCTTACGATTGAAATGGAGCCATGTAATGGCTCCGATCGTGCCCGGCGCGAACAGGAAGCGATAGCTCAGACGCCGAGGCCGTCGTGCGATCTCGCGGGCCAGCTCGATCGCGACCGCGATAGCGGAAAGGTTGTCATTCGCGAGTGAAGGGTGGCAGCTATGGGCGGAGAGCAGCACCTCCTCCTCAGTCTCGCCGGGCATCAGCAGTTCGCCATAGCTTAGACTGCCTGGTTCCAGTGTCGTATCGATGACTACCCGGTACGCTGGATCCACAAGCTGTTGGCGGGCCTCATGCGTCAGGCAAAAGCCCCATGTCGAGGAATAGTAGGCAGTCCGATAGGGAATCAGATTCGGCTGATCAGGCAGGCTGTACAAATGGGGTTCCAGCTCCGCCCGCGGGATGATGGCATCGACCGGCTGGCTGTACTGCAACAGGTGAAGATTATTATGCGCGAAGTCCACGACCGTCTCGCCTGCCAGGGTGCGGATGGCCGCGCCACGCACCGTCCATTCGGGTGGGACGACCCAGTCCAAGACGGGTGTGCCAGAGGCAATCTCGCTGATTTGCAAGGGCAGGAACCGACGAATGTATTTCAGCGTCTGGCGGAGGCCCTCGCCCGTGATGCTGCGGCAGATCGGAAATAATGCCTCGACATGGGCAAATAGATCCTGCTCTAATTCGTTCACCGTTGGCTGCCCGTTACGCTAGAGGATACAAGATGAGGTTCGAAGCAACCACGATCCCGGGCCTGTGGGCAATAAGGCTCGACCGCTATGTCGATGACCGCGGGTCGTTTGCCCGTCTTTTCTGCCGCGACGATTTCGCGGCGCACGGCCTTGAATCGGTGTTTGTGCAGGAAAGTCTGTCGGTGACACGACGGGCCGGCACCCTTCGCGGGATGCATTACCAGAGGCCGCCACACGAGGAGGCCAAGTTCATTCGTTGCGTTCGTGGTGCGATCCATGATGTGGTTGCGGACCTGCGGCCGGACTCGCCCACCTTTCATCAATGGGTGGCGTTCGAACTTTCGCAGGACAGTGATCTCGCGCTCTATGTTCCCGAAGGATGCGCACATGGGTTCCAAACGCTGGTGGATGGTGTCGAGGTTCTCTACCAGATGTCCACACCCTATGCGCCTGTCGCTGCCGACGGGTTTCGTTATGACGACAGTGCTGTTGGAATCACATGGCCGCGTCCGATAACGATGATCGCCGACAAAGATCTGACGTGGCCGCCGCTCGCGGACCGGCGGCCGGCGGCTTTCTGCTAGAGGCATAATTTGGGCCCATAGAAGGCTTCCGCGAGTCCCGAAGGGGCGGCGGCATGGACGCCGCGAATGTGCATCATTGCCAAAAAGGTCTCGGGTATGAACCAGCGACGGCTTCGCTGGCTTTGGAAGTGATCCATCAGCGCGTTCACTTTCGTTTGTGCGATCACCGGATCAAGCGGTACAAAAACATTTGGGTTGCCAAGGTCGGGGTCGTATTTGATCACCTCATAACCGAGGATCAGGTGATCGCGAAAAGTGTTCCAGGTCAGATCGGCAACGATGCGATGATCCTGATGGTGGTCGTTGCGAACGTGCGAGAATACCAGGTCCGGACTGACCTCAGCTTTCAAAGCCTCGAACGTCTTTTTCAGCAGGCGAAAGTCGCTGGGGAAAAAGCCGTCATGGAAATCGTAGACAGCGACGTTGGCATGGCTCGCAGCGGCCAGGAAAACCCCGGCACTGGCCCGAGCCTCTTTGGCCCGCACTTCATTTGCAGCGAAGACGATCCAATGAACCCGGGTACCAGGGTATCGGTCGAGGAGAGTAAGGATCGCACCGCCCGAACCGATCTCGATATCGTCAGCGTGCGCGCCAAGGCACAAGATTTCGAGAGGTCTCGTGCTGTTTCTCGCGAAAGTCAGATATTGCATAGCCGCTCCGGGATGACACGTTTAGCTGGCGCATGGCCAGAACTGCGCTGAAAGATGCTGATCTCCGAATTGACCAAGCAACGGAGGAGACAAAAGGTTAGTTCCCTCCTTTAGAAGCCAACGGAGTGGAGAATTTCCCGCGGGCGACGCCGGTTGCTTATGTCGTCGCCACCTAAGACGAGGGCGCCCGTCGCTCAATTTCGTCCGTAAGACAAATGACCAGCTACCATCCAGGTCTAGACCGCCTGATGGTCGTTGACGCCGCCGTCTGACGCTACTCAAGGTGCTCGGCGCGGCATCCGTATCGGGCGGCAGGTTCAATACCGTCCGAAACGCCGCCCTCTCGTTCCTCACAGCCATGAGGGGTGGCCCCGGGCACGAAATGACTAAACCGATGGCGCCCGGTCCGGCCAGAATAGCGCAGCTCGATGTGGCAAAAACTGCGCGTAAGAACGGGGAATGTATCATGATAAAGGCGCGGACCCCGTAATCATAAGGCAGACCGGCAAGCTTGGGACTACGCGTCTGAACATCCATCCATATCCCAAATGTGCGGGCCACACGTGTCGGTCATCCGATCGAATGGGCGGCATGTCGACGTGTAGATGCCGGTCAGCACCATTCTACCTTACGCACCTTTTGCCCAACGTCTCGATCAGTGTCTCCTTACCACGGGTAATTCTGCCGGATCGATCAGCCGGTTTAACTACTTGTACAGGACCGATCGTTCAACGATCATTCAATTCCACGTGACAGGCGACGCTCTGGAACGACACGAATCGCGTGACGTAAGCCGGGCCGAGGCTGCCGTGTGGGCATGGGGCGCGCCGTGATCGCGTCGTGAAACGCGAATTGCCCCACCCCGTTAGCTGAGCCTTTCCCGATGCAAACTTGATCGGAGGTTGCCAGGCATGTTGGAGACGTTCAACCGCCGATGGAGGCTTCGAGAGCGATTCGTCGATCATCCGGGCGACATCACGTCTTCGAGACACTAATGTGGTTCAGTTTCGCTCTCCAAAGTAAACTTATGGAGAAGACGAACACGGTTTAGTTGCAAACTTCGACTTAACGATCGTAATTTGCCAAACAAAGTGAATAGACATGGACGAAAAGTTGCACTTATTCAGTTCGCTGTGGAATCCGAATGGGAAGTGGTAGGGGGATTGATGCGGGTCCCGAAGGGCACTCTAAGGCTTGTAACCGTGTTGCTATTGATCTCGCGCGTGCGCTATACAAGATCGGTCCATGTTCGGTTCCGCTAAATAGTTACCCAGGGAGCCCTATAAATTCGGTTACCGAAATACTATCGATTGCACATTTTTCTTTCGGGCTTTGTAGATAGAGTCGGCTCGGTAGTCGGAGGGCAGCAGTGGGTTGGAGCAAGATGCAGTCTCAGAGTCGTCTTAGTCAGGCGGGCTTTGGCGGCGACTTCCGGCGAGCGGTGACGAGCCTGCCTCGATGGCGGGACGGCTTCGAATGGCCCGTGCGAAGGGGACGATCGAATTACGTGGTGACGCCCGTCATACTGTTTCGGTGTTACACCTGCCGCAGTACGACCTCCCTGGCTGCAAATACGGTTCTCGCCTCTATCGCAATGCCACTGCATCTTCCGTTCCGCGATATGTATGGCCTGGTCCGGAGAAAATACGCAGATCCGGCGTCGACCTGGGCTGTTGCCTCGGCGTGACACGCCTCCGTCCGGACAGACGATCTCGTCGCCATGGTGCCGGGGCCGTCATTGGCCGCTACCCGACTCCCCCGATGCCCATCGGCCGGAGTGCGCGCCTGCCCAAGTCCGAACACGTGCGAAAACCGACTGAGGAAAACACCTAAGCAGGATCCCTGCTAACAGGAGCTGACTGTGAAGATACTGGTGAGTGACTATTCTGGACATCCATTTCAAGTCCAGTTGGCGCGGGCGCTCGGCGCGTTGGGGCATGAAGTTGCGCACGTGTATTTCAAGGGCTTCCAGACGCCCAAAGGAGATCTACAGCCGCGAAAAGATGATCCGAAGGATTTTTCTATTCACCCCATAACTTTGGACCAGGACTTCGACAAGCAGGGTTTTTTGAAGCGACGCTCACAGGAGGTCGCCGTGGGAAACCGTATCGGTAAAATGATAAAGGACTACCGGCCCGATGTAGTGCTTTCGGCTAACGCTCCGTTGGATGCACAGCGATCAATGCTCCGTGCAAGCCGCCTCGCGGGTTCGAAATTTGTCTTTTGGGTCCAGGATATATATTCGGAGGCCATAAAAAACATTCTGCATAAAAGATTTGGCTTCGCAGGCATGCAGATCGGGCGATATTACCAACGGATGGAAGTAAAACTGCTTCAGTCCAGCGACCTTATCGTGGCTATATCAGACGATTTCAGAGAATACCTCCGCGATCACCGGATAGCTACGCGCATAATCGTCGTTGAGAACTGGGCGCCGATCGTCGACTTTCTGCCTCCCGAAAAATTTCCCGGAAGGCCAGAGGGTCCGTTTCGTTTCGTCTACGCCGGCACTCTCGGTTACAAGCATGACCCACGCATGCTGTTGTTGCTCGCAAGGGAAACTGATGCTGAAGTGCATGTCTACTCCGAGGGGCCGGGAGCCGATTATTTGCGCCAGAATGGCGCTATGTTGCCCGATGGCAAATTGGTCGTCTCGGGCTGGGTGCCGTTCGAGGAATTGGGGAGGACACTAGGCAGCGCAGATGCTCTTGTCGCGTTCATCGATGCTGATGCGAGTCGATATTCCGTTCCGTCAAAAGTGCTAAGCTATCTGTGTGTGGGGAAGCCGCTGCTGCTTGCCGTTCCGGAAGATAATCTGTCGGCACGCATCGTTCTGAGGGAAGAGGCTGGGCTCGTTACATCCCCGGGGCAGCACCGCGAATTTGTCGATAAGGCGCGACGGCTCATGGAATCGCCCGAACTTTGCACTCGGCTGGGGGCCAACGGCCGCGCTTATGCCGAGCGAGCGTTCCAGATCGAACACATAGCAAGAAAATTTGAGGCCGCTCTCCTGCAACTGGCATCCCAGCCACGTACTGATCAGCGATCCCGCGTGCCTGAAAGGCCGGTGTCCTTTGTCTCCGGCTGAGCGTGGCCGGAACTCTTGCAAGCGCGTCAGCAGGTAGGCGCGGAACCCAAAATGTTCAGCGTATAATCGATCGTCGATGCTGGCGCGCAGCCAACGGGGCCCCTGACCACACGCACCTAGCCGCGGCCTCGACCCCAATCTCCTTGGCGAGTAAAGCTGGCCGTCAGCGTCGGGTCTGGCGCTTTGTGTCCGTCAGGACGGCAAGCACAACCACCCCTCATTTGCTAGTGGCCCGAGTCATTCAGACTGACGGGGTTCATGCCGCACCTCGCAGCCGAAAAGGCGTCGCTGGCTCGACGCGGCATCCCGTCAAAATCGGTGACGGGAGGCACTAGCTTTAGCCAGTCGCCCCGGCCATTGCCGAGCCAGATCCGTCTAAACTGTTGGGGGTTACGCGACGTTGGCGGCTTACTTCCCGGGCTGGCCGCATCCCGGTTGATCGGCTCAGAACCGCTGGGAAACGCAATTGCTCACCCCACCCCCGGTAGCGGCTCCTCGGTTCGTTTGGCGGACAGCACGAACTGGATGGTATCGAGGACCGAAGCGCGGTTGGCCTTGGCCGTGCTGACGACGGAGCGGAAGGC
>JBEKLE010000332.1:0-7617 GCA_050010355.1 Rhodopila sp. | reverse complement strand
GGGTCCTCGGGACCGACCGTGGCGCCCTCTGTCACATGGATCTCGATAATCGGGATGTTCTTGAAATCCCCGATATCGGGGACGCGGACCTCGACCGTTGCCATCGCCTGTTCCCTCCGCTTTAGAGCACGAGTCTGCGCACGTCCTCCAGGACGTAGCACAGATGCCGGACGAAGCGGGCCGCGGCATTGACGATCGGTGTGAACGCCGTCCCGCCGATGCCGCCCAGCGAGGAAATCGTGAAGCTCGCGCCCTGCATCTCCGCCGCGTTCAGTTTGCCGTCGCGCGCCTTCCCGGAGATGGCGCCCATTTCCTGGCTCAGTTCGTTGACGCCCTTGCGGTCAACGTCGCGCAGAACCGGAACGACCAGGCCGTCCGGCGTGTCCACCGCGATGCCGATGTGATAGTAACTCTTCATGATCAGCGCGTCCTTTTCGGGCGAGAGGGACGCGTTGAACACCGGGAACGCCCGCAGTGCGGATACGCTGGCCTTCAACAGAAACGCCAGCATCGTGATCCGGTAACCCTTGTCCTTGGCCGCTGTGTCCAGCTCCTTGCGATAGGCCTCCAGGTCGGTCACGTCGGCGTCGTCGTTGTGGGTCACGTGCGGCACATTGAGCCAGGCGCGATGCAGAACCGGTCCGGAGATTCGCTTGATTCGCGACATCGGAACCGTCTCGACCGGCCCGAACTTTGAAAAATCCTGTGGCGGTATCTCTGGAATTCCGCTGCCGGCGGCGGCGGGCGCAGCAGGGGCCACCGCGGGACCGCGCAAAAAACCGAGCACATCGTCTTTGGTGATGCGGCCTTTCTCGCCGGTGCCCTTCACCTTGTTCAGGTCCACATCCAACTCACGCGCAACGCGGCGGATGCTCGGGCTGGCATGCACGAGGCCGAATTCGGCGATTGCGGTTGATCCGGGCGGGACGGCGGCAGTGGCCATCGGCGGCGGCACATCCGGCTGAGGTGAGCCACCGGGCGACCCGTTGGGCGCCGGCTCTTGCTGAGCCAGCAGCGATGGCGGCTGGGTCAGCGCGCCTTCGTCAGTCCCGCGCAGCAGAATAACCGGGCTGCCCTCCGCCAGCTTGTCGCCGATGCTGACCAGCACCTTTTCAACTGTTCCCGATGCCGGCGACGGCACGTCCATGGTGGCCTTGTCGGATTCAAGCGTGACGATCGGATCTTCGGCGTTCACCGAATCGCCGGCTTTAACGTGCACCTCGATCACAGGCACGTCTTTAAAGTCCCCGATGTCAGGGACCTTTACTTCGATGACAGACACGCTCTTCCTCCATGTTCTGTTCTGCGTGCAACAGCCTACTTCAGCCGCTGCAACGTGCCGATTGGGTGCGTCAGCTTTTCACCGGGCTGGGTTTTTCGGGATCGAGCCCGAACTTCTGGATGGCTTCGGTCACGGTGGCCGGCTTTATCTTGCCGTCCTGGGCGAGTGCGCGCAGCGCCGCGACCGTCACATAATGGCGATCCACTTCGAAGAACGCGCGCAATTTACGGCGATAGTCGGACCGGCCGAAACCATCGGTTCCAAGAACTTTGTAGCGGCAGCGCACGAAGGGGCGGATCTGGTCGGCGAAGCTCCGCATGTAATCGGTCGCGGCGATCACCGGTCCGTCCCGGCCGTCGAGGCATTGCTCGACGAAACTCTTTCGTTCCGGCTGGTCCGGGTGGAGCATGTTCCATCGCTCCGTTTCCAGACCCTCACGGCGCAATTCCGTGAAACTCGGGCAACTCCAGATATCGGCGCTGACACCGTATTCGGCGAGAAGATCGGCAGCCGCAATGACTTCCCGCAGGATCGTTCCGCTGCCGAGAAGCTGCACGTGAGGCCCCGCCTTTGGGCTGGCAGGCGCTTCACGGAACAGATACATGCCCTTGACGATGCCGGCCTCCGCGCCGTCGGGCAGTCCGGGATGCTCGTAGTTTTCGTTCATTAGCGTAATGTAGTAATAGACGTCCTCCTGTTCCTGGTACATGCGGCGCAGACCGTCCTGCACGATGACCGCGACCTCGTACGCGAACGTCGGGTCGTATGACACGCAGTTTGGGATGGTGGAGGCAAGGATATGGCTGTGGCCATCCTCGTGCTGCAGCCCCTCGCCGTTTAGCGTGGTGCGGCCGGCGGTGGCGCCCAGCAGGAACCCGCGCGCCCGCATGTCGCCCGCCGCCCAGGCGAGGTCGCCGATGCGCTGGAAGCCGAACATGGAGTAGTAGATATAGAACGGGATCATTGGCACGTTGTTGGAGCTGTAGGACGTTGCGGTGGCGATCCAGGATGACATCGCACCCGGCTCGTTCAGCCCTTCCTGCAGGATCTGACCGTGCTGATCCTCCTTGTAGAACATCAGCAAATTGGCATCTTCCGGCTGATACAGCTGGCCGACCTGGCTGTAGATGCCGAACTGCCTGAACATGCCCTCCATGCCGAACGTACGGCTTTCATCCGGCACGATGGGCACGACGAATTTACCGATCGCCTTGTCGCGCATCAGCGTGTTCAGGATCCGCACAAACGCCATCGTGGTGCTGATCGTCCGGCTCTCGCTGCTTTTGAGTTGTCCTTCGAAGGCTGAGAGTGGCGGGATCTGCAACGATTGAGATTTTGTGCGTCGCGCCGGGAGGGGACCGCCAAGAGCCGCGCGCCGTTCCCGCAGGTAGGTCAGTTCGGGGCTGCCCTCGGGGAACCGCAGGAACGGCACTTCCTTGAGCTGATCATCCGTCAGTTGCAGACCGAAGCGGTCACGGAATTCGCGCAGATTCGATTCGCCCATCTTCTTCTGCTGATGGGTGATGTTCTGTCCCTCGCCGGCTTCACCCATACCGTAACCCTTCACCGTCTTGGCGAGGATGACGGTCGGCTGACCCTTGTGCTTCACCGCCGCGGCGTACGCGGCATAGACCTTGTTCGGGTCGTGGCCGCCGCGGGTCAGGGCCCAGACCTGATCATCGGTCATGTCCGCAACGAGGGCCTGTGTTTCAGGATATTTGCCGAAAAAGTGTTCGCGGACATAGGCGCCGTTCTTGCTTTTCAGGTCCTGGTATTCGCCGTCGAGCGTCTCCTCCATCCGCTTGTGCAGCATGCCGGAGGTGTCATTGGCGAGAAGCCGGTCCCAGCCGGCACCCCAGATCACCTTGATCACATTCCAGCCGGCGCCGCGGAATTCGCCTTCCAGTTCCTGGATGATCTTGCCGTTGCCGCGCACCGGGCCGTCCAGTCGTTGCAGATTGCAGTTGACCACGAAGATCAGATTATCCAGCCGCTCGCGCCCACCCATGCCAATGGCGCCCAGGCTCTCGGGCTCATCGGTCTCGCCATCCCCCAGGAACGCCCACACCTTGCGACCTTCCGTGTCCGCAAGTCCGCGATGCCCGAGATACTTCAGGAAACGCGCCTGATACAGCGCCATGATCGGGCCGAGGCCCATGGAGACTGTCGGGAACTGCCAGAAATCCGGCATCAGCCAGGGATGCGGATAGGACGACAGGCCCTGACCATCGACTTCCTGACGGAAGTTCAGCATCTGCGCCTCGGTCAGCCGGCCTTCCAGGAAAGCGCGGGCATAAAAGCCCGGCGACGAGTGGCCCTGCATGTAGATAAGGTCGCCAGCCCTCTGTTCCGTCGCGGCGCGCCAGAAATGCATGAAGCCGACATCGTAAAGCGTGGCCGCGGACTGGAACGAAGCGATGTGGCCGCCCAGTTCGCTGCTGGTTTTGTTGGCGCGCAAAACCGTTGCCAGGGCGTTCCAGCGAATGAACGAACGAATGCGGTGCTCGATCGCGCGATCGCCGGGATGGTGCTCTTCGAGGTCAACCGGAATAGTGTTTACATAGGGCGTGGTGGCCGAGTAGGGCACGGAAGTACCGTGCCGAGCCGCCTCGTCGGCCAGTTCCTCAAGCAGGAACTGGACGCGTTGCGGGCCTTCAAACGTCAGCACGGATTCGAGCGCCTGGCGCCATTCCTGCGTCTCGGCCGGATCATTGTCACGCATCGCGTCCATTGTTTTCCTCCACGTTTTGGCCGCACTGACGCAGTCTGGAACGGGCGTCAGCGCAGTCTTGCCGTCGAACCACGAGACGACGTCCCGTTCCGCAAGCCGTGTCATCGCCAAGCGCGTATGATGGCTCGCGGATTCTGCGTGCGGCAGCAGGACCACCTGATCCATCTCGAGCAGCGCTTCGGCACGATGGGCTCTTGAGCGAAGACATCCCTAGGTCGACGGCGGGAATACTCACCGTTTTCACGGCCCCGATCAACGCACCCACTGCAATGACGGAGCCGCGAGCATCTTTGTTCAACTGCCCGGTAGAACGGCGCTCCACGTGTTCGCGGGCTGAGCGAGCGCAAGCGGGCAGGCGTGGTTGACATGGCACACTGGAGTTGATCCAAAAGCTGGGCGGGAACAATGCCAGAGGCGCCGCCCCAAGCTCCACAGGGGTTCCCGGAGTGGAAGTCCGAAACGGTTCAATAAGATATTTTGGAGCTTGCCCGCGTTTCATCGCGTTCTGCCTCGCCGTGGGCGAGCAACCAGCCGAACGATCAATTCAGCGTTCGCTGCTCGCGCCACGGAAATTTAATCGCCCGAACCAGGGGCCCCCGTCTCGCCAATCAGGAAGTCGAAGTCACAGCCCTGGTCCGCCTGTGTCACTGTGTCATGGAACAACTTCGCGTATCCACGCCGGGGCGCCGGCCGGGCTGGCGCCGCTACCGCCGCGCGCCGCGCCAGTTCGGCGTCTTCCACCAGCAGGTCGATCCGTCGCTCCGCCACGTCCAGCCGGATCATGTCGCCGTCTCGCACGAGCCCCAACGGCCCGCCGACCGCAGATTCCGGCGTGATGTGGAGAACGATGGTGCCGAAGGCAGTTCCGGACATCCGCGCATCGGACATGCGGACCATGTCCTTCACCCCCGCCTGGAGCAGCTTGCGCGGGATCGGCAGATAGCCGGCCTCCGGCATGCCTGGCGCGCCCTTCGGCCCGCCGTTCAGCAGCACGAGCACATCATCGGCCGCCACGTCCAGATCAGGGTCGTCCACCCGGTTCGTCATGTCCTCGATGCCGGTGAAGACGACGGCGCGGCCGGTGTGCTGCAGCAGATCCGGTGTGGCCGCCGCATGCTTGATGACTGCACCGCCGGGTGCGAGATTGCCGTGCAGCACCGCGATACCGCCGGTGGACTTCAACGGTGCGGAGCGGGAACGGATCACCGTCTGACCGGGAACTTCCTCGGCCGCCGCCAGATAGTCGCGCAACGTACCGCCCGTCACCGTGGGGGCGTCGAGGTCGAAGAACGGTGCCAGTTCCCGCAGCAGCCGCGGCACCCCGCCGGCGTGGTGGAGGTGCTCCATGTAGTGGTCGCCGGACGGCTTCAGGTCGACCAGAACCGGCACTTCGCGGCCGATGCTGTCGAACGCATCGAGGTCCAGCCTGATACCGACACGGCCGGCGATCGCCGCCAGATGCACGAGGCCGTTGGTTGATCCGCCGATTGCCTGCAATACCACCATCGCATTGCGCAACGACGCGGCCGTGATCACGGCGCCCGGAAGCGGCCCATGCCGGGTGGCCATAGCGACCGCCGCCTTGCCCGTCGCCTCTCCGCAGCGCAGCCGTTCGGCATGCGGCGCGGGGATGGTGGCACTGAGCGGCAGAGACAGGCCCATCGTTTCGACAATACAGGCCATGGTCGACGCAGTGCCCATCACCATGCATGTGCCAACCGACGGGGCGAGCCGGCCGCTGATGACCTCGATTTCCTCGTCGTCGATCTTTCCCGCCCGATGCTGCGCCCAGAGGCGGCGGCAATCGGTGCAGGCCCCCAGCACTTCGCCACGATGGTGTCCAACCACCATCGGGCCCACGGGGACAACAATCGCCGGAATGCCGGCAGACGCGGCACCCATGATCTGTGCCGGCAAGGTCTTGTCGCAGCCGCCCACAAGCACCACCGCATCCATCGGCTGGGCGCGGACCATCTCTTCCGTGTCCATCGCCATCAGATTGCGCAGGTACATGCTGGTGGGGTGGGCGAAGGATTCGTGGATCGAGATGGTCGGGAAGTTCATCGGCAGACCGCCGGCCAGCATCACGCCGCGCCGCACGGCCTCGATGAGTTGCGGCGCGTTGCCGTGGCAGGGATTGAAATCGCTTGCCGTGTCGGTGATCCCGACGATCGGCCGATCCAGCGCATCATCGGAGTATCCCGCGGCTTTGATGAATGCCTTGCGAAGAAACAACGAAAAGCCGGCATCACCGTAGCTGGTGAGACCTTTGCGTAAGCCGCTGGTGCGTAAGGCGCTGGGCATTTGCATCTCCCTCGTTGGTTTAACCATCGGAAAACGGTCCTGGCGGTCTTGCCTACTTCGCGAGGCGGGCTCGTCCGTCGACTCGCGCGATGCGGGAAACCAGGTAATCCACTTCCGCCTTCGCCTCGGAGGAAAGGCTCAGTCCCGGCTTGCGCTGCGCATCCGATGCGAGGACACCACGCCTCATCAGAACGTACTTACGAACCGCGAGACCCAAGGCGCCCTGCTGCTGTTCATAGCGCAGATAGGGCAGGTGCGCGTCGAACAGGTCGTGCGCTTCGTCCCGCTTACCGGCAGCCGACAGTCTGACCACATCGACCAGCATTTCGGGAAACGCATAACCGGTGTTGGCGCCGTCCGCGCCGCGTTCCATCTCAAAGTCGAGGAACAGGCCTCCGTTGCCCGTCAGGATCCCGACATGGCGCATCGAGCCGTCGCGCTCGAACCCGCGCAGTGTCGTGATCTTCTCCAGCCCCGGCCAGTCCTCGTGCTTCAGCATCGCACAGGAGGGATTCTCCGTGACGATGCGGCGCACCACGTTCGGCGTCATGACCACAGAGAATGTCAGCGGATAGTCTTGCAGCACAAAAGGCACATCCGCGCCGATCGCTTCCACCGCCTGCCGGTAATACGTTACGATCTGATCATCCGTCCGCAGGCTGTTGGGTGGTGCGATCATAACGCCGGCCGCGCCGAGTTCCATCACCTCCCGCACCAGCGATCGCATCGCCGCGAAGCCGGGCGCCGAGACCCCGACGATGACCGGAACGTTCGCCCGCCTGATGACGCGCCTCGCGATCGCGGTGGCCTCCTGATGATCGAGCTTCGGGGCCTCGCCAAGCTGACCGAGAATCGTGATGCCATCGATCCCGGCCGCCAGAAAGAAATCCGTCATGCGGTCGATGGATATGTCATCGACTTGTCCGTCGGGGTGGAACGGGGTCGGTGCAATCGGGATAACGCCTTTGATATCGGTGGTCAGTGGCAATGTCGTCTCCTCATTCCAGCCGGCCGAAACCGACCCCTAAACCGCCATCTCGCGCCTCTGATGCGCTCGCCCGATCAGCGCCATTTCCTCGCTGTGTCCGGAAATTACCCGCACCCCCTCATCCAGCCGCGCAACGATATTGCCCGGGTGACAGCCCTCCAGGAACGCGATCCGATTGCGCCGGCAAGCCGCGAAAACCCGGTCCCGCGCCCGCTGCATCACCGGCGGATACGGATCGCGCAGCAGTTTCACCGACCCGAGCGACAGGCTCAGGTCTCCCGGCCCCATTTCCGCGAATCCCAGGCCGGGCAC
>JBEKLE010000331.1:0-7443 GCA_050010355.1 Rhodopila sp. | reverse complement strand
CAGCGGCGGCTCCCTCCACCAGCAGACTGGCGAATTCACCGGCCTCAGGTGGCGGTTTCGACCGGCCTCAGGTGGCGATTACAATCGGCCTCGAGTGGCGATTACCTCCGGCCCGTGCAGGTTGTGCGAGACTGGGCAACATATGTTGTTCCCTGAACTCCCCGCCAACGGCAAGCGCACCAAGGAACTGTCGCGCTGGTTCAATCGGGATTTCCGGCCAACGGTCGGGATGACCGGCCCAACACGGACGTTTCATTCCTTTCGGCATGGCTTCAAGGACAGGTGCCGCGCGGCGAAGTTGCGCCGCGATCTACATGACGCTCTGACCGGGCATTCCTCTGGAACCGCGGGCGAAGCATATGGCGACGGCCTGTCACTGAAAGATCTGAAGGATGGTATCGACGTTCTGACGTTTCCGGGCTTTCCCGGCGTGCCGCGCCGCGACGGTCGGTTCGCGCTGACACTCGGCATCGGCGTGGAAATGTGCTGACGGGTTGGGCCGCAGTGGCTTAAAAGAAGGGTGACCGGATGGCGAATCTTACATCTATCCTCCCGATTACCGTTATCTCCGCCATCGTCCTGTTCATAACTAAGGAAATCATTGAAACATGTAGGCGGTGGAGCGCAAACCGGCGGAAGAAGACGGCAATGCGAACCCTGTTGGCGGTCGAATGCGAACGCAATCATTACGGCATTGTGGCGTTGAGAAAAATACTCGAAGATTTCAAGCTCTCGCCAAAAAAAATATACCTAGAACGCACAATACAGGGCGATATCTTGGTTGGTCGGGTAACCACGAGAGAATATGGAACGACAGGTGGCGCGTCCCGGGTTCCAAAGGCACACAAAACTTTGGCTGACCGATACCTGCTGGAAGCGGCGCTGCTGGACAATAGGCTCTTCAGCAGACTGCTGTTGGCCTACGACGCACTCCTCGAACTAGATTGGGTGTCAGAAAGCCTGATCAGTCACGCCGAAACTGTGATTTCGGGTAGCTTAGTCCGTTCCGATGAGAAGGATTTTTTCGAGGAGGATCACCCAGCATTCAGCACCGAGGGTTATCTGGAAGGTTTCGCGGAATGGGGACTGGAAGAGTTGGATGAAGCCTACACGGCGATCAACGCTCTTTACCGCGCATGTTCAGGAAAGACCTTAGAAACGAAACGATATCTCTAATTCCGGCAGGAAACCCATCGAAGTCAGGCTCCTCAAACGGATCGCCCGCTTCGTGATGGAAGATCAGCCAAGTGCGAAACCCCGGCGCGGCGCGGGCGACAAACAGGCGATGTAGCTGAGTTGGCAGCCGGATTGTAGTTGCAACATGCGGACTTATAGGTCATAGTCCGCATGTTGGCTCAGATCAGGGTCTCGAAACCAGGCTGCGATGCGGAGTTGCTGAGATGCCTGCGATGGGGTTTAGCGGTGGAAGTCCGCATGTTGCCGAACGGGACTACCTGACGCCCCAAGAGGCGAACCGAGTGGTCGAGGCCGCCGGGAAAGCTGGCCGCCAGTGCTTGCGCGATCAAGTCCTGCTCCGCCTGATGTATCGCCACGGGTTGCGTGCGGCTGAAGCGCGATACGTCAAATGGACACATCTCGACCTCGACGCGCCACGGGAGAAGACAATACACATTTTCCGCGTCAAGGGCAGCAACGACAGCGTGCATACGCTGGATCGGGATGAAGTTGCTGGCCTGCGGAGGCTTCAGCAGGCCAGCAACAGCCCGTTCGTATTTATCTCTGAGCGCGGCGGCGTGCTGTCGGCAGACATGGTGGCACGGATTGTCCAAAGAGCCGCCCAGCACGCTCGTATCGGCTTCCACGTGCATCCCCACATGCTGCGGCACTCCGCCGGACACATGCTGGCGAACGAAGGAACCGACACCCGGCTGATCCAAGAGTTTCTCGGACATCGGGATATTCGCAACACGGTACGCTATACCCAACTGTCGGTCGCCCGGCTGCGGTCTGTCAGGGTTCGATAGTCGGGACGGTCGGCCAACGCCACAGATGCTATACCTCAGCGATTTTCCGTTGCGCGACGCGAGTCCGTTGGCTGCTTGCACATCGCGCAGATTGGCGGCGGCCTTGTCCTGCTTCGTCTGACGCTGCCGCATCTTGGCGGGCGTCATCGGCGCGACCGGCACGACACCGCCGGACTGTTTGGTTTCAGAAATGATTTCAATCCACCGCATCACGCAACATCCCCAGTTATATAGGCTACAGGCATATAAGCCACATGCATTATTACTAACTCTAAGAAACGAATACCGCTGTTATCTGAGGGCTGAGCCGAGCGATGGGCGGGAGAAGAGATCTACCGGATAGCCCCAATCCGAAGACGCAGTGGTGCAAGTCCGTTACGAAGTCCCATGCAACCAGCCCCATACCTGTCAGCAGTACCGCGGATTTACCCGGTTTCACCGTTGCTTACCCGAATTCACCCCATCTCGACGCCAGGGCAGTGTAGCTACGGGATGCATGCCTTGGGTTGTTCCTCCCCCTCCCAGGGTTGAACTGGCAGCCGGCCTGAGCCAAAGGGCTGGCCGCCTTCTTAAGATTAGAGCGGTTACCAATCAGGCATCGTGTTGATTGACGAGCGCGCGCAGGTCCGGTTTTTCCCAAAGTACAGGAGTTAGTTCCGTGTCAGCTTCAAGCAGTGCCGCTGCCGAACCCGCGAAACCTGCCGTGGAGCAGCTTAAATCAACGGCGTTCGTCAGCAGGCGTATTGGTGTCGTCGGCTTGGGCCAAATGGGCCACGCGTTTGCAACGAACCTCCATGAGGACGGACACCAGCTGCTGGTCTATGATCGAGATCCGAAGCGGGTAGCGGATTTCGTGGCAACTGGCGCTCGGGGTGCCACGCGGCTCAGCGATCTTGCCAATTGCGATGTGGTCCTGACCTCCCTCCCAGACGACGACGCGCTGGCCGCGGTTGCGCTCCCACCTGACGGTTTGGCAGGCTTTCTGGCGGTCAATGCGGTGCACATTTCAACCAGCACCGTCAGTCCCGCTTTGTCCGGCCGTGTCGCCGAAGAGCATGCCACCCGCGGTCAGGATTACGTCGCCGCCCCTGTGCTCGGGAACCCGGACTTCGCCAGGACGCGCAAGCTCTTTGTGCTTGCCGCCGGTGCACCCTCTGCCCTCGTCAAGGTTCGTCCGCTGCTCGAGCGCCTCGGCCAGCGGCTGTTCGTGGTTGGCGAAGACGCCGCTTCAGCCAACCTGTTCAAGCTCGCCGCCAATGTCCTGACCGCAACGACGCTGGAGTGCATGGGCGAAGTCCTGGCTTTATTGCGCAAATCCGGAATCGAGGCCCCGCTTGGGTTTGAGGTGCTGACGAACTCGCTGTTCGACTCGCGCGTCCACAAGAACTATGGCGCGAAGATAGTCGAGGGACGCTACAGCCCGCCAGGAATGGCCGTGCCGCTCGCCATCAAGGATCTACGCCTCGCTTTGGCCGAAGCCGAACGAACCGCCGTGCCGATGCCCGCTGCGAGCCTCGTTCACGACCGGCTTGTAGCGATGGCGGCGCGCGGCTGGACCGATCTCGACTGGTCGGCGCTTGGCCTGCTCGCTTCCGTTGATGCCGGGCTCGACGATCACCGGTGAGGTTACGAACGACGCGCACCGTCAAAGAGCCATGAGCAAAACTTTCGTTCCGTCCCCGCAACACGATGGGTTCCGGGCGGCACAGTCTGTGTTGCAAGACAAAGATGGGCGCGCAGCTTCACCAGGCTTTACCTCTGCTTAACCGACCTCACTCCACTTCAGCGACAAGGCGGTGTAGCAAGTGGACAGAAGCAAAGGGAGATCCACCATGATCAGATGCGTCGGGATGTGGACCGGCGGGGACGGCAACTCCGTATTCGAGGAAGGCACGATCGCGCTCGGCGAAGGCGAGCGCGGAGACTTCATCGGCAAGCCTGCCAAGGCCAGGAATATCTCATTTCGCGAGACCGCGTCCGGCGGATCGTTCGAATGGCATCAGGACCCGCAGCCGCGCTACGTGATCACGCTCGCGGGAACGCTCGAATTCGAGACGAAGTCGGGCGCGACCTTCACCATCCGTCCGGGTGACATCCTCATCGCGCAGGACAACAGCGGATCGGGCCACAAGTGGCGGCTGATCGGCAGCGAGCCGTGGCGGCGCGCCTACGTGGTGTACGAGGACGGCACCGATCTGGGCTTCGTCCCCGCCAAAGCTACACCCTGATCGCTCGGGAGACATTTCATGCCAGTCCAGAATTTCGACTCTCCGGACGTCGTGCTCATCGGCGCCGGCATCATGGGCGCGACGGTCGGCAGCTTGCTCAAGGAACTGGAGCCGTCGCTGTCCGTCGTGATGTTCGAGACGCTCGATGACTGCGGGCAGGAGAGCTCGGAAGCCTGGAACAATGCCGGGACCGGCCATGCGGCAAATTGCGAGCTGAACTATACGCCGCAACGCCCGGACGGTTCGGTCGACATTTCCAAGGCGCTCGAGGTCAATACCGAATTCGATATCTCGCGGCAGCTTTGGGCGCATCTCGTCCGCAAGGGCGCGATCCCCGATCCGCGCGCCTTCATCCATCCAGTTCCGCACATGAGCTTTGTCTGGGGCAGCGCGAACGTCGCGTTCCTGCGCGAGCGCTACAGGCAGATGTCTGCCCATCATTGCTATCATGGCATGGAATACAGCGAGGATCCGGCGAAGATCGCTGAATGGGCGCCGTTGATCATCGAGGGGCGTTCGGACAGTGAGCCCGTGGCGGCGACGCGCATCATCACCGGCACCGACGTGGATTACGGCGCGCTGACGCATCTGCTCGTCAAGCAGCTTGCCGCACAGGACGGTTTCGCGGTTCGCTACAATTCCCAGGTCGTCGGCCTGGCGCGCGAGGCCGACGGTCGCTGGCACGTGACCGTCGAGAATACGCGTGACGCGACACGGCAGAGCGTTTCGGCGAAGTTCGTGTTCATCGGTGCCGGCGGCGCCTCCATCGACCTGCTGCAAATGTCGGGAATACCCGAGGGCCGGGGCTATGGCGGCTTTCCGGTAAGCGGCATCTGGCTGCGCTGCGATGCCGAGGCGGTCAGCGAACGGCATCATGCCAAGGTCTACGGCAAGGCGGCCACCGGCTCGCCGCCGATGTCCGTTCCGCACCTGGACACGCGGGTGATCGCCGGTCGCAGGTCCGTGCTGTTCGGGCCATACGCGGGCTTCTCCTCGAAGTTCCTGAAGCACGGCTCGCTGACCGATTTGTTCCGGTCGATCACGCACGACAACATCGTGCCGCTTCTGGATGTCGCGAGGGACAACATCGACCTTACCGAGTATCTGATCGGGCAGGTATTGCAGAGTTCCTCCCACCAGTTCGCGGCGTTGAGGCAGTTCTTCCCCAGGGCGCAGCGGGGTGACTGGAAGGCGGCGGTGGCAGGCCAACGGGTCCAGATCATCAAGCCGGACCAACATCGCGGCGGCATCCTCGAATTCGGCACGGAGCTCGTGCCGGCCCCTGACAGGTCGCTCGTCGCACTGCTCGGGGCGTCTCCGGGTGCATCGACCGCCGCGTTCATCGCGATGGAAGTGCTGCGGACGTGCTTTGCCGATCGATTGACGGAGGGCGCCTGGCTCCCCGCCCTGAAGCGGATGATCCCGACCTATGGCATCGACCTGAAGCAGGACGCGGATGCCTGCCGTCGGACGCGGGCGGACACCGCGCCGGTGCTGAAAATCGAAAACATCTGAGGCTGGAGCGTGATCGTCTGACGCCGGAGGTGAGAAGTGAAACCCCGCCAGAAAGAACTGAGCAAGGTGCTCCTTCGACACGTCGACACCTAGTCAAAGCGATCGGTGAAGCCGCCCAAAGCGACCCGACAACAGAGCCGTCAACACTAAGACAGATCGTCCAGCAACGCCTTTGCCGATTTGAGATCAGCGGTCGCGAACCCTTCGGTAAACCGGTTGTAGACTGGCTGCAGGTGTGCCTTCGCTTCGGCGCATCGGCCCTCGTCGCACAGCAGCCGGGCAAGGCTTGTGGCAGCACGCAGCTCCAAGGACAGAGCACCTTGCCGCCGCGCCCAATCAAGCGCCTGCCAGAAATGATCCTCGGCTGCGGTCGCTGCGCCGGTTGCAGCTTGCAAGAGCAGAAGCTCGCCCCTGATGCGTAGCGACTCAGGAAACAGCCAGCGTGCTTCTGCGCGTTCGGCTCGGTCAATTACCTGCTCGGCGGCAGCGAGCCCGTCGGCGATCTGCCCTGCGCGGGCGAAACCCGCTGCCAGTTCGTTGGGGAACATCATGGATATCCAGTAGGGCATCGCGCCGAATTCGCGGAGACCGACCTGTAACTGACTTAATCCGCGACCGAAGTCGCCGCGCCTGATCGCGAGCACCCCTTGAAAGGTCCGGCCCAAGATGCCCCAGGAAGGCAGCGCGTACCTTCCCGAATGGTCGAGAAGCATCGCGATGTAACGCTCCGCCGCAGCAAGATCGCCAACCCACAGCATGATCGGACAGGCTGCAAAGGCCAGTGCGTAACACAGCGAAACCGGGTGATTGATCTCGCGAGCCTCGTCGACGGTGTCTTTTGCGGTGCGCATTGCCTCATCGGGGAATCCCTGGAGCCACAGAATCTGCGCGAGGAAGTTGCACGCCGCCACGCGCTGGTCGACCTGGAAACGAATAGCTTCATGGGATCTTTGGTCGGACCGGACGAAATTGCTGAGCATGTGCTCGATGTGTCGGCGCGCGCTGACTTGATCACCCAGCACGTGCCGCACGCTACCTAACAGCCGCTCACCAATCAGCTCATCGTTTCGCCTCTGCTGCTGCGCCGCAAGCGTGCGAAATCTTTGCGCCATCTCGAGAGCAATCTGAAATTTACCGATCCCAAGGTGAACGGCAAATAAGCCCCACAGTAGGCGCAACTGGTACTCGGCATCATCAAGGCTCTCCGCAATTTCGAGTGCCTTCGTCAAGGTCGCGCCCTGTTCCGCAGCAACGACTTGAGCAAATATGCCGCCAGAGCCCCAATAAGACGACGTCACAAGCGCAGTGTAGAGCTTCATCTCGCGACGTGGGTGCCCGCCATCGGCGGTCTTGTATGCGGCAAGCGCCTGTTCGGCGCGGCTGCGGCACTCGTCGAGCAGCGAGAGATGCATCCAAAGCGGCACCGCGGCGGCCGTCAGCGCCACGCCGATCGAGACGTCCCCGCCCGGCGAAAACGCCCAGTCGAGCGCCGCGCGCAAATTGTCGATCCGCGGGACGTAGTCTGCCAGCCATTCATCGGTTGGCCGCGTCCCCACCTCCGCTTCGGCACCTTCAAAGAGATCGAGATAGTAGTCTGTGAACTCGCTCGCAATAATGACCCCCTGAGGGGGTTTTTTCGCGTCCAATCGCGACCCCTCTGACGTTTCGTCAATGTCTCCTTCTGTGGCCTGCGGTGGCCGGGAGGGGCTTATGGG
>JBEKLE010000330.1:0-7469 GCA_050010355.1 Rhodopila sp. | reverse complement strand
CCGATGACCACCAGGCCCTGATTTTTGTATTTCTCGGCCCAGGCGCGGACATAGGGGAGCGTCCGCCGCCAATTGATGCAGGTATAGGTCCAGAAATCGACGAGCACGACTTTTCCGCGCAGGCCGGCGGGGGTCAGCGGCGGCGAATTCAGCCACGTGGTGGCGCCGGCGAGCGGAGGAAACTTTCCTTCGATGGGCAACGCTGCGGCGGTGGTATCCTTGGCCGAGGATTGAATCGAAGCGCCAATCGCGCTAGCGAAGATCGCGGCAAGCAAGAGCGGCTTGGTCTTCATGATCGATGCCTTCCTGAGGTGAGCCACCTCGCGCGTCGCCGGCATGGGGTATTTGCTGGTCATGGCGTAGCCGATCTCACACCGGATGCGCCCCCAGCGGTTCGAGCGGGCGAGGATAATGCGAAGGCGGGCCGGTATGCCGAACTGCACGGTGGCGTTGGCTGTGTCGTCGAGGCTCGTATCGGTGAAGGTTAGCAGGCTCGATTCCAACTCCCGTCGTCCGCCGGTCTCGATCGCGTAGGTGATCCTGACTCGATCCGCCGGATGCGCCTCAAACTTTCGCGGATGCGATCGTTGCTCTCATGCCGGGACTGGCACTGACGGAGGTGCGCAAACAATATTTCCCACTCGGCGTCCGACTCGGTCAGTCGGCCACTGTCGTGCGCGTGCAGGAGCAGCGTGTCCATCAGCGCCCTGTCAGAGGCCTCGAGGCCGTCGGCACCCTTGATCTCGATCAGTTCCGCCGCTTTGGGCCATCCGCTGTGATTACTCTGCTGCCGAATGGTGAGACTACTCATTCTCCGCTCGTCGTGTCAGTACGACGTCGGCCGACACCTCGCTCGTGATGTCCTGCGCCGCCGCCGTCGCCTCCGGCGCCGGGCCTGCTTTCATCCGCGTTGCCATCATCGACGCCGTGATGGCCCGCTCAATCCAGGCCGATGCGGTGCGGACGGATCCGTTGGCAGCGGGCATAGTCCGATGTGCTTATCGACAAGCATAGGAGTCAAAGGATATGCCCAAAGGACCGAGAGGTGAAAAACGTCCTGCGGATGTGATCGGCGGCGCCGTAAAGGTTATGCGTATTGCCACTGGTGAGGAGACCGAGGAACTGGATCAGACCCCGGCCAGCGCAGCAGCGCAGTTAGGTAAACTAGGCGGTGCTGCCAGAGTGCGGAACCTGACGGCGGAACAACGGACAGAGATTGCCCGCAAGGGCGCCGCGAAGCGGTGGGAAAATAGGCGCTTGCGGATCGGGCATGGACCAGCTCATCACAATCTGCTTTCGCGTAGCCTCGTCTTGACGATGAATCGAATGACCGAAAAATGCAAGAATTTCGGCAATTCTACTGGTGCAGATCCTTGATTTATGCTGCCTAGCTGCCGGTGCGCAACGCAGCCCTCAGGGGGGCGCTGGATAAATCGATTCCTTTATTGAGTCGGTCTTAACGAGTTGTGGAACTGTGCGATCCGCCATGCGTCACAACGTTTGGTCACGGCAACGCTTACTCGCAGGGGCGTGATCGTCGGCTTGCCATCGACAACATTCTCGATCTGCCACAGGCCGGAGATCAACACGACGGAATCAGACACCACCAAGGCCGACGTTCCGAGCGACGTTGCTCTCCACTCACTGGGCTTTAGGTTGCCAACCGGTCTGAAGTATCCCCGCACTGCTTCGGGCGTCGTGATGAGATCGGGCCTGGTCGTGCCCCAAAACAGCGCATCCGGCCAGAAGATGCCGACCACTGCGTCGACATCGGCGGTAGTGAACGCCGTGAGGAACCTGTCGAAGACCGCCTGTGCGTTTTCCTCCGGGCTTGTGTCCGTCATATTGGTCATGACTCCCTCCCGAGTTTCGCCATCACCATTACTGCTGCCCCTAAGCGTCAACCAAACGACGACCTTGTTATCCGCGCCATGACGGATGGGAAGACAGCCGGAGTTGATCAAACCGCGCGGCCCATAATTGCTTATTCTGGTAAATCGCGCCGGATGAAGACCACTTTCCTATCATCTCCGATTTTCGTAGGTCGTTTATGGAACTTTGGCTGGTGCAGATTTCTTGATTAACGGAACACTCGCAATGTCACAACGTGAATTAATAACTAAAAACCTCAGGAATTTAGCTGTCGTCTAGCCTGCCGAAGAGTTCCAGAGACGTCTTCACTAGTCGCAGTGCTATGCCAACCGGAAGAAGGACCATTCCGACCCAAGCTAAAGGCTCATCGGCAGCGTCTCTGTCACTAAGAATCTTCGCATACTGCTCTCGGATGCTCAGCAGCGTGATATCACGAGCTACAGGAGACATCACGTCCCTTCGTGCGACGCCTCCTGGCATACCGCCAACCAGCCTCGTCCCTACTGGATGCTTTAAGAACTCGCTGTCATGTGCAAACCGTGACAGTGCCAGCGCTTTCAGGTCCGCCGATGCGGCAATCTCAGCCATATCGCGACAGTAGGCGTCCGTAAAATATGCTGAACGTTTATCCCCGCAATTATTACGCACTCGCTCCTGTGCATCTGCTCGGATTTGGTCCAACAATCGAGCCTCGCCTCCAGTAGTGTATTCTAGGTAGTGCACAATGCGTCCCGAAGAAAAGAAGATTTGGAAAAGAGTAACAGAGATAATGGCAGCATAGGCGTATTCGATCAGTTTAGGGACCTTTTTCCGAACTTTTTTCCTTCTTTTTTAAGAAAGTAATTCAAAACAAAAAATGCACTGTGAAAGAAGATTATCACCGACACGGTGTAGGCAAAATATACGAGGTATAAAGTAGTAGTGTCCGCAGGTATTTCCTCGGTAAGGGTTCCCGAAAGTCCGGCAGCGATTATTCCTGACACCATACCTACGAAACCCAAAGCAATTACTTTGAGTAAGTCACGCGGGGATTCGGAACTCGTTGTCATGAAGCATGTTATCGAACGCCTGCTGCCCGAGCAAATTGCCGCGCAGGAACAAGGCCTCGAGCGCACGCAGAAGAACGTGCGATTGTTCCTCGTGCCGGGGATGCACCATTGCAGCGGCGGCCCCGCCCCGGACCGGTTCGACACGCTATCCGCCATCGAGGCGTGGGTCGAGCACGGCAAGGCGCCGGATGTGATCCAGGCGAGCACCGGGCCGGAAAGCCCCGTGCAACACCGGCTGCCGCTATGCCCGTACCCGAAGCAGGCGCGCTATCGCGGGACGGGAGAGATCACCGGTCCCTCGAACTGGAGCTGCGCGGCCCGCCCCGCCGGGTAATATCGGTGAGCGATCATGAATGCGAACACCACACGTCGCGCCGCAATACTTGGCATCGCCGCCAGCGCATGGACGATGACGACGACAAACGCTACACCACCGGCCGCCTACGCCGTCGCCCCGAGTGGTAGCCTGCACGTCGCCATTGCGATCAGCCCAGCATCGGGCCCGTTTTGGGCAAGTCGGGACCCGGGGTCCAGCGAGCCGAAAGGGGTGACCGTCGATCTCGGCCACGCCATGGCTGACGTGCTTGGCTTACCGTTGAAGCTGGTCGTTTATGACAACTCGGGAGCGATCACCGACGCAGGCGAAGCCGGTGAATGGGATATCGCGTTTTGTTAGCGCCGGTCAGGATCCGGAGTTATTTGCTGATGTGCCGGGGCAGCCCGCGACCGGCGAAGCCAGCGCCGCCGCTGCGGCGAGCTCGTGGAATCTGAAGGGGGGAACAGGCTGATGGCCCCGTTCCCCCCTTCACTTGATATCGCCGCTCAGAACGGCAGTTCGTCGTCTGGGATGGCCACCGGCTCGGCTGGTGTGAATTGGCATCGCTGTCGTGCCGCGTCCTGGATGTCGGTGCGGTAGACGGCGAGGACGATGTCGCGCATTTCGTTGATGAACTCGAAGATGGTGAGCGCCGCGTCGGGTGACCAGTAGGTTGGAATGCCGAACGGTATGGCGGTCGGCAGACCACCATGGTGAGGCGGCTCTGCGCAGAGCGGGCAGGTGCGCCGGGATGGTTTACCCCGCGTCGGTTTGCTCATGACCGACCACCGCGGCGCTGCTTGGTCTTTCGTTCGGAGCGTTCCTTGGCTTCCTTGGCGCGATAGGACTCGCCTTCGATCGAGACGACCTCGGCGTTGTGCATCAGCCGGTCGACCATGGACACCACACAGGCGGCATTGGGGAACACCTCGCGCCATTCGGCAAAGGCGCGATTGGTGGTGACGACGGTGCTTTTTTGCTCGTAGCGGCGACTGATCAGCTCGAACATCAGGTCGGCATGACGATTGGAGTAGGACAAATAGCCGACCTCGTCGATGAGTAATAACGTCGGTGCGACGTAGTATCGCAAGCGGCGCCGCAGTGCGGCATCGCTGTCGAGTGAGGCCAGTTCACCGAGCAACTGGCCAGCACTGGTGAACAGGACAGTATGACCCTGTATCAGCGCCTCGTGAGCAAGATTACGGGCCAAAGTGGACTTGCCGACGCCGTTTGGCCCGACCAGCACGGCGTTGGTGGCGTCCTTGAGGAAGTCGAGTGTCATCAGCGCTTCGAAGCTGGCGCGATCGATCGCGGTGGGCCAGTTCCAGTCGAAGTCGCACAACGGTTTGAAGCGGCCGATACGGGCATTACGGAGACGACGCTCGAGGCTGCGACGGGCGCGTTCGTCCTCTTCCCATTCAATCAGCGATGGGACCCAGCCCGCGGCGGGGGCCTCCGGCCAGTGCGCCAGCAGGCCGTACAGATTCAGCGCCTAGGCGCGCGCTTGCCAGGCGTCAGGGTTTTTCATGGCCCACCTTCGTCAGCTGGTCGTAGGTCGCTAGGGATTGCGCCCGTACCGCCTTGTCGCGGGCCTGGACATGCGCCGGCAGGGTCAGGGCGACCGGTGGCGTCTGCTGGCGGTCGTCGCGGCGGCGTTCGAGCGCCAGGCGAACCGCGTTGGGGTGCGGCACACCCCGCTCGAGCGCCTCGTTGATGGCGGCATCGAGTTGGCTCGCGCCATAGCGTTCCAGCAGCTGGAGCAGGGCGGCGGTGATGCTGCCGAGGTTATCGCCGCGCTCGGCGGCGCGGACCAACAGGATCTGACTGGCCGGTGTGGCCTGTGCCAGGCGATCGGTCGCCCGATGGCGGCGGGCCTGAGCTTTCCATGCGACGAGCGCCTGGACATGCGCCGGCTCTTCGATCTGCTGGCCTTTGTCGAAACTGCGCGGATGGCTGGCGACGATCGCTTCGCCCTCGACGATGCGTAGCCGGTCGGGATCGGCCAGCACGGTCAGGGTGCGCCGCACATAGGTGTGCGGCACTGTATAGTCGCTCAGATCGAAGCGGACATAGGGCGTCTTGCCGACCTTGACGGCGACCTGTTCGATCACCGGGTAGGGATTGTCCGGCGGCTTCAGCAGCATGGCTGCTTCCTCGGCGAAGACCTCGGCGACGCTGCGGGTTTGGTCTTCCGGACAGCGCCGGTCGGCGGCCAGGCCGCGGCACCAGGCCTCGGCCTGGGCATTGAGATCGCCGAGATCGGTGAATGTGCGAGCGGCGAAGAACGCGTCCCGGACGAACCTGATGGCTCTTTCAACGCGGCCTTTTTCATTCCCCCGCCCGACCGCGACGGGGCGGGGTTCGTAACGATAGTGCCCGGCGAAGTCGAGCAAGGCCGGGTTGAAGCGGATCGCGTCGGCGTGACGCTCCAGCACCGCGCTGCGCAGATTGTCGTACAGAATAACCCGCGGAATGCCGTTCCATGCGGCGAATGCGCCGAGATGGCCGCGCAGGAAGTTCTCCATGCGGGCGTCGAGGAAGAAGCGCAGAAAGATGTCGCGCGAGTAGCTGAGCACCAGGACGAAGGCCATCAAGGGACGGCGCGCCCGGCCAATCATGAGATGACCAAAGTGAGCCCAGTCACATTGCGCCTGCTCCCCGGGCAGCGTGCGCAGGCGCAGATAAGCCTCCGCTTGCGGACGGGGCCGATGGCAGGCGATGATGGCGCGCCCTGTGCGGGCTTCAGTACGATTGGCAGGCGAGATCCTTTTGACGAGCGAAACGAGCTCTATCGCCAGTACGTGCGGATAGTCGCCGACATGAGACCCAGCATTTTCGTGATGGAGAACCTGCCGAATATCCTGTTGCTTTCGCGAGGAAAATTCCGCGACGACATCCTGCTGGGCTTTCGTCACTCCGGATATGCCAACGCGTTCCATTTCAGGATTTCGGCAGTGGATTTCGGAGTATCCCGGCGCAGGGAGCGAATATTCTTCGGGGGAACGCGCGATGATCTGGCATTACAACCCGATCTGCGCCCCTTCGCGGACGCATTTCTGGAAGCGCTCAAAGTGGCATCAGCAACGGCGGTCCGCGAGGCGATAGGCGACCTGCCCGCGGACGTTGTTCCCAGTGGGCGATCTCTGCCCTACCCGGTCGCCCAGGACATGCGTCTGTCACTTTGGGAGACCACTGGCTTTGTCGACCACGACCTCTTCCTGTCAGGTTTTCCCGTAAGGCTGAATCTTGAGACTCTTCCACGTCAGGAGGCGGCCTTTCTCCCGGGGCTTGACGTCCTCGACGTCGAACCCTCGCTCGCCAGACGTTTGGCGGAGATCGGGCCCGATCTGTCCACACCACTCGTTTCCGAGACAGGCCATGTAGCGGACATAGCGAAACAATCCCGCGAGAAAACGCTCTCCCCCGACTGCGATTACCGAATCATGACTGGACAGGCACCCGAACGCCCCGTTCCAGGATTAAGGCAATTTGGCCAGTTGTGTGGGCTCTGGTGTCTGGAGGCCGACACGGGCAATCCGGACGCGCGGGAATGGCTCGAGCGACGAGGGCTGAGAGTCTCTTCGGGTCTGTCCGTTCAGGTAAGTGGAGGGTTCCCGCTGGGTGAGGGGGCCAGAGGGCCGACCTTCGCGGCGGGGTTCCCCATTTTGTTTACGGTTCGGCGCTCTCAGGGGAAGCGTTGGCCGGTCATGGTGAGGCGCCGCGGCGGCGGAATAGAGGCGGTTCTCGACGCCGATCACCCGGTTGCAGTTATGGATCCCTTGCCGGGGGAGCATGTCCTGTTGTTCGACAGCCAGGGCGCGTCGGAAGAAATTGTGCTGACGGTGGTTCCTTCCGAAGCGTCGGTTGATGTCGTGACCATCGACACGGAACCTACAGAGCCGTCGATGGACGACCTGTTGGCAGGCAACATAGTCCTTCGGATAGCTTCCTCTCTACCTATCGAGGGCCTGAAGGTCTCGTTAAGCACCTCGGTTACCGGGATCAGGATCTTTGAGACGGTCCAAATCCTGCCTGGCGTTCCCTCAGCCCTCGGTCCGAGGTCAGCCCTGTTCTCGGGCCTCGACGACAGAACGCGATGGGATGACGTGCCTAGCAGCCTGTCGGACTTAACGCGACGCGGATGCAAGCGGTAGAATCGGCGCACCCGATTCGCACCGCCCGCCGGACCCAAGCCGCATGAGCAACTTCCGCCCGATCAACCGCGACATGGA
>JBEKLE010000329.1:0-7491 GCA_050010355.1 Rhodopila sp. | reverse complement strand
GCGCGGATGTCGCGCCAGGTGGTGTCGTCAACCTCGATACCTTGTTCGGTGCGCCGGGCGGCCTGGTGTTTTTCAGGTTCGCCGGGGATGAGGACTTCGTCGAAACCGGGGGCGGGGCGAGCAGATTTGACGTGGGATTTCACCGCCTGGATGTCGGCCGCGATCACCTCGGGATCGCCCAGCTTCGACAGATCGATCACCGTCGCCAGCATGGAGTTGAGTATGCCGCCCTTGGAGTGATGGAACGCCCCCTGCCCGCCGGCGACGGCCGCGGCCATGATCTCGCACATCACCGCCAGGCCCGACCCCTTGTGGGTGCCGAAGGCGCGCAACGCGCCGGTGTGGTCGCGGATGAAACCGGTGGGGTCGTTGGTGGGGTTGCCGGCATCGTCGATCAGGCAGCCGTCAGCGACAGGGACGCCCTTGTTGTAGGCCACACGCGCCTTGCCGGCAGCGATCGTCGTGGTGGCCATGTCCAGCATCACGGCTGGGCCGTCGGGTCCGGGGACAGCCGCGCAGAACGGATTGGTGCCCAGGCGTGGTTCGGCCGCCTGCCAGGTGGCCTGAACGTCGTGATGGTCCGCGACGTTGACGAAGGCGGTAAAGGCGCAGCCCTCCGACGCGGCGAGTTCAGCGTAGGTGCCGATGCGGCCGATATGCGAGGAATTGCGGAACGCGAGCACGCAGGCGCCGATCTCCCTGGCCCGGGTGATTGCGCGGCGGACGGCATCTGCGGCCATGCGCTGGCCGTAGCCGCGCCGGGCATCGATCACCAGGAGCGCGCCGGCGTCGAGGACGGTCTCGGCGGTCTGGTTGGGGACAAGAAGGCCCTCATGCAGCAGACGGACGTAGGTGGGCAGCATGCCGACGCCGTGGCTGTCGTGGCCGGCGAGGTTGGCGCGGACGAGATGGTCCGCCACCTGCGCGGCCTCCCCCTGATCACTGCCCATCCGCCGGGCGATCAGATGGGTGAGGGATTTGAGGGCGTGGGGCGGGAGGGTTGGCATGGGTGCAGACCTATCCGGTTTGCGACCCTCGTATCATGATTTCTTCGGGCTTCCAAAGTCGTGGAGCTACAGGGAGTGGGTCGCATTAGACAGCGTGTACTTCCCCAAAGCTGAGGTTCGCAACCGCGACGGGAGGTCCGATTGCTTCACGTCCCGCATGACCTCATGCAGACGGCTATCATCCGGCCGTCCGGAACCCCGACCCTGGAATTGCGCACTCAACCACGTCTCAAAAGCCGCGCCCTGAGAATCTATCCCATTTTCTGGGACATTGTCCGGAGTTCTCTGGTCCACACAAGCCGCTGGCGCCGCGACCGGCGCGGCTCCCTGCGGTGCGGCATCCGCATCCACCACCAGCATAGACCGTTGGGCGATATGCAGAGCCCACGCGTCCTCGTTCGCCGCGCCGTCGATCGCCTCCCGCTTCTGGCGCAACGCCTGCATCCGCATCAGTCGCGCCTGCACGGAAAGCGACGTCCGCAGCATCGATCCGTACTGCGCGTTCAGGCGCATCACCAACCCGATGTCATCAGCGTGCTGACGGAGCAGGCGCAATATGTCCTCGGCCTAGGCGCGGGCGGCGATGCACTGGGCGGCGAGATCGGCCTCATTCGCGTTGGCCGGCAGCAGCGCCGCCACCTTGGCGATGGCGGCATGGTTCCTGGTGCGCAGGGCTTCGGGCGTGTCATCGAGCGGCGGCGGCAACAGGTCGGCGAGGGTGTAGACGAGCTGGTAATACTGGGGGGTGGAGAGATCGATGGCCTGTTGCGGCGGGGAGAGGGTTTTCATTCCTGGTATTATAGATTGATATAGGAAATAAGTCAAGGGAGTGACAGGCGCAGGCCGAGGAATATTGGCGGCTTGGGTGCGAGGTGTTGAACCTGCCGGACACCGATGTCAGCACATATCTGGATGGGCTGAAGGCGCGTGCTCGGCGGGGCGCATGTGGGGCTTGAGTCCATTGGCGTTTCGACGGATTGAGGCGCGACGCGGCCGAGGTGCGGGTGTCGGCTGAACCGGCGCGCGGCCCTGCCGAAAGCGGAAACGGATGAGGTCCGACTATAGGGGCAGTTAAACTCGCGCTGGTGCTATGGTCCTGACGCCGTCTCGGAGGGTGACGCACAGGCTGCGGCCCATCTCGCGTATAGCCGTTCCATTTGCGCGTCGAACTCGGCCCAGAGCGCCTGCGCCTCCTCGGGTGGGACAAGCCGCATCGCACGCTGAAACGCTCCGTCGTCCAGAATGACGGCCGCCTCGTCCCGCCAGTACGGCACGGATGTGGCCCTCAACCGTTCGATCATCCCTCGCATACGCGTCCGAGCGGATGCCGCTTGCTGGTTATCGACGAAACCGCCGGCATCGAACAGGCTGGATTGGCTGGCTGCATTCATCCGTTCCAACTAGCATCTCAATCCGATTCGGCACACTCCTTCGCAACCACCCTCACAGCATGATGAGCCTATGACCTGGCGACGCGACAAGCTTCCCGAACTCGTCCGTGCCATGTCCGGGCGTCCCCGTCATGAGGCTCTCCGCGGCCACGTCACCGAACTCCTGCGCGAGGGCTTCGGTGCTCCGTATGACGAGATCGCCCACGAGCTTTATCTGCTGGATAACCGTGGCCGCATCGACACGATGTGGGGCGCGACCGTGATCGAGTTAAAATCCGATCTTCGGCGTGAACTGCCCGACGTGCAGGCCCGTATGCCCGACTACCTCGCGGACGCCGCCCGCCGCGCAAGCAGCCCGCGCCCGGTAACCGGCATCGCCACCGACGGCGCCACATTCATTGGCTACCAGTTGATCGACGGCGCGTTGACGGAGCTCAGGCGCTACGAGACGGACCCGGAGCGGCCGAACGAACTGATGGCCTGGCTGGAGCCGCTGTTATCCGAGCGGGTCGGCCTCGCGCCGGAAGCGAGGGCGGTAGCGCAGGCTTTTGGGAAGGGCAGCCTGACGTTCAGCCGCGCTCGGCTGACGCTCGACGCGCTCTGGGCCGATCTGAACGGCGAGCCGGAGGTGCGCCTCAAGCGCGACCTCTGGGACGGGCTGTTGCGTGAAGCTTACGGCGAGGAGGTCGGCCAAGACTCGCTGTTCCTTCAGCACACCTACCTGGCCATCGTGGTCAAGACCATCGCAAACCGCGTGCTCGATCTTCCGGTATCTGATCCGGAGCGGCTGCTTTCGGGCCGGGCGCTCGCCGACGAGGGCATTCTCGGCGCGGTCGAGGCCGACTTTTTTGACTGGCCGCTGAAACGTCCCGCCGGCGCCGATCTGGTGCGGCAGGTTGCTGCCGAAACCGCTCGGTTCAACCTCACCGACGTCGAGACTGACGTGCTCAAGGTGCTGTACGAGAGTCTGGTCGATCCGGACGAGCGTCACGACCTGGGTGAATACTACACGCCCGACTGGCTTGCCGGGCGGGTGGTCGCGCAGGCCGTGGACGCGCCGCTCACGCAGCGTGTGCTCGATCCGGCGTGTGGTTCGGGCACCTTTCTTTTCCACGCGCTTCGCCGCCTGATCAGTGCCGGGCGCGAGGCGGGGTGGACCGAGCGGCGGATCGTCGAATGCTGCGCCAATCAGGTGCGGGGCCTGGACGTGCACCCCGTCGCGGTCACCTTGGCTCGCGTCACCTGGCTGTTGGCGATGGGGCCACTGCTTCGGGCTGGACCACCCAGGTTGACCGTGCCGGTGTTCCTAGGCGACGCCATGCAATGGAACTTGCGCCGCTTCGTGGATCGAACCGACGTGACTATCGATGTTCCCGGCGAGGCTCGGCCGCTGCGGATTCCGCTTGGTTTCGCAGAGCATCAGGCCGCGTTCGAATCCGGCCTTGACGAACTGAACCGCGGTCTTGCCGACGAGGCGACGCCGGAGGCTGTCGGTCAGGCGCTGCGCCGGATCGAGGGCGCGAGCGCCGAGGACGCCGACGCGCTGGCGCAGACCTTCGCGCAGCTCCAATCGCTCTATCGCGCCGGGCGCAATGGCATCTGGACGTTCGTTTTCCGGAACCTTGCCCGTCCCGTCTGGCTCTCCCGCGCCGAGCAGCGCGCCGACGTGGTGGTCGGCAACCCGCCGTGGATCGTCTATCGCCACCTCAGCGCCGGCATGAAGGACAGGCTTCGCGAAGCCCTGCGCGTCTACGAGTTGTGGGTCGGCGGCAGCCTCGCGACGCAGCAGGACGTGTGGGCGCTGTTTTGGGCGCGCTGCGCGGAGCGCTACCTGCGTTCCGGCGGCCGGATCGCCTTCGTGCTGCCCTACGCGGCGCTAAACGCGCCGGTGTTCGCCGGGCTGCGCGCCGGCCGGATGGGGGAGGCGCGTGTCCGCCTGACCGGCGCCTGGGCGCTGGAACGTGTCTGGCCGATCTTCGGCGCGCAATCGGGCAGCAGCACGACCAGCACCTGCGTGCTGTTCGGCCGCCGTGAGATGGCTGGCCCGCACCCGTCCGAGATCGACCGCTGGGAGGGGCGCCTCACCCGGCGCGACGCCCACGAGGCGGAGGCGGCACGCGCCCTGACGCACAGCCGCGTCCCCTGGCCGCGTCCACGGACACTGGTCGGCGTCTCGCCCTATCGATCCCGCTTTCGCCAAGGCGCGACGATCGTCCCGCGCCGTTTCTTCATCGTTGATCCGGCACCCGTGAGCCGGTTGGGGCGATCGGCCCATGCCCCCATCATGCAGGGCCGCGCCGGCCGGCTCGACAAGCATCCCTGGACGACCGTCGAGCCGCCGCACGGGCCGGTCGAAGCCGAGTTCCTGCGTCCGCTCGCCCTGGGCGAGAGCGTTGCACCGTTTCGGATGCTCGATACCGTTACAGCGGTGATCCCGCTGAGTGGCGGCAAGGTGCTCGACGCTGCCGCCGCTCGCGCCGAAGGTCACCGGCATCTATCCGAGTGGCTGACCGACGTGGAGGCAAAATGGGCGGCGCACGCAAATAAGCAAGCGGACGGACAGCCACGTATGACGCTGTCGTCGCGATTGGATCACATGCGGACGCTGTCCGGACAATCGCAAGCCGCCGCAGTCGAAAGAGTTCTCTACACCAAAGCCGGAACGCGGTTGAGCGCTGTCAGGCTGCTCGTCACAGATGCAATCGTCGACCACAAGGCCTATTGGGCAAGCGTCCGTTCATCAGCGGAAGCCGGTTACCTGATCGCGATCCTCAACAGTGCCGCCGTACTTGCCAAGATCACGGACCTGCAGCCGCACGGCCAGCGCGACAAACGTGATTTCGACAATCTGGTTTGGACTCTGCCCATCCCCGAATACGACGACACCGAGGTCCTGCACCGCGACCTCGCAGCCGCGGCCAGCCGTGCCGAAACCGTGGCTGCCCGCGTTTCCCTGACCGATGCCCACCACTTCACCGCCAAGCGTCGTGCCATCCGCGCTGCCCTCGCGGAAGACGGCATCGCAGCCGAGATCGAGGCCTTGGTCGACGCGCTGCTCCCGCCATGACGCGGTCCAGAGTCCAGTTCGAAAAGATGGCGGTGCGGGCGTCCGCCGCGAGCCGCAACCAGTTGAAGACGGTGCGTTCGGGATCGACCGATGGAGGTCCGATGGCCGATCTGGATTTTGAAGCATGAACAAGTCAAGGAGGGTCGATGTCTGCCTGTCGATCTACGCGCTCGAATTCGGATGGCTTCCGGTGAGCCCAGGCCATCGACGGAACGTCCGTTTCCCTCGGCGGTAGAGCCAAAGCAGACTGCCCGCTCTCGACCCTTTGCAGCCATTCACCTCGCCCTTTGCTAACGCGAGTGAGCAGTCGCATTGGATCTGTATGCAACGACGGGGTGGTCGCGCTTCTAGGTTCCTCCGCCATTTTGATTACATAACGAAATAAAACCGGGTCCCCAAGTAGCGTTGGGGACAAGGAAATTCGCCGCGCGTCACCTCGGCGAAAGGACCATCACCATCTGACGATTTTCCATCCTGGGCATCTGCTCGACCTTTGAGGTCGTATCCATCTCTGCCCGGATCCGCTCCAGCACGCGAACGCCGATGTCCTGGTGGGCCATCTCGCGGCCACGGAAGCGCAGCGTCACCTTTACCTTGTCGCCTTCCTCGATGAACGACTTCATGGCGCGCATCTTCACCTGATAGTCGTTCTCATCGATGTTCGGGCGAACTTTTATCTCTTTGATTTCGATGACTTTTTGCTTTTTCTTGGCTTCGTTCCGCTTTTTTTGCTGTTCGTATTTGAATTTGCCGAAATCCAGGATCTTGCAGACCGGCGGATCGGCGTTCGGGCTGATCTCCACCAGGTCAAGGCCGACGGCGAAGGCGCGCTGCATCGCCTCCCGCACGGTCAGGACGCCCTGCATTTCTCCGTCCTGATCGATCAGGCGAACCTGTGGAATGCGGATTTCTTCGTTCACGCGTGGGCCGTCGCGGGTTGGCGGGGCGGCCATTGGTCCTCTGGCTATCGTTCTCTCCTGTCTCTGTTACGACGGTCGCCGGCAGCGCCGTGATGCGCGTGCCGACAACCATCCGGTAGTGTGAGCGGAAGGCGGGCCTAAAATCAAGCCACATTGCCTGATATTAGATCGGGCGGTGCTGCTTCAGATGCAAGTCTGGCAACCGCTTCGTCCAGCGGAAGGACCTCCTGCGCCGGACTTCCCAGCCGCCGCAGCGCAACCGTGCGGGTTTCCGCCTCTTTCCGGCCGACCACGGCCAGCACAGGGACGTGCGCGAGACTGTGTTCACGAACTTTGGCGTTGATCTTCTGGTTGGTCAGGTCGGTGTTGACGGCCAGGCCGGCACGGGCGAAGGCGGCGGCGGCTTCGGTTGCGTAGTCGTCGGCGTCCGAAACGATCGTCGCGACCACCACCTGGACCGGAGCGAGCCAGAGCGGGAAACGGCCGGCGTACTGCTCGATCAGGATCCCGATGAAGCGCTCGAAGCTGCCCAGGATGGCGCGGTGCAGCATGATGGGACGGTGACGAGCGCCGTCCTCGCCGACATATTCGGCGTCGAGGCGTTCGGGCAGGTTTGGATCGACCTGCAGAGTGCCACATTGCCAATCCCGGCCGATGGCGTCGCGCAGGACGAATTCCAGCTTGGGGCCATAGAAGGCGCCCTCGCCGGGGTTCAGTTCGTACTCGACGCCGGCAAGGGCGCAGGCCTCGCGCAGGGCGCCTTCGGCCTGATCCCAGAGTTCGTCGGAACCGATGCGGGCTTCCGGGCGGTCGGCGAATTTGATGCGGAAGTCCGGGAAGCCGAAATCGGTGTAGACGGTCGAGAGCAATGCGATGAAACGTGCCGTTTCGGCCGCGATCTGCGCTTCCGTACAAAAGATATGCGCGTCGTCCTGGGTGAAGGCTCGGACCCGCAGGATGCCGTGCAGGGCGCCGGACGGTTCATAGCGGTGGCAGGAGCCGAACTCGGCCATGCGCAGGGGAAGTTCGCGGTAGGACCGCATCCCCTGGCGGAAAATCTGGATGTGGCAGGGGCAGTTCATCGGCTTGAGGGCGAGGAATTTGTC